>CAYPDV010000025.1:12605-20447 GCA_964409525.1 uncultured Gemmatimonadaceae bacterium
CCCGCCACCCGCTCCGCGTACTCGCGCACCGTCGTCCTCCGCACCCCCATCGCGTCCGCCAGCTCCGCGGAGTCGATCCGGTCTCCGGCGGCGTACGCCAGCATGAGCGCGGCGAACGCCTCGTCCAGCGGGTCCTCGGCCTGCTCCATCCGGCCCCGGAGCACCCCCTCCGGCACGTGCACCACGTCGAAGTCGCGGCCGGTGACCTCCTCGAAGAGCGCCACCACCTCGTGCGGCGTCAGGTCGTCCGGCCCGCCCAGCTCGAGCGTGGCCCCGGCCGCCAGCTCGTGCTCGAGGCTCGCCACGGCGAAGGCCGCCACGTCCTCGAGCGAGATCCAGCTGACCGCGTTCTCGCCGGTGCCGTAGATCGTCACCTTCCCCTCGGGGTGATCGAAGCCGAGCGCGGGAGCGAGCCACGACTCCATGAACATCGAGGGGCGGAGCACCGTGGTCCGGGGGATCCCCGATCCGGCCAGGTGACGCTCCACGCTCCGCTTGGCGCGGGTCAGCGGGTCGTCGCTCGTGAAGTTGCCGCTGTACGAGACGAAGACGAAGGCTTCCGCCCCCGCCCCGGCGGCCGCGTCCACCAGGTCCTGCTGGCCGTCCCGGTCGACGGCGGCGAGCGTGTCGTCGGGCCCGCGCGAGCGGGTCGCGGTGGCGCCGGAGATCACCGCCTCCACGCCGCTGCACGCCTCCCTCAGCGAGCCCGGATCCTTGAGGTCCGCCTGCACGATCCCGACCCCCATGTCGCGGAGCGCGGCCACCCGGTCGGGGCTCGAGGTGGAGCGGACCAGGCCCCGGACCTCCCGGCCGTCCACCCTGAGCCGCCGGCAGACCTCTCCGCCCAGGTACCCCGTCGCTCCCGTCACCAGAATCATAGCGCCGTCCTCCAGGGGGAAATCGTGACCGTCCGCTTCATCCCGCCGCCGCTCATCCCGCCGCGGCTCCTCCCGCCGCGGCACCTCCCCGCGCTGCCTCTCCCGCCGCGGCACCGCGGCCGCCCGGCCGCCGCCGCGGCACCATCCGCAGTCCGTGCCGGGGCCGGAGCGTGACTGCGAGCTCGAGCTCGACCGGGTGGTCCTCCACCCGGTCCAGCCGCCAGTCCCTGGCCAGCATGGAGAGGGCCAGCGTCGCCTCCATCAGGGCGAAGCCGCTCCCCACGCAATTCCTCGGCCCGCCGCCGAAGGGGAAGTACGCGCGCCGCTCGGCCGCCGGGCCGCCGCCGGCCCCGGACCCGCTGTCCCACCGCTCCGGCCGGAAGCGCTCGGGCTCGGCGAAGAAGCGCGGGTCGCGGTGCACCAGCCATTGGATCATGTAGACCTGCGTGCCCCGGGGGATCCGCCGGCCGGCCACCTCCACGTCGCGGACGGCCTCCCGGCCGATGCCCCACGCCGGCGGGTACAGCCGCATCGCCTCCTGGAGCACCTGGCGAGTCCACCGGAGCTCGGACAGGTCCGTCGCGACGGGCCCCACCCTCCCCTCCCCGGGCCCCGAGCGCCGTCCCCACACCTCCTCGGCCTCCTCCGCCACCCGCCGGGCCGCCTCGGGGTGCTGGGCCAGCAGGTGGAAGGTCCACGACAGGGCCAGGGCGGTGGTCTCGTGCCCGGCCAGGAGCAGCGTCAGCACCTCGTCCACCAGGAGCTCCGGGCCGGGCGGATCCTCGCCGAAGAGGAGGTCTCCCAGGAGATCCTCGGGCGGGCCGCCCTCGGGGCCCCGCTCCCTCCGGCGCTCGATCAGCCGCTCGGCCACCCGCTCCAGGCTCCTCGCTGCTCGGCGGAGCTTCCGGTTGAAGGGCCAGGGCCAGTGGAGCGGCGCCGGCACCACCGGTCCCGTGAGCAGGTGCGCGAAGCGGCGCATCACTCCGTCCAGCGCCTCGCCGACCTCGCGCTCCTCCTCGGCCGAGAGCTCCACGCCGAGCAGCGCGTCCGTGACGATCCGGAGCGTCATCCGCATCATCGACGCGTGCACGTCGAGCGGCTCGCCCTCGCGCCACTCCCCGGCCGCCTCCCGCGTCCGGCTCACCATGGCGGCGGCGTAGGCCTCCAGGCGCTCGTGACGGAAGCCGGGCTGGACCCGCTCGCGCTCGGAGGTCCAGAGCGGCGGCTCGGAGGTCAGGAGTCCCCGGCCGAGCACCACGCGCAGCTCCTGGAGGTCGAAGGACTTCCGGAAGGCGTCCGCCTTCTCCTGGAGCACCTCGTGGATCGCGTCGGGGTGCGCCAGATGGCAGCAGCGCACCCGGACCTGGTCGTACCGGACCACGTCGCCCTGGCTGTCGCGGAGCTCCTCGAAGAAAGCCAGCGGGCCCCGCCGGAAGTCGAGGCGGCTCCCGAGCAGGGGAAGGCCGGAGCGGTACGGGGGCGGGGGCGGCGCGTCGGTCACGGATCCATGATAACCGCAGCGGAACTCCGCCGCCCAGCGGCCGGGCGGCCCCGTCCCCACCGCGCTGGCCGGAGCCTCCCCACCGGCTGCGGCCGAGCTCCCACGCACCTCCTGCACCGGACCGTCGGGCCGCCTCCAGTGTTGAACCCCATTCAGAGATCCGTGACCTCGCGATGAAGGATTCCATGATGAGCAGCGCCAGCACCGGCGATACCGTTCGCGTCCACTACACCGGCCGCCTCAAGGACGGCACGGTGTTCGACACGTCCCGCAACCGGGAGCCCCTCGAGATCACCCTGGGTGAGGAAGCCGTCATCCCGGGCTTCGAGAGCGCCGTGGAGGGCATGGAGGAGGGCGAGGAGAAGACCGCCACCATCCCGCCCGACGACGCCTACGGGGCGCCCCGCGACGACCTCATCCTGACGGTCTCGAAGGACCAGGTCCCGGCCGACATGGATCCGGAGGTCGGCCAGCGCCTGCAGATGCAGACCCAGGACGGCCAGAACTTCCAGGTGACGGTGGCCGAGATCGCGGACGACCACCTCCGGCTCGACGCGAACCATCCGCTCGCCGGCAAGGAGCTGACGTTCGACCTGGAGCTGGTCGAGATCGCCTGAGATCACCGGCGGCTTCGAAGGAGACCGCCCCGGCGGCGCGCCCCGCGCCCCGGGGCGGCTCTGTTTCGGAGCGGGCCCGGGTCGGTTCCGGCGCCGCATCGGAGCTCAGGTCCTCCGGGGGAGGGGTTGGAGTGTCCTTTTTCCGGTTTTGCGATCGTTCCGCCTGGAACGTTCCAGGCGGAACCATCCCCCGCCTGGATCCTCGCGATTCCTTCCGGTTGGAACGTTCCAGGCGGAACGATCTCTCGAGGCGAAAAACGGATACACGACGCGCCGCTCGCCCGATCTGCTCCGCGCGCGTATACTGTTGCCCCCCGCGCCGCAGCGGACGTTGCCCCCCTCCCCGCCAGACTGCCATGGAATCCCCCGCTCCCGCATCCGGCTCCGCCGCCACTCCCGAGCCCGGCTCCGTCGCCACTCCCGAGTCCGGCTCCGCCCCGGCCTCCGCGCCGGCCTCCGCCCCGCAAGTCACTCCCGCCCGCATCATGGAGGTGGGCATGGGCTTCTGGCCGGCGAAGACCCTCCTCTCGGCGGTCGAGCTCGGGCTCTTCACGGTGCTCGGCGAGGGGGCGCGCACGGGCAGCGACCTCGAGGAGGGGCTCGGCCTCCACCCCCGGGCCACCCTCGACTTCCTGGACGGGCTGGTGGCGATGGGCTTCCTGGAGCGGGAGGGGCTCGGAAAGGAGGCCCGCTACGCGAACACGCCCGACACGGCGACCTTCCTCGACCGGAACGGCGAGGACTACGTCGGCGGGCTGCTCGAGATGGCGAACTCCCGCCTCTACCCGTTCTGGGGCGACCTGACCGAGGGGCTCCGCACCGGCAAGCCGCAGAACGAGATCAAGCACACCGGTGAGCCGATGTTCGACGAGCTCTACTCGGATCCCGCCCGCCTCGAGCAGTTCATGCGAGCCATGGAGGGCGCCTCGAAGGGGAACTTCCGGGCGCTCGCCGAGGCGTTCGATTTCTCGCGCTACCGGACCCTCTGCGACGTGGGCGGTGCCACCGGGCTCCTCTCGCGCACGGTCGCGGCCCGCCACCCGCATCTGCGGTGCATCACCTGCGATCTGCCGCCGGTCGAGCCGATCGCCCGCCGCTCGATCGATGCGGCGGGGCTGGAAGACCGCGTCGAGGTGTGCCGCCTCGACTTCTTCCGCGATCCGATCCCGGAAGCGGACGTCGTCACCATGGGCATGATCCTCCACGACTGGAACCTGGAGGGGAAGATGCACCTGCTGCGCTCCGCCTGGGACGCGCTCCCGGAGGGGGGCGCGCTGATCGCCATCGAGCACCTGATCGACGACGAGCGCCGCGAGAACGTCTTCGGCCTCATGATGTCGCTCAACATGCTCGTCGAGTTCGGCGACTCCTTCGACTTCACCGGCGCCGACTACGACGGCTGGTGCCGTGAGGTCGGCTTTCGTCGGACGGAGGTGATCCCGCTCGCGGGGCCCGCGAGCGCGGCGGTGGCCTACAAGTAGGCCTCAGCCCTCCTCGTCCGTCCGGCTCCCGAGCTCCTTGTCCAGCATCAGGAGGGCGGCCCGGTCGTCGCCGGCCATCCGCACCCGGTCGACCACGCTGCCGACCAGGTCCTCCTCCTCGACCTGCTCGGTCACGAACCACTGGAGCTGGAGCTGCGTGGCGTGGTCGTGCTTCTCCAGCGCCAGGTCGTAGAGCTCGTGGATCATCTCGCTGACCCTCTCCTCGTGGGCCAGCGCCTTCTCGAACACCTCGAGCGGTGCGCCGAAGCTGTTCGTGGGCGACTCGATCGCGCCCAGGTCCACCTTCTCGCCCCGCTCGATGAGGTAGTCGAAGAGCCGCATCCCGTGGCCGATCTCCTCGTCGGACTGGAGCCGCATCCAGCGGCCGAAGCCGTCCAGGCTCTCCAGCTCGAAGTGGGCCGCCATGGCCAGGTAGAGATAAGCCGCGTGGAACTCCTCGGTGATCTGTCGGCTGAGCGCTTTCCTGACCGCTGCGTCCATGGTGTCTCCTCGTCTTCGGGGTGGGGCCCGGGGCTCCTCGGCTCCGCTTATCAATAATCGTTCTCGATACCCGGAGCAAGCCGGCCGCGCGCGCGCGAGCCGGCCGATCGTCGTGGCCCCGGCCCTACAGACCCCGGAGGTCCGCCGTTAGATTCCAGGCATGATCTCCGTCTCCAATCTCGCCCGCTCCTTCGGCGGCCAGACGCTCTTCGAGGACGCCTCCTTCCAGCTCAACGCGGGGGAGCGCTACGGGCTCGTGGGCGCCAACGGGTCGGGCAAGACGACGCTGCTGAACATCCTCGCCGGCGACCTCGATCCCGACGAGGGATCCGTCTCCGTTCCGAAGGCGCTCCGGCTGGGTGTGCTCCGCCAGGACCAGTTCCTCTACGAGGACACCGAGATCCTCGGGGTGGCCATGATGGGCAACCCGGAGCTCTGGGAGGCGATGGTCGAGAAGGAGGCGCTGCTGGCCAGCGTGAGCGACGGCGGCGAGTTCGACGCGGACCGCTTCTCGGTGCTCGAGGAGACGGTGCAGCGCCACGACGGCTACGCGGCCGAGGCGCGGGCGGGGGCGATCCTCGAGGGGCTGGGCATCCCGGCCGAGGTGCACCGGAACCCCCTCTCCACGCTCTCGGGCGGCTTCAAGCTGCGGGTGCTCCTGGCGCAGACGCTGGCCGGCGCCCCCGACGTCCTGCTCCTGGACGAGCCCACCAACCACCTGGACATCCTCTCGATCCGCTGGCTGGAGAAGTTCCTCCGCGACTTCGAGGGGCCGGTCGTGATCATCTCCCACGACCACCGCTTCCTGGACAACGTCTCCACGCAAATCCTCGACGTCGACTACCGGACGGTCACCCTCTACCCTGGCAACTACACCGACTTCCTCACGCTCAAGAAGGAGGAGCGGGAGCGGCGGGAGAAGGAGATCGAGACCCGCGAGAAGGAGATCGCCCACCACCAGGAGTTCGTCGACCGCTTCCGCGCGAAGGCGAGCAAGGCGCGGCAGGCGCAGAGCAAGGCGCGCATGATCGAGAAGAAGGCGGAGAGCCTGGACGAGCTTCCCGGCACCTCCCGGCGGTACCCCACCTTCCGCTTCGAGCCGCAGCGCCCGAGCGGGAAGGAGGTGCTCAAGGTCGAGGGGGTGAAGAAGGCCTTCGGCGACAACCGGGTGCTCCACGGCGTCGACCTCACCGTCCACCGCGGCGAGCGCGTCGCGATCATGGGCCCCAACGGGATCGGGAAGTCCACCCTGCTCAAGATCGTCATGGGAGATCTTCGGGCCGACGAGGGGGCGGTCGAATGGGGTTACGAGACGCATCCCGGCTACTTCGCCCAGGACCACCACGAGCAGCTCGAGGGCTCGGACCGGAGCGCCGAGGAGTGGCTGTGGAGCTTCTGCCCCGGCAGGGACCGCGGCTTCGTGCGCGGCCAGATGGGGCTGATGCTGCTGTCGGGCGACGACGGGGCCAAGTCGCTGGACGCGCTCTCCGGGGGCGAGGCCGCGCGCCTGGTCTTCAGCCGGCTGATGATGGATCGGCCGAACGTGCTGGTGCTGGACGAGCCCACCAACCATCTGGACCTCGAGTCGATCGAGGCGCTGGTGGAGGAGCTGGAGTCGTACGAGGGCACGCTGATCCTGGTGTCCCACGACCGCTGGTTCGTCCGTAAGCTGGCCACCCGGATCGTCGAGATCACCCCCGACGACGTCCGCGATTACCGGGGCACCTACGACGAGTACGTCCACGCCTGCGGCGACGACCACCTCGACGCCGACACCGTGGTGCTGAAGGCGCGCCGCCGGAAGAAGCGGGCGCGCAAGGGGGCGGAGGCCGCGTCGGGCAACGGGAAGCCGTCGGGCACCGGGAAGGGATCGGGCACGGGCGACCGGTCCGGCAGGCGCAGCGGAGCTCCCGGACGCGGCGGAAGCGGCGGCAACGGCTCCGGCGGCGAGAGCCCGGCGAAGCGCCGGCGTCGCCTCAAGGAGCGCTCCGACGAGCTCGCCGGCCGGGTCCAGGCCGCCGAGGAGCGGATCGCCCGGATCGAGGAGACCTTCGCCCGCCCGGGCTACTACGACCGCACGCCGGCCGACGATGTCGCGGAGCTGGAGCGGGAGCGCTCCGGGCTCCAGGACGAGGCGGCCCGGCTGCTCGAGGCGTGGGAGGCCGCGGAGCGGGAGATCGGGGCGCTGGGCGAGGCGAGCTAGCGACGAGCCGGACGGCTTCGGTCCGATCAGCCCCCGGCGTCTCGCCTCAGCAGCTCCGCCGGCCCGCTCCGCTCGGGTGGCGGAAGGCGAAGCCCTCGCCCAGGTGGGGCGAGGAGACGTAGTCGACCACCAGGCCGTCCAATGCCCAGGCGTCGGTGGGGCTCAGGAAGATCCGCACGTCTTCCGTGGTGAGCACCGCGTCGTCCTCCGCGGGAGCCTCCTCGAGGAACATGCCGAACTGCAGCGGCGCCGAGCAGCCGGCTCCGTTCCTCGCGGTCAGCCGCAGGCCTCCCTCCCGCTCGACGCCGGCATCGACGAGCATCTCCCGGATCTCGTCGAGGGCCGAAGCGGTGAGGTGGATGCGGATGCGGGTGGGCTCCGCGGTGGCTGGATCGGTCACGGCTTCTCCTCGGGCGGGTCCATCCTATTAACTGTCTTCGCGCCGGATGGTTCCGCCACCGGCCCCGAGCCTTCCCGATGGCGCGGGAAATGCAACTCATCGACCTCCTCCCTTCGATCTCCTCCACCCACACGTCGATCATGTCGGATCTCGAAGCCGCGGGAGAGGATCTCCCATCCGAGCCCGCGGGGGCGGACGGTCCGCTCCCGCTTCCCGACGACGGCGACGCGCTTCCCGACGGCACCGACGCGCTTCCCGACG
>CAYPDV010000025.1:20547-25950 GCA_964409525.1 uncultured Gemmatimonadaceae bacterium
CGACGCGCTTCCCGACGGCACCGACGCGCTTCCCGACGACGGCGACGCCGGAGCGCCCCTTCCGAGGACGACGGACGCCCCGCCCCGTCCGGAGGAGATCGACCCTTCGGACCCTTCGGACCCGTCGGAGGCGTCGGAGGCGGCCCTCCACGCCAGCGAGGCGCGCTACCGCGACCTCTTCGAGGCGATCGACGAGGGGTTCTGCATCGTCGAGGTCCTCTTCGACGCGGACGGCCGGCCCGTCGATTACCGGTTCCTCGAGACGAACCCGGCCTTCGTCCAGCACACGGGCCTCCACGACGCCGAGGGGCGGAAGGTCCGGGACCTCGTTCCCGAGCACGAGGACCACTGGTTCGAGATCTACGGGCGCGTCGCCCGGACCGGAGAGCCGGAGCGCTTCACGAACGAGGCGAAGGAGCTCGGACGCTGGTACGACGTCTACGCCTTCCGGGTCGGCGATCCGGAGGAGCGGAACGTCGCGGTCCTCTTCAAGGACATCACCGAGCGCCGGCGGGCGGAGAAGGCGCTGGTCCAGGCGAAGAGGGAGGCCGAGCGGGCGAACGAGGTGAAGAGCCAGTTCCTCTCGACCATGAGCCACGAGCTCCGCACGCCGCTGAACGCGGTGATCGGGCTCGCCGACCTCCTCGACTCCGGGGTCCCCGGCCCCGTGAACCCGGATCAGAAGAAGCACCTGACGCGCATCCGTGCCGGGGCGTGGCACCTCGTCGAGATCATCGAGGAGATCCTCACGTTCAGCCGCGCCGAGGCGGACAAGGTCGAGGTGCACCGGGAGGAGGTCGACGTCGCCGCGCTGGCTCGCGGGGTCGTCGAGATGCTCCGCTACGAGGCGGATGCGAAACGCCTCGCGCTCCGGGTCTCGGGCTCCGACGAGCCCCTCGTCCTCCGGACGGACGGGGCCAAGGTCCGCCAGATCCTCACGAACCTGCTCGGCAACGCTCTCAAGTACACCGACGAGGGATCGGTGGAGGTGGAGGTCCGGCGCGGAGCGGAGACGATCGACCTCGTCGTCCGGGACACCGGTCCGGGCATCCCCCCGGCTCTGCTCGACGAGATCTTCGAGCCGTTCGAGCAGGGGCCGGGCGCGGCCGCCCGCGCCCGGGCGGGCACCGGCCTCGGCCTCACGATCAGCCGCAGGCTGGCCGCGCTCCTCGGCGGGGAGGTGACCGTGGCGAGCACACCCGGCGAGGGGAGCGCCTTCACGCTCCGCCTGCCGCTCCTCACCAGGTGATGCCGATCTCCTCCATCAGCTCCCGGTAGCGGCGGTCCTCGCGCAGCAGGTCCGAGCTTCCCCAGTTCTCGTGCAGCAGGGCGAGGGTGCGGGAGTCGAAGTTCCCCCCCCGGATGTGCCGCTCCAAGGCCCGGAGGCCTTCCTCCCGCCGCCCCTCCTCGAAGAATTCGTGCGCCCCTTCCGGCCGGGGACCGCAGCGCTGGGCTTCCCCGGTCTCCCGGTACCGGACCAGGCATCGGTGGACCTGCCGGATCCCGGCCGTGTCGGCCCCGGCCAGGCGCGCGCCCTCCAGGATCTGCTCCAGGCTCTCGTCGTAGCGGCCGGTCTCGAACAGGGCCCTCGCGAGATGGCCCACGCCGTGGGCCCAGGACGGGTCGAGCTCGACGGTGTGCCGGGCCTGCCGCACCGCCTCCTCGTCGCGCCCGGCGAGGAGCAGCACGTGGGCGAGGTCCCGGTGCATGATCTTCGAGATCGGGTCCAGCTCCACCGCGCGTCGGGAGTGGGGGATCCCCGCCTCGGCGCGGCCCGTGTAGGCCAGGAACTCGCCGTACCACTGGTGGGCGGTGGCGTAGCCGGGGTTCAGCTCGATCGCCCTCCGGAACTCCCGCTCGGCGTCCTCCCAGTTCCCGTCGAAGAAGTGGGCGTAGGCGAGCGAGGTGCGGCTGGTCGTCATGTCCGGGCCGAGCTCGACGGCGCGCCTCGCCGCCGCCAGCGCCCGCTCCCGGAGATCGGCGAGGTCGAGGGCGACCGTGTCCATGTAGGCGTAGAACGACATCACCGAGTACGTGTCGGCCAGGCCCGACCACGCCTCCGCGTACGTGGAGTCCAGCTCGAGGGCCCGGCCGAAGTGCTCGGCCGCCCGCCGGAGGCTCCGGGACGTCCGCTGGTTCCAGAAGTGGCGTCCCCTGAGGTAGTGGTCGTGGGCCTCCGGGCTCGTCGTGCCGCCGTCGGCGAGACGCGTCTCGTCGTCCTGGCCGAGTCGGATCTCGAGCGCGGCGCTGATGGCGCGGGCGATCTCCGTCTGCACGGCGAAGACGTCCTCGAGGCCGCGGTCGTACGTCTCGGACCAGAGGTGCTCGTCATGGCGGGCGTCGACGAGCTGCGCGGTGATGCGGACCCGGTTTCCGGACTTCCGGACGCTGCCCTCCAGCACGTGCGTCACGCCGAGGGTGTCCGCGATCTGGGAGATCCTGAGGTCGGTGTTCTTGAAGCTGAAGGAAGAGGTCCGGCCCGGCACCCGGAGGTCCGGCAGCTGGGCCAGGGCGTTCAGGATCTCCTCGGTGATGCCGTCCGAGAAGTACTCGTTCTCCTCGTCCCCGCTCATGTTCGTGAAGGGGAGCACGGCGACGGAGCGCTCGACCTCGAGGGAGCGCTCGCCGGCGCTCGCCTCGGCTCCCGTCCCGTTGCCCCCGAACACGAGCCAGCCCCCGACGATCACGGCCCAGAGGAAGGAGGCTCCCAGACCCCCGAAGGCGGCGTTCCGCCAGGTCAGCAGACGCCCGGGAACGCCCGGTCCGGGCAGCGGCTGGCTGGAAGGGGTGTCCGGGAGGCCGGGCGAAGCGTCCCGCTCGTCCTTCGGGCCGCCCTCCTGGATGAAGGCCGTGCCCAGCACGACGGGCAGGCCGATCAGGAGGAGGATGATCGCCAGGCCGTAGATCCACTCGGGCAGCGAGAGCCGCTCGATCAGCACGTCGGCGGCCTCGAGCACGGCCCACGACGCCGCCACGTAGATCGCGAGCACCTGCCAGAGAGAGCGGCGGTGGAGCTCGCGGATGAGGCGCATGAAGGTGTTCCCGGAAGAACTCATGGAAGTCTGCGCCGGGGGTCGGCAGGACGGAGAGGCCCTAGTTAATGATGACGGGAAACGTCACCCATAGCAATGTTCAGGAGACTCCTCCCGCCAGACCCGGAAGGGGCGATCGGCGTGCTTCGTGCAACCTCCGCGGGGCATGTCTTCGACCGATCATGGATCCGCGCGGGTGACGGCGAGCCGCCGCCGTCTCACGGAGGTCTCCGCCGTGGTCTCCGCCGCGGTCCTGACCGCGGCCGCGCTCGTCGCCCTCACCGCGTGCGCCGGGCCGGTGACGGACGGCCGCTCGCCGGACGCCCCGCCGCCCCCGGGGGCTCCCGTCCCGGACGCCCCGCAGCCGGACGCGCGGGAGCCGGCGCCCGCCCCCGTCGGGGCCGGGACGCTGGAGGGCGGCCTCCCGCCGATCCCCCGGGTGGAGGGGCCGCTGGACCTCCGCGTGAGCTACCCCCGGCCGGGCGTGGCCATCGCCACCCGCGACCGGACCTTCGTCTTCGGCTCGGCCGGGAGCGGGGACGCCCGCGTCTGGATCGACGGCACGGAGGTCGACGTGCGGCCGAACGGCGGGTTCCTCGCCTTCCCGCCCGTGCCGCCGGACGGGGTCTACCGCCTGCGCGCCACGCTCGACGGGCGGGAGGAGACGCTGGAGGTGGAGGTCCCGGTCCCGCCGGCCCTCCCGGCGGGGGACGTCGTGATCGATCCGGGCTCGGTCCGGCCGTCCGGGGGGTGGATGGCCCTTCCCGGCGAGCGCATCGAGGCGAGCTTCCGGGGCACCCCGGGCGGCACGGCACGGCTCGTCTTCGCCGACGGCGTCCGGGTGCCGCTCGTCGAGGGCGCCCCGGCCGGGGAGGGCGCCACGGACTTCGAGATGATCCCGCCCGCCGACGTCGAGCGGCCGGCTCCGGCCGACACCGCCGACGAGGACCGCCTCGTGCCCTACCGGGGCTTCTTCACGGCGCGCCGGATCGTGTCCGCCGACACGGCGGTCGCCTGGCCGGCGCTGGCCACCGAGGAGCGACCGGCGGGCGGCGGGGCAGCGGCCGACCGGCCCCCCCACGTCGAGCTCACCGTCGACGGGCAGACGGTGCGCCGCCCGGTCGAGCTCAACCTGCTCCTGGTCGATCCGGACCGGCCGCGGGTCGGTCGGGCGCTCGATCCCCGGCCCCCGGAGCGGAACGGCGACGCTCACGTGATCGCCCGTCCCGGTCCCGGGGGCGGGCCGTACCACTACGTCTGGCCCAACGGCACCGAGCTCGAGATCACCGGCGAGCGGGAGGCGGCGTACCGGGTGCGGCTGACCGACGACCTGAGCGCGTGGACGCCCACCTGGGACATCGAGCTCCGTCCTCCCGGCGCGGCGCCTCCCGAGGCGCGGATCGCCACCGTGCGCATGGCCCCCGGCCCCGAGCACGTGGACGTCCACCTGGCCACGGACCGGCGGCTGCCCTACCGGGTGGACGAAGCGGAGCGCTCGGTCACGCTCACCGTCTACGGCGGGCTCAGCCGGGTGAACTTCCTCCAGCACGGCCGCCTGGATCCGTATGTGGTGCGGGGCGAGTGGAGCCAGCCGGCCGACCGGCTCTTCCGGCTGGACCTCCGACTGTCGGCCCTGCCCTGGGGCTACGAGACCTTCCGGAGCGAGGCGGACGACCTGGTGCTCCGGCTCCGCCGGCCGCCGGCCGTCGACCCGGAGGCGCCGCTCCGGGGCCTCACGGTCGGCGTCGACGCCGGCCACGGCGGCGAGGACCGCACGACGATGGGTCCCACCGGATTCACCGAGGCCGACGCCAATCTCGGCATCACCCTGGCGCTACGGGACGAGCTGGAGACCCGGGGCGCCCGGGTGGTGATGACGCGGACCACCGACGCCACCGTCTCGCTGGTGGAGCGGACGAACCTGGCCAGGGCCGAGGACGTGGACGTCTGGATCAGCGTCCACAACAACGCCTTTCCCGACGGCGTGGACCCGTTCGAGAACGCCGGCACCAGCGTCTACTACAACCACGCGAACAGCGCCGGCCTCGCGCGCGCCGTCCACCGGGAGCTTCTGGCCGAGCTCGGGCTCCGCGACCTCGGGGTCGGCCGCGCCGACCTCCACCAGGCGCGCTTCACCTGGGCGCCGGCGATCCTGACCGAGACCGCCTACATGATGATCCCCGAGCACGAGGCCTTCCTGAAGACGGAGGAGGGGCAGCGGCGGATCGCGCGGGCGCACGTGCGAGGGCTGGAGGCGTGGCTGCGGGGGCGGGCCGCGCCATAGGCCCCCTCTCCGGGGCCGCTCGGGGGAGCTGCGGGAGGGCCCGCCGTCACCCCCTCTCCGGGGCCGCTCGGGGGAGCTGCGGGAGGG
>CAYPDV010000025.1:26050-34732 GCA_964409525.1 uncultured Gemmatimonadaceae bacterium
GGGAGGGCCCGCCGTCACCCCCTCTCCGGGGCCGCTCGGGGGAGCTGCGGGAGGGCCCGCCGTCACCCCCTCTCCGGGGCCGCTCGGGGGAGCTGCGGGAGGGTCCGCCGTCACCCCCTCTCCGGGGCCGCTCGGCCTCTCGCGGGAGTCTGGGGTTCGGGCCTCGCTAAGCATCGCAGCGCATCCTGGTTGCTCGTTACCGCCTGCTCTTCGCGCTGCGCTGCGCTGATTGCCCCGGAGAGGGGGTGACGGCGGACCCTCCCTTCGGGTGAGAACAACCGACGGCGGACCCTCCCTTCGGGTGAGAACAACGACGGCGGAGCCTCCCTTCGGGGGAGGTCGGCGACGGTGGACCCTCCCGGTAGCGGCCGCGACCTGGATCAGGCCGTCGTGGTCCGCTACGGCCGGGTGAGCGAGAGGATCTCCTCGGTGCTCATGGCCGTGGTGGCGCGCCCCCGGAGGTGAGCCACGAGGTCCCGGCGGGGGGAGCCGGCCGCGTCGACTCTTCGGATCTCGACGCGGTCGTCCACCTCGACGAACTCCACCTCGGTTCCCGGGAGGTATCCGTGCCGCTTCCGGATCTCCTCGGGAATCGTCACCTGTCCCTTCGACGTAACGCGCATGCCTCGCTCCGCGCGGGGATCACCATTGTGGACAATGATGAATACTCAACCTTGGATTGGTGGATCCCGAGTCGAACCTGATGGAGGGCATCGGGCGATCCCATGGCGTGGCACGATGCTTCCCGCCAGGAGGAGGACCCGCATCCGTCCCCGCCCCCCCCGACCTCGAGAGCACCTCCCCATGACCCTGACCTACGGCAGCGCCCCCTTCGGCCCTCGGCCCGCGGGCGAGTTCAACTTCGAGCGGGAGGGGCCGGAGCACGTCCTCTACTGGGAGGACTTCCCGAAGCGCGTCCGGGTCGAGCTGGAGGGCACGACCGTGGCTGACAGCCGCCACGTGAAGGCGCTCCACGAGACGGGCCACCTGATGGTCTTCTACTTCCGGCCGGAGGACGTCGACACCAGCCTCCTGGAGCCGACCGACCACAGCACGGAGTGCCCCTTCAAGGGCACGGCCTCCTACTGGTCGGTGCGGGTGGGCGACCGGGTCGTGGAGAACGCGGTGTGGTCCTACGAGGACCCGCTCCCCTCCGCGCCCCCGATCGGGGGCCACCTGGCGTTCTTCCACGGGAAGATGGACGCCTGGTACCAGGAGGACGAGAAGGTCTACGCACACCCCCGGGACCCCTACCACCGGGTCGACGTCCACCGCTCCTCCCGGCGGGTCGTGGTGCGCCACGCCGGCGAGGTGATCGCCCGGTCCGAAGCCCCGGAGATGCTCTTCGAGACGGGCCTGCCCCCGCGCTACTACCTGGCTCCGGGGGATGTCCGGACGGATCTCCTCGAGCGGAGCGAACACGTCTCGCACTGCCCGTACAAGGGGGCGGGGCAGCACTGGCACCTCACCGTGGGCGGCGAGCGGGTCGAGGACGCGGCGTGGAGCCTCCCGGAGCCCTTCGGCGAGGCCGAGCGGCTCGAGGGCTGGTTCTGCTTCTACCCGGGGAAGGTCGAGACCGAGGTCGACGGCGAGGTGCTGGAGGGCTGAGCGTGGCCCCGCCGCCGGGCACCGCGACGGCCCCGCTTCGCACGTACCGGCCGGGGCCCCACTGTCACACCCTCCCGCTATCCTCCGTGTCCACCACCGACCCCGACACGGAGGCCACATGGACACGGAGATCCTCCTCGACCACCGGCCCTGGACCGGCCCCGGCCCGCACCCCGGCGCCGCGACCGGCCCCGAGGCCGGCCCCATCGGCTCGAGCGGCGACGGACCCCCGCCCGGGGGGCCGCCCGACGGCTCGCGCTCCCCCGACGACGCGGCCTCGGCCGCCCACCACCTCGTCCGCATCCTCCTCCGGATCTCGGGCAAGCCGCCGGCCGCCGGCGACCGCACGCCCCTGAACCTCTCGCTCGTGCTCGACCGCTCGGGCTCGATGGCGGGCCGCAAGCTGGAGGCGGCGACGGAGGCGGCCGCGGACCTCCTCCGGAGCCTCCACCCGGACGACGTGGCGAGCGTCGTCGCCTACGACCACCGGGTCCGCATGGTGGCCGAGCCCGGCCGGGGCGAGGAGCAGGGCCGGATCGCCGACGCCCTCCGCCTGCTCCGCCCCGGGGGCAGCACGAACCTGAGCGGCGGCTGGCTCAAGGGCCGGGACCTCGTCTCCGCGAACCTCGTGGAGGACGGCGTGAACCGGATCGTGCTGCTGAGCGACGGGCTCGCCAACGACGGAATCACCGACCCCGTGAAGCTGATGGAGCTCTGCTCGGAGGCCCGCGAGAAGGGCGTGAGCACCACCACGGTGGGCATCGGCGAGGGCTTCGACGAGGACCTGATGCGGGGCATGGCCGACGCCGGCGGCGGGAGCACCTACTACGTCGAGCGGCCGGACCAGGCCGGGGCGATCTTCGCCGAGGAGCTCGAGGGGCTCGTCTCGATCGCGGCCCAGAACCTGGAGATCGAGGTGCGCCCCGGTGCGGCGGCCACCCTCGGGCGGGTGCGCCACGGCTATCCGCGCGAGGAGACCGCCACGGGCCTCCGCCTCCTTCCCGGCGACCTCTACGCCCGGGAGCCGGTGCCCGTGCTGGTCGAGATGATCGTGCCGGCCGACCCGGACGAGGCCGAGGTCGAGGTCGCGACCCTCACCGTGCGCGCCGACGTCCTCACCCCCGGGGGCGGCGTGGAGAAGCGCACGGTGGAGCTGCCGGTCCGCTTCTCGCCGGCCGAGGGGGCGAGCGTCGATCCCGAGGTCCAGCGCGAGAGCCTGCTCCAGGACGCCGCCCGGGCCCGCGAGCAGGCGCTCGAGGCGCACGATCTGGGAGATCTCCAGGCCGCCTCCGAGACGCTCCGCAGCACGGTCCAGCGGCTCCGGGAGTCCGGCCTCGAGGACCCCGACCTGGTCGAGGAGGCCGCCGACCTCGACATGATGGCGTCGCAGGCCGAGACCGCCGACTACTCCGTGTCCGACCTCAAGTACATGAAGCAGCGGGCGTACGAGGCGAGCACCGGCCGATCCTACCGGAAGGAGCTGTACCGGCGGACGGAGCGGAGCCCGGAGTCGAGCCCGGCAGAGCCCGACTCGGAGTCCGCCTCGTAACCCGCGGAATCAGACCCCGGTGCCCTCGGATTCCAGGTGATCCCGCACGGCCCCGACGTACGTCCGGATATCGTCGAGCCGGCCGAGGTTCTCGTGGACGAGAGCGGCGAGCAGCTCGGTGTAGCCGTGGACGAGCAGGTTGCGGAAGCCCGCCATGCGCTCGAGCTCCTGGCCCAGGGGGCGGGGAACGATCCCTTCTTCCGCCAGGCGCGCGAAGACCTGCCGGTTGGTGGCCGGAGCCGCTTCCGGTCGGTCGGCCAGGAGGTGGAGCCCGAGGTCGATCGACGCCTGGATCGCGACCTCGAGGTTCCTCTCGACGATGTCCTGGAGGTCCTGGTCGGACTCGTACTCGTCGATACCGGTGCCCGCCACGGCCTCGAGCCGCGCGAGTCGCTCCTCGATCGTAGCGACGAGCCTACGAACCGTGTCCGCTTCCACCACCGAAGGTGCCCTCCCGTATGCGGCGGTCCCGGTACCGGTCGAAGATCTTCCGGGCATGCGCCATGTCGAAGTATCGGCGACAGTGCTCCACGTAGAAGCGCACACGGGCGCCCTCGTCCCGGGAGAAGGCGAGCCGACCCCGGAGCGCGTTCTGGACGAGCTCGGGGGCCGCGTCGTTCAGCGGCACGACCTGCACGGGGTGTCCGAGAGCCCGCTCCATCGAAGCTTCGAGATCGAGTGCCCGCCGGGCCCGGTCGGCGGGCGAGTCCAGCCGGGACGGGTCGAGGAATACGCCGACGTCGACGTCGCTCCCCTCCCGCGGACGGCCCTTGGCCACCGAACCGAAGAGGTAGGCGAAGACCACCTCCGGGACGCCTTCGAGAGCGTCCCGGATCAGCGGGAGGATCCGTCCGGCGTCGGGAGGCGAGCCGGGAGAGGGGTGGGGGGGGGCGGTCATGAGACCCAAGATATCATGGGTTCCGGCGCGGATGAACTCTCGTCCGTCGCGGGGTCGAGCCCCTGAGAGCGGATCATGAGCCGTGCGCCTCCGCCACCCGCTCCGCCCCCTCCCGCACCGCCTCCCGGAGCTCGGCGGGCTCCAGCACCTCGGCGGCCCCCGCGAGCGAGAGGACGTGGCGCACCAGCCAGCGGGGGTCGCTCACCGGGTGGGTCAGGACGAGGGAGCCGTCGTACTCCTCGGTCATCGCGTCTCCGGCTTCCTCTCCGGCCTCCTCCGCCCAGCACTCCTCCACCCACTCCCGGATCCAGGGGGCGACCACGGGCGCGTAGCGGACCCGCGCCCGCTCGTCGGTGGCCGGCACGTGGATGCGGGCGCCGTCGAGCACGGCGGAGGGCTCGAAGCCCGCGGGCACCTCGAAGGGCTCGGCGCCCTCCCGGATCCGGGCCTCCAGCACCCGGTCCAGCCGGAAGGCGCGGAGCCCCTCGAAGCCGGCCATCGCGCCCTCGGCCTCCGGATCCCGCCCCACGGCGTACCAGTGCCCCTCCGCCCGGAGCAGCGCCCACGGCTCGACGGTCCGCTCCTCGGGCGCCTTGGCCCCCTCCTTCAGGTAGGCGATCCGGCAGGGAAGCCGCCGGCGTGCGGCCCGGAAGAGGGGCGCGCCGGCCCCCTCCATCTCCCGGAGCCCGGGGTCGACGACCCAGCCGCCCCCCTCCACCTCGTCGGCCTCCAGGGACGCGAGCCCGGAGAGGAGACGGCGGGCGAGGGAGTCCCGGTCCGCGCCACCCTGCTCCTCGGCGCCGTCGCCTTCGACCGCGGCACCGCCCCCTCCGGACGCGCCGCCCTCGGCCGCCCCCCCGTCCGGCGGCAGGCACCGGAGCGCCAGCTCGAGCGCCACGGCCTCGCGCGTGCCCAGCCGGGGCGGACGGCGGAACTCGCCCGTGGTCCAGACCTCGACGCCGCCGGTGAAGAAGTGGAGCTGGATCTCGTCGCCGAGCCCGGCCCGGAGGTAGGACGAGCGGTCGGCGACCTCCGTCAGGTCGTCCCGCACCACCTCGCGCTCCACGCCCAGCTCGCGGGCCAGCTCGTCCAGCTCCACGCCGCCCTCCCGGCACGCCCGGGGGATCATCCAGAGCACGCGCTGGAGGCGCTCGGCGGCGGTGCCCCGACCGTCAGCCACCCGCCCTCCCGGGGGAAGGGCGGTGACGGGCCGCCACCTCGCGCGCCATGTCGTCGAGCGTGTCCCGGAGCTCGGGCGGGTCCAGCACGCTGGCCTCGCCCTCGAGCGACAGCAGCCAGCGGAGCAGGGGCTCGGGGTCGCGCACCTCGAAGCGGCGGACCTGGCCCTCCCGGCCCCGGTCCTCGTCGAGCGCGCCCTTCCCGTTCCGCTCGGCCCAGAGGGAGCGCGGGAAGCGGAAGAGGACCCGGACCTCCGCGCGCTCCTCCTCCTCGCCCCCGGCCAGGTCCCACGGCTCGCGGTCCCGCCACTCGTCGAGCGAGAGGTCGTCGGGGACCCGGTAGTCCGGCGTCTTCGGGGCCGAGGTATTCGGCTCCAGCCCTCCCATCCGCCCGAGGCGGAAGAGGCGGAGGCCGTCCCGGTCCTCGTCGTGGCCGAGCAGGTACCAGTGGCCGTGCTGGAACAGCAGCCCGTACGGCCGGACCGTGCGCTCGGTGGTGCGGCCGCGGTACATGCCGCGGTAGGTGAAGGAGACCCGCTTTCTCGCCTCCAGCGCGCCCCAGAGCGCGTCCAGCGCCTGTCGCCGATCGCCCCTCGCCGAGGGCTCCACGTGGAGGATCGGCGTGCCCGGGACCTCCACTCCCTCCAGGTCGAAGGTGAGCTTCCGGAGCGCCGAGCGCGCCTCGGGCACGAAGGGGAAGGAGGGAAGGGAGGCGGCGCTCCGGAGCGCGTCGACCGCGTCCCGCGCCTGATCCTCCTCGAGCTCCACCGTGGCCGCGCCGCGCTGCCGACGATCCGAAGATGGTGGGGCCGATCGGGCGCCGGCATGGCCGGACGAGCCGTCCTCCGCGCGCCCCGCCTCCGCCCCGGCATCCCCCGGACCCTCCTCGCGCAGCAGCTTCAGGTACGGCAGGTAGAAGTCCTTCCGCGGAAGCCGGTAGCCCTCCTCCTCGAAGGGGCCGTAGGTGACGGTCTCCAGGGGGATCCCCAGCTCGCGGAGCTCGTCCTTGTCGCGCTCGAACTTGCGGCGGACGGAGGCGTGGGCGGTCTCGTCGCCGTCCTCCCGGTCCTCGGCGTAGGCGGGCACGGCCTCCATGATGTCTTCCACCGAGACCGGCAGGCGCCGGCCCACGAGGAAGGCGAGGAGGTCGAGCAGGCGCTGGGGCTTGGTGGGCACGGTCCTTAGAGTACCGGCCGGACACCGGTCTCCGCCACGGGGCGGGGGCCGGGGAGCGGCTCAGGGCGAGCGCTCATCCCGTCCGGCTCCCGCCCGGATTCCCAGCAGCACCTCGGCCACGAACAGGAAGACCACCACCGGCCAGAAGACCAGGATCACGAAGACGACCGCGAAGTCGTCGCGCGAGAAGGTGAACTCGCCCGCCCACCCGTCGCGGTACCACCAGAAGGCAACGGCGGCACCGAGCATCAGGTAGAGGATCATGGGGGCACCGGTGCGGTTTCTCCGGGAGGCTCGTCCGGCTTCGGAGGAGAAAGTCGCGGGGGGGTGTGACAGCGGAGACCCGGATAGGCTTAGAGTTCTGCGTTTCCGGGGGTGCGGATCAGAGGTACTTCTCCGACAGGGACCGAAATCGCGTGGTATCCGGATCTCTCGGTTCGAAGGCGCCCCTCCAACGCTCCACGAAGCCCTCATCTTCAAAGCGGATGATCCGCGCCAGTGCGTCCTCGACAAGCGAGGAGAGCGATACTCCGCGTCCGCGTGCATAACGCTGCGCCCGCCGTGCGACGTCTTCATCGATCGTGAGGATGAGCTTCTTCTTCATCTCGAATCCGCTTCTCCGCGCCGTCTCATGATGTGCCTCCTTTGCCTTGGTCCCCTTGCCAGTCCTTTTCACTGACCCACATCTCGACCCTTCCGGGTTTCCCTTCGTAGACCGCGCTCGTCGGAGACGGGCGGTACACCTTCGCGAGGAAGGGAGGACGATGGTCCTGGAGGAAACGGAGCACCTTCGGTACCGTCTGCACCAGGTTCAGCGCCAGCTCCGCGTGAGTGGTGCGGTGCCCCACCAGGAAGAAGAGCGGGACACCCGCCCGCATGACCATATCCCGCTCCTCGGTCTCGTAACGGATGCGGGTATTGTGGCTGAGCGCCACCCATCCTCGGCGGCCGATCTCGCGGAGCCACACCGTATCCGGGGTGAGCGGTCCGAAATGCTCGTCGTGCCGCTCGACGGTGTATCCTGCCTGTTCCAGCGCGTCGGGAACGATGTGGCCGAGATCACGATCGGTGAAGAAGACGGGGTCAGCCGGCGAGCTCATAGAGGATCGCTTCCTCGAGCTCGTCCTCGCGGAGGCCGTAATCCTCCCTCACCGCGTCCGCGTCCTCGCCGGCCTCGATCCGCTCCACTACGGCTCGCGTGGTGACGCCGGTGCTCTGGATGATCGCCCGTCCGAACGAGACGAACGGCGAGAGGCTGATCACGCGCCGCCCCGCGTTCTTCGGGAGCCGCTCGAACGGGAAGAACTCCCGGGGCAGCTTCTCTTCGTCGAACTCGATCCGCTCGAGGAACTGGTCGAGCACGCTCCGCATCACGAGCTGCTGCGCCTTCGTGAGCTCGAGCAGATCCGTGTAGCGATCGAGGAAGAGCTGCCCGGCCGACGTCCGGAGATGAGGGCTGATCAGCAGGCGGGAGATTCCGCACTCCTTCTCGGCGACGTCCACCGCCTCGCGGATGTAGCTGAGCTTCACCGCGTGGACTTCCCGAAGGGCCCGGAGCACGTGAGCCTCGATCAGGTTCGTGAACGACAGCCGCGAATCGTCGTCTTCGGGGCGGGTGATGACGGGCTCGAAGAAGCCGTGATCGTATTTCCGGCGGTACGGCTGTCCGACAAGCCACGACCGGAGGGTGCTGGCAGGGATCTCCGTTGCCCGCGCCGCCTCGGGAAAGGTATAGCGGGGACGATCTCGCGGGTCCCGGCCTCCGTAGAGATCGAGGTCGATGCCTCTCGCCTTCTCGGTGTCGATGATCACAGGTCACCCCCCTCCCCGAAGATGCCGATAAACCTCTGCAAGATAAAGGCGAAGTTCGGAGACGCGATACTCAATTCGAGAATGGAATGAAGGTGAGGAAAAGCCATCGAAGCTCAATTCCGAGATCTTCGGTCTCTCAAGATCACCGGATTCCCGCGCGCCTCCATGCCCCGATCGGCCCCCCCCACTTGTTCGCGCGAGAACCGGGTCCGTACGTTGAACCGGCACCCGGGGGCGGCCGAGCCGCCGGCCCGGAACGCCCCGCCCCGCCTCCCCGCGCCCCGCCCATGGCCCCACGTTCCGTCCTCTCCCTCGCGGCCGCCCTCACCCTCACGGCCGCCGCATTCCTCGCGCCCACTCCGGCCGCCGCCCAGGCCCCCACGCTCGCCTCGGCGCCCACCCCCCAGGACACCGCCCCCACCCGCCTCCTCCGCCAGCCGAGCACCGCCGCCGGCCTCCTC
>CAYPDV010000026.1:0-33792 GCA_964409525.1 uncultured Gemmatimonadaceae bacterium
AACCCCCAACCGCCGGTTTTGGAGACCGGTGCTCTGCCAGTTGAGCTACGGACCTTCGCTCCCGCTCCGGCGACCGCGCGACGGCCGCCATGGCCAGGGACGGAGTCGAACCGCCGACACCGCGATTTTCAGTCGCGTGCTCTACCAACTGAGCTACCTGGCCCAAAAAAAACCCGCCCCGGCCAGAGGCCGCAGGCGGGGAGTCTTCCGGAGACGCTCGTTTCAGCGGCCTCCCTCTTCCTCCCTCGCCCCGCGCGTGCTAGACCACGTGTCGGCCATCGTCCATCCGCGCGCGTACGAGGCCTCCGAATCGACCGAGGCCGACGGATCTCGCAGGAAGGACGGATGGAGCATCGCTGTGCCTCTCGACTCATTCATCTGACGCCTACATGGGAAACGCCGCTCTCGCGGCGTTTCTTCCGAATAGCGGGGGCGGGATTCGAACCCGCGACCTTCGGGTTATGAGCCCGACGAGCTACCAGACTGCTCCACCCCGCAACAGGACGATAATTATACCCCCCGGGTGGGGGGGTGTCAACCCTGCGGGAAACCCGCTCCGGGTCGATCGCAGCAGGGCATCGAACGACCCCCGCCGCGCCCATCCATAGACACTTCCGCGGCAGATTCGTTCCCCTCTTCCGCATCCGGACGCCCGTGCCGTCGGGAGGCGTGCACGGCTCGAGAAGCGCCGGATTCGCGCACCACACACACCTTGAGCCGCCCTTCGATCTCGGCTATCTTCAGGGCTCCCACGGGACGTGGCGCAGTCCGGTAGCGCACTGCAATGGGGTTGCAGGGGTCGCCGGTTCGAATCCGGCCGTCCCGATTTTTTTGAAAGCCCGCGAGAATCGCGGGCTTTCTTCATTCAGCTCACCGGTGAGAACCGGGGATGGCGGGAGCCGCAGGCGAGCGCCCGCCGGGACGACCTGAGGAGCGGTCCCGTGCTCCCGCACTGCGGCCATCCGGCCCACCGACGAAGGCGAGCGAGGACGGGCTGGAGGCCCGCCCGCAGCTCCGTCCGGCCGTGGGTCGACCGATCCAGGCGGTCCGCCGTCCGCCCGACCTACTTCAGATCCCGGCCCCGTCGTCGCTGAAGAGCTGGGAGCGGATCCTCCAGTGCCGTCCCTCCTGCATGAACACCATCATGTAGGTGCCGCTCCGGTCCACGATGAAACCGTCCTCCTCGACCTGGAACGAGTACCGGCCGGAGCTCACCGCGATTCGGCCGCTGGCGGCGAGGTCGAGCTGACGGGTGATGACCTCGTCGGAGGAGGGGAGGACACGCTCCTCGAGTCCGATCCGGATATTTTCCTGGCCGGCGAGGCGCTCGCCGCCGGGGAGGATGACCACCGCCTCGTCGGTGTAGAGGTCGCCCAGGTCGCCGGCGGCGTCGCTCTCCCAGGCCCGCTTCCAACGGCTCATCAGGTCGTTGACGCTCCGCAGGATCTCGGCGCTGAACTGCTGCCGTCCCGCGCGGAGCTGGGATTCGGAGATGCCCGGCAGGACCTGCGCGGACAGGCTTTCGCCCGGGACGAAGATCAGCAGGGACAGGACCACTAGGATGGATCGGAGCATGAAATCGGAGAGCCGGGAGGATTGGAAACGCCGTGTCCGCTACTACGAAGACGTCCGAGCACCCCGAAGTGTTGACAGGGGGGTCGGATCGAGGCCGATGCCCCAGTATGGTGTGGAATCGAACCCGTGCCGAATGAATATGATTTTTTATCTATTGACGAAAAGATGACATTCACTTTCAATTTACCGATATTAGCACTTCAATCTATTCGGGTCCCCCCAGGAAAACGGGAGCGGAGATGGCGCAGACCGACGACAAGGTGATGCGGCTGGTCCAATCGGAGCTCGAGAAGAATCCGGACGCCACGGTGGACGAGCTCTACGAGAAGGCCGAGAAGGAGGACCCTTCGGTCGGCAAGCTCACCCGCCGACAGTTCAATGCGCGCTATCCGCTCCAGGTGAAGCGGCGCATGAAGGGTGCGAAGGGAGGTCGGAAGAAGGGCCGGACCGCCCCCCGTGCGACCCGGGGCCGCAGGACTCGCGGGGGCGACGGCGCCGGACGGGAATCCGTCCGCCGGATCTTCCTCCGGTTCGCATCCGATCTGGCCGGGGCCGAGGACCGGAAGGATGTCGTGGAGGTCGTGGCGGGGGTCGACCGCTACGTGGACGAGGCGCTGAAGGCGGCCGGCAAGGGGTAGCCGCAGGGCGGGGCGGCCATCCGCCGACCCCGCGACGCGCTCAGGACGCCGTCGACTCGGCGCGCTCGGCGAGATGGCTGGCGGCCCGGACCGCGACCGACAGCGCGGAGAGGTTCGCCTCTTCCTCGCCCCGGATCTCGTCCAGGATCTCCTGGAAGCGGCGGACCTCGCGCAGACGATGGCGGACGAGGCGGTCGGTGGCCTCCGTGTCGGTGGCCTCCTTCCCGTCGTGCCGCGCCACCCACGCCGCGAGGCGCCGGTGCGCCCGGTGCAGGTCGTCACCGAGCGACTGGGCGGCCCTCTGCTCCCACCGGTCGTCTCCGGCCGCGCGGAAGACGGCTTCGCGGAGCCAGGGAACGTGGAGCAGCTCGCTGATCCGGTAGTACGCTCGGGCGGCCGCGACCGGATCCGATCCCGTCTCCCGGGCGACCCGCAGGATCTCGAGGAGCTGATCGAGGAAGCGGAGGGTGATCAGGCTGCGGGCGAACTCCTCGGTCGCGCCGACCTCCCTCAACTCGGCGACGCGCTTACGGAAGAGCTCGCGATCGTCGCCGCTCACGACCTCTTCGAAGTGGTCTCGCAGGCTCCCCAGGCCGCTGAGATTCTCCTCGATGACGGTCGTGGTCGGGTCATCCGCGTCGACGTTCACCAGGATCCAGCGCGTGGTCCGCTCGAGGACGCGTGACAGGCCGAGCAGCCACCGATAGGAGACGTCCGGCTCCAGCTCCTGCTGCTCACGCAGCCGGCGTACGAGCTGACGGTGTCCGGCCAGCCGCGCCGCGATCAGCCACGCCCGCACCACCTCGTGCGGTGCCCGTCCGGTGTCGCGCGCGACCCGGTGGACGAACGTCGATCCCATCAGGTCCACGGTGTCGTTGACCAGCTGGCTGGCGATGATCTCACGGTGCAGCCGATGTCGCTCCAGCCGCTCCTCTCCCGCGACCTGGACGGCCTGCGGAGGGAAGTAGCCGAGCAGGTAGCTCACCGTCGCCGGCTCGTCGGGAAGGGGCGAGGAGAGGAGGCCGCTCATCAGATCGAGCTTGGCGTAGGCCAGGAGCACGCAGAGCTCGGGGCGCGTGAGGGACTTCTCCTCCTCGAGCCGCTCCACCAGGCCCTCCCAGGTGGGAAGGTGCTCCGACGTCCGGTCGAGCACGCCCCGCTTCTCCAGCGTGGACATGAGGTCGCGGAAGTCGTCGAGCGCCTCGCCCACACGGATCTCGTCCAGGGAGACGGCGAGGCTCTGGGAGTCGTTGTCGCGCAGGACGAGCTCCGACACCTCCTCGGTCAGCTCCTCCAGGAGACGGTTGCGCTCCTCGATCTCCATGTCGCCGTCCTGGACCGCCGGATTGAGGAGGATCTTGAGATTCACCTCCCGGTCCGACAGGTCGACGCCGCCTGAGTTGTCGATGGCGTCGGTATTGAGCCGACCTCCGCCGAGGGCGTACTCGATCCGGCCGAGCTGGGTGAAGCCGAGGTTTCCCCCTTCGCCCACGACCCGGCACCGGAGGTCGGGCGCGTCCACGCGCACCGCGTCGTTGGCGGCGTCGCCGACGTCCGCGTGCGACTCGCCGCTCGACTTCACGTACGTGCCGATCCCCCCGTTCCAGAGGAGCTCGACCGGCGCCGCGAGCACGCGCCGGATCAGCGTTTCGCCGTCCAGGACGTCCTCTTCGGAGGAGATTCCCAGCGCCGCCCTCGCCTCCGGCGTCAGCTCGACCCGCTTCACCCCCCGGGGCACGATCATGCCGCCGGGGCTCAGCCGCTCGCGGTCGTAGTCGTCCCAGGAGGAGCGGCCCATGCGGAAGAGTCGCTCCCGCTCCTCGTACGAGGAGGCGGGGTCGGGATCGGGATCGATGAAGACGTGGCGGTGGTCGAAGGCGGCGATCAGGCGGATCTGCCGGGAAAGGAGCATGCCGTTGCCGAAGACGTCCCCGCTCATGTCGCCGATGCCGACGACGGTGAACGGCTCGCTCTGGATGTCCTTCCCGATCTCGCGGAAGTGACGCTTCACGCACTCCCACGCACCGCGCGCCGTGATCCCGACCTCCTTGTGGTCGTATCCCTGCGAACCGCCCGAGGCGAAGGCGTCGTCCAGCCAGAAGTCGTACTCGGCCGCGACCTCGTTGGCCACGTCCGAGAAGCGGGCCGTGCCTTTGTCCGCCGCCACCACGAGGTAGGGGTCGGGCGGATCCCAGCAGACCACTCCCACGGGAGAGACGGGCTCGCCCTCGACGAGGTTGTCGGTCAGGTCCAGGAGCCCCCGCATCAGGGTGCAGTACTGGTCCTCGGCCTCCTGGGCCATCTGTTCGGACTCCTGGAGGTGCCGGAGCGTCACGAAGCCGCCCTTCGAGCCTGCGGGAACGATGACCGCGTTCTTGATCATCTGGGTCTTCACGAGCCCCAGGACCTCGGTCCGGAAGTCGTCGGGTCGATCACTCCACCGGATGCCGCCCCGCGCCACCTTCGCGCCCCTGAGATGCACGCCCTCCATCCGGGGCGAGCGGACCCACACCTCGTAGAGGAGTCGGCTCCGCGCGATGCTCTCGAGCTCCTTGCACGCGAATTTGAATGAGACGTAGGGCACGCCACCCGAGCGCACCGCCGGGTGGCGCCCTCCCGTCTGGAAGTAGTTGGTGCGGACCGTCCCCTCGAGCAGGGCGGCGAGCCGGCGCAGCGCGCGGTCGTCGGACAGCAGCCCCACCTCCGCGAGCAGATCGCCGAAGCGCTCGCGGATCTCCCGCACCGACCTCTTCCGCTCCTCCCGGCTCCCGGCCTCCGCGGCCGGATCGAAGCGTCGCGAGAAGTGCTCGAAGAGCGTGCGCGCGATCTCCGGGTGCTTCACGAGCGCCGAGGGCAGCGAGAGGCGCGACGGCACCGCGCCGAGCTGGAAGGCGTAGGAGGCGTAGGCGCGGAGAACGGCGACCTCCCGCCAGTGCAGACCGCCGAGGACCACCAGCGCGTTCAGCCCGTCGTTCGTGGCGTCGCCCGCACGGACCGCGAGGATCGCCTCGCCGAGCAGGTCGATCCGCTCGTCCAGCTCCAGCGGACGCCGCTCCTGGTCCTGGACGGCGAAGGCGTAGAGCACCGACTCGGTCACCCCGCGACCCCGGACCTCGTACGGCGTCACGGCGATGATCCGGAGCCCGCAGTTCTCCAGGATCGGCATGAAGTCCGAGAGTACCAGCCGCTCTCCCCGGAGGTAGAGCTTCAGCTCCGTGATCCGCTCCTCGCCCGCCGCCGGCGGCGACTCCTCCGGATTCGAGAAGGAGATCGAGACGCGCCTCTCCTCGGCCGCCATCGCCTCGAGCTCCAGGATGTCCTGGACCGCCGTGCCCGTGGGATTGGCCGCCTGGTACTCCGGGCTGAAGCCGTCTCCGTACAGCTCCGCGAGGCGTCGGGCGTCGTCCGGCGGACGCACCTGCTCGAGCCGCTCGCGCACCCGGTCGGACCAGGAGCGGATCAGCTCACGGACGAGATCCTCGAGCTCCTCGGCGTCGATCACGTCGAGCTGGTCCCGGGAGAGCCCGAGATAGAAGTGGAGCCTCGCCTGGTCGCCCTCGCCCAGGGCGAGGTGATAGTTGAGGATCTCGGCTCCGTACCGCTCGGCCATCGCGTCCTCGAGCTGCTTCCGCACCTCTCCGCTGAAGCGCTCCTTGGGAAGGATCACCATCGCCGACACGCCCCGCTGGAGAGGATCCTCCCGCAGCGTCACCCGCACCTCGTGGGTGTGGTGGGTGGTCAGGATGGTGTGGACTTCGGCCCCGATCTCCTCCGCCGAGGTGAGGAAGAGCTCCTCCTTCGGCATGGAGTTGAAGATCGTGTTGATCTCCTTGTAGTCGTGCGAGCCCTCCTGGACGCCGGCCTCCTCCAGGATCTGCCGCAGCTTGTCCCGGAGGATCGGGATGTGGTCCGCCTCCTCCTGGAACGCCTTCGACGTGAAGAGCCCGATGAAGCGGCGCTCGCCCACGACCTCGCCGTCGTCGTCCAGCTTCTTCACCCCGATGTAGTCCATGCGGGCTCGGCGGTGCACCGTGGACTCGGCGTTCGTCTTGCTGATGATCAGGACCGGGCCGCCCTCCACCAGCTCCCGGAGCTCCCGGGGCAGGCCCGAGAGGGGGGAAGGCTCGGCGTACGCCGACTCCGCCTCGTTGCGTAGGATGCCGAGGCCGGATCCCGGCTCGACGACGATCGAGCGCTCGCCGTCCGGCGTCTCGACCAGGTCGTAGCCGCGATAGCCGAGGAAGACGAAGGCGCCGTCGCGGAGCCAGCGCAGGAAGGCCTGGATCTCGCGGAGCTCCTTCCGCCGCTCGGGAATCCTCTGGGCCCGCTCCTCGAGCGCCGCCACGGTGTCGTTGAGCGCGTCCACCATGGGGTCGAAGTCCGTCGTAGCGCGCACGACGTCCTGCAGTCGGCGGGCGACTTCGGTGCGGATGCGGTCGAGCTCGCCCGGATCCGTGATCCGCGACACCTCGCAGTGCACGAGGGACTCGCGGCCTTCTCCCTCGTGCGACGCCCGCACGTCGACCACCGATCCCTCCGGGTCCCGCTCGACGTGGAGCACCGGATAGACGTAGTGCTCGATGGACATGCTCCGGGCGTGCAGGTACTCCCGGATGGTGTCGACCACGAACGGCCGCTCGGAGATGTCGGTCCTGAGCACCGTCACCGGCGCGTACCACCCCTCGTTGTCGACGTCGGGATTGAAGACCTCGACGTCGACGCGGTGGGGCCGGCTCCGTTCGAGGAACCGGAAGGTCCCCAGAGCCATGTGCGCGAGGGCGTCGGTGCCCCGGTCGTGGAGGAGCTCGGGAGGGGCCTTGGAGAAGAGCAGCTCGGCGAAGCGCACCACCAGGGGCGCCTCGGTCGGCTCGACCAGTCGCTCGATCTGGGTGCAGACGGACTCCAGGACGGGAGCTTCTTCCCGGAGTCTCTGGATGCCCGCTTCGGAGGTGTCGCTCATCGAAGAGAAGTCCCCGGAGGCCGGGGCGGAATGAAGACTCCGCCCGGGGACCCGGGCGGCACGGTCGGACGACTCCCCGGAAGATACCCCGAGTGGGCGCACGGACCAAGCCCGCCGGGCGTGGACCGGGCCGGCCGCCGGGGTGGACCAGCCCCGCGGCCCGCGCCTACCTTCCGGGGTCGGGGGCGTCGTCCCCCGGTTTCCTCCGCCGCTCCGCCCGCACCCGCTCATGCGTCTTCTCCATGTCGCCGACGTCCATCTGGACGCTCCGTTCGCGGGGCGCTCGGAGCGGGTGCGCCGGCGACTGCGACAGGCGACCCGGGAGGCGTTCAGCCGCGCCGTCGACGCCGCGGTGGGAGAGGAGGTCGACGCGCTCCTGATCGCCGGTGACCTCTTCGACGGAGACCGGCTCTCCTTCGCCACGGAGGGATTCCTCCTCGACGAGCTCGGCCGGCTCGGAAAGGCCGGCGTGCAGGTCGTCTACGCCACGGGCAACCACGATCCCGGCGAGGCCGGCGGCGCGGTGGCGCGGCTCCGCTGGCCGGAGCACGTCCGCGTGCTCACGTCGGACGAGCCGGAGCGGGTCGCCGTTCCCGGAAGCGGAGGCGAGCCGCTCGGCTTCGTCACCGGGGCCGGCCACCCCGACCGCCGGGTGACCCTGGATCTCTCCGCGGCGTTTCCGAGGCCGGCCGGAGATCTCCCGGAGGTGGCGCTCCTCCACACCCAGGTCCGGCGGTCCAGGGGCGGGGAGGCGCACGAGCCGTACGCGCCGTCCGACCTCGAACGGCTCCGGCGCGCCGGCTACGACTACTGGGCGCTCGGCCACGTGCACCTCCGACAGGAGCTCTCGGCCGATCCGCCGGTGCACTATCCGGGCAGCCTCCAGGGGCGCTCGCCCCGGGAGACCGGCGCCAGGGGAGGGCTCCTGGTGGACCTCTCGTCGGAGGCGGAGGCCGGCGTGTCCTTCCTCGACCTGGCGCCGGTCCGCTGGGAGACGCTCCGGGTGGACGGGCTCGAGGAGTGCGCGGGGCTGGAGAGGCTCCTCCGCCGGATCGAGGAGGCGTGGGACGAGGAGCGGCGCTCCGATCCCGGCCCCGCGAACGCGGAGTGGATCGTACGCGTGGCGCTCACCGGTCCCACTCCGCTCTGGAGGGAGCTCGGGAGGGACGAGGAGCTCCGCACCCTCGCCGACGAGGTCGAGCGCATGCTCGGGATCCTCTCGGCCGAGGTCCGGAGCGGGGGTGTGGGGCCCGTACTCGACGTCGAAGCGCAGAGGGAGCGGCCGGACGTGCTCGGCGAGGCTCTCCGGCTCCTGGAGGCGGTGGTCGCCGGACGCGAGCGGCTGCCCGGCATCGAGGTCGACGAGCTGGCCGGGTTCCGGGCCGGAGGCGAGGAGGACCCGGACGCGTACGTCCGGCGGGTCCTCGAAGGCTCGGCCGATCAGCTCCTCGCGCGGATGCTGGCCGAAGAGGAGGACACCCGGTGAGGATCGAGCGCATCGTGGTCGAGCGGTTCGGGCGCCTGCGCGGCCTCGATACGGGAGAGACGCCCCTTCCCTCCCTCGTCGCGGTGGTCGGTCCCAACGAGGCGGGGAAGACCACCCTCTTCTCCTTCCTCGGATGCATCCTCTACGGCTTCTATCCTGCGACCCGGGACCGCCACCCCTACACCCCGTGGTCGGGAGAGGACATCGAAGGCCGGGCGGTCCTTCGAATGGAGGGAGGCGAGGTGTGGGAGGTGCACCGCCGGCTCCTCTCCTCGCCCGGCGGCCGCCTGGTGCGCGGCGGAACGGAGACCACGCTGCGCAACGACACCCTTCCCTGCACCGGGCAGGTGGGACGCGAGGTCTTCGGTCAGGCGTTCGCCCTCACGCTCGCCGAGCTGGCCGGCCTCGACGGGCGGGGGTGGGAACAGATCCAGGACCGCCTGGTCGGGGGGATGGGCTCCACCGATCTCCGCCCGGTCCGGGAGGTGTGCGAGGCGCTGGAGGAGGAGGCCGGGCGCCTGTGGCGCCCGAACCGGAGGGGGAACCAGGAGGTCCGCGAGGCGCGGGAGCGGATCGCCGGCCTCCGGACCACTCGTCGCGAGGCGCTGGAGCAGGACCGGGAGATCCGCACCCTGGCGCGGGATGCGGAGGAGGTGGAGGGGCGACTGGAGGAGCTCCGGGAAGAGCGCGTCCGGCGCACGGCCGTCCTCAAGCAGATGACCGTGCTCGCCCCGATCCGCGAGAAGCTCCGTCGGATCGACGGGTTCGAGGAGGATGCCGGCCCGGTGGAGGAGCTCCTGGATCTGCCCGCCGATCCGGAGAGCCGGCTCGAGGAGCTCGACGAGCGGGTCTCCGACTTCGAGCTGCGCATCGAGGAGGCGGAGGACCGGGCGGAGGAGCTCGAGGAGCGGGTCGACGCGTTCGAGCCGGCCCTCCGGCGGCTGGACGAGGAGCGGGAGGCGATCCGGACGCTCGTCGCCGACGCCGGAACGCTCGACTCCGACCTGACCCGGCTGCGGACGGTCGAGCAGGAGATCCGGGACCTCGACCGCAGGGGCGAAGCGATCGCAAGGGACCTCCTCGATTCGGAGTGGCGGGAGATCGACCCCGCCGCCGTCACCGCCGTGCGCACCGGCGAGCTGCGCGACCAGCTCCGCGTCTACCTCGACGCCCGACGCGACCACCAGACGATCCGGGAGGCCGTGAACCTTCTCCACCTCGGCGCCGACCGCACGGCGCCCCGACCCACGTTCTTCCCGCTGGGAGCGGGCACACTGGCCATCGGCGTCGTCCTGCTCGTGGTCGCCCTCTCCTGGGAACGGAGCGGCGTAGCGGTCGCCGGCGCGGGCCTCCTCGTCCTCGGCGCAGTCCTCCTCCTGCTCGGCCGGAGGGACCGGGGTGTCCACGAGCGGGAGGGCGCCCGGGTCCGGCAGCGCGAAGAAGAGATCCGGGAGCGTCTCCGTGCGACCTCCCTCGAAGAGCGGCAGGCGCGAGAAGACGTGCTCGAGCTGCTCGACCCCCTCCCCCTGCGGACGGGGCTGGTGGAAGCTCCGACCGCCGAGCTCGCCGCACAGGTCCAGCTTCTCCAGGACCTCCTCCGCGACCGGGTGGAGCGCGAGGAGGAGAGGGAGCGGCTCGCCTCGCGCCTGGAGGAGCTGGAGGAGCGGGTCCGCACGCTCGGGCGGCGCTTGGACATGGAGCTGCCGAAGGAGCCGAGAGCCGCGACCCTGCTCCTCCGACAGCGCCTGGAAGAGGCCGAGGCGACCGCGCGGGACGCGGAGACCGCCCAGCGCGAGCTGGAGCGCCTCCGCCGTGGGCTCGAGCGCGACCGGGAGCTGCGCGCCCGGAGCGGTGAGGAACGCAGGCGCCTCGTCGCGACGCTGGAGCGGATCGGCGGGGGCGACAGGACCCGGGGGCTGGAGCGGGCCGCCGTGCGCCTCCGGGCACGGGAGCGGGCCGCCGAGCTCCGCGCGGAGCTGGAGCAGGAGCACCCGAAGCTCGACGAGATCCGGGAGCGGGTCCGGGAGGCGGAGGAACGGGGCGAGGAGTGGACGATCGACGAACGGGTGATCGGCGAGTCGGAAGCCCGCCTGGACGAGATCCGACGGGAGATCGAGGAGCTCGCCCCGAAGCTCTCGAAGCTGCGCACGACGATCGAGCACCTCCGGGAGGGGCTCACCGTCGACCAGGTGGACGGCGAGATCGCGGCGCTCGAGGAGAGGGTGCGGGAGGCCGGGACCGAGCGGGATCGACTCTGGCTCCTCTCCCGGCTCGCGCGGGAGGCCGACCGGCGGTTCCGGGAGGAGCACCAGCCCGATCTCCTCCGCCGGGCCGGCGAGCACCTCGAGACGATCACCGGCGGGCGCTACCGCCGCTTCCTCCTCTCGGACGGCGAGCGGGGCGCCGGATTCTCGCTCCGTGGGGGCGAGCGGGCCGAGCCCGTGCGGCTGGCGGAGCCGCTCTCCACCGGAACCCGGGAGCAGGCCTACCTCGCGCTCCGGCTCGCCATCGTCGACCACCTCGACCACGAAGGTGAGCGGCTCCCGCTCTTCGTCGACGAGGCGTTCGTCAACTGGGACCCGCGGCGGCGGGGTCGGGGGTTCGACCTCCTCGCCGAGCTCGCCGAGCGGCGTCAGGTCTTCCTCTTCACCTGCCACCCCGACACGGCACGGGAGCTCGAGGAGCGGGGGGCGGGGCTGGTCACGCTCGAAAGCCCGTGAGCCGGGCGGCGAGGAGCGAGGAGCGCGTCCTCTCCACGGGCCTTCCCCTCCACGTCGTGAGCCGCGGCTCCGGCCCCCCCGTGATCCTCGTCCACGGCTTCGGCGCCTCCCGCTTCACCTGGCGCTCGTGGACGCCCGAGCTGGCCCGCGGCCATCGCGTGCTCGAGATCGACCTCAAGGGATTCGGCGACGCGCCCGCCCCCCGGGGTGACGAGTCGTACTCGCCGATCGACCAGTCGCACCTGCTCCGGGACCTGGTGCTCGAGACCGGCCTCGAGGGCGCGACGCTGGTCGGCCACTCGCTCGGAGCGGCGGTCGCGCTCCTCGCCGCCCTCGAGCTCCGGGACGTCCGTCCGGAGAGCGTGGCGGGGCTCGTCGTGGTGGCGGGCTCGTGCTACCCCCAGGACCTGCCCCCCTACATCTCGCTCGCCCGACTCCCGTGGATCGGGCCACTCGTGCTGGAACTGGCGCCGAAAGGGCCCCTGATGAGGAGGGTCCTCCGCGAGATCGTCCACGATCCGTCGATCGTGACGGCCGGGATGGTCGAGGGGTACGCCCGCCCTTTCCGTCGTCGGAGCGTGCGCCGGGTACTGGTCCGCGCCGCACGGCAGCTCGTGCCCGAGGGCGGCGAGGCGCTGATCGAGCGGTACGGCGAGCTGGAGGTCCCCGCGCTCCTGCTCTGGGGCCACCAGGATCCGGTGGTGCCGCTCTCGCTCGGCGAGCGCCTGGAGCGGGAGCTCCCGAGGGGGCGGCTCGAGGTCCTGGAGGAGTGCGGACACATGGTGGTGGACGAGCACCCCGGCCGCTCGCTCGCCCTGGTCCGGGAATTCCTCGAGAGGGTCGGGACGGCCTGAATCGGGGCGAGCTCACGTCCTCCGGGAGCGCGCCGCCCTCCACCGCTCGCGAAATACCGTGAGCAGCAGCTTGGAGCCCGCACGGAAGGAGCCGCGCACGGTGCCCGAGATCTTCGATTCCCCGCCCCGTCGCTGGCGGTGACGCACCGGGACCTCCAGGATCCGGTGGCCCCGCACGAGGGCGCGGAGCTGCATCTGGAGGGTCCAGCCCCAGTCCCGGTCGTCCATCTCCAGCCGCTCGAGCGTGGCCCAGGAGACGGCCCGGAAGGGAGGGAGGTCGGCGAAGCGGTGACCGAAGAGCGCTCGCACCAGGAAGAGGACCAGCCGGTTTCCCCAGCGGGCGTGAGCCGGAGTCCCGGCCGCCCGGGGAGGCCGCACCCCCAGCACCAGATCCGCCTTCCGCTCCAGGACGGGATCCACCAGCGCTCCGGCCTCGGCGGGGTCCTGGCTGCCGTCACCGTCGAGGAAGAGCACGACCTCGGGAGCGCCCCCCGCCCGCAGGTGGCGGATCCCGGTGAGGCAGGCCGCGCCGTAGCCGCGCCGCTCCTCCCGGACGACCTCGGCCCCGACCTTCCGCGCCACCTCCGCGGTCCGGTCCGTGGAGGCGTTGTCGACCACCACGACGCGTCGCACCCGGCCCCCGAGGAGGCCCTCCACCACCGCGGGCAGGGAGTCCTCCTCGTCGAGGGCCGGGATCACGGCGGCGACGGCGGAAGCGTTCATCCGGGGGCAAGCTCCCTCCGCCCCGGCTCGCACGCAACCCGGCGCCGGGGGGGCCGCCGATGAGCCGTCGGTGGGCCCGGAAGCTCGCTCCCCCGCTCCGGGCGGGCGCGCCCCGGACGCGGCTCCTCCTCTGGATCGGCGCGGCCGAAGCCGTCCTCCTCGGTCTGGCCGCGTGGTGGCCCGGGGCGGGGGCGCCGCTCCCCCTCCTGCCGCTCCTCGGGGCGGCGTTCGCCCTGTACCTGCTCGGCGCCGCGGTGGTGGGCGACGGAGGCCCCCGCGCGGGGCTCCCGCGGTCCGAAGCCGGTACCGGGGCGGGCGTCGGCTCCCGGGAAGAGGGCCGCTCGCCCGCCGTGATCTGGGGCGTGGCCCTCCTCCTCCGGGCGGTGCTCCTCCCGGTGGCGCCGGAGCTGAGCGACGACTTCCACCGCTATCTGTGGGACGGCCACGTCCAGCTCGCGGGCATCAACCCCTTCCTCCACGCCCCCGCGTCCGAGGCGCTCGACGGCCTCCGCACCGCATGGAGCCACCTGATCAACCACCCGGAGGTGCCGACCATCTATCCTCCGCTGGCCCAGATCGTCTTCCTCGGCGTCGCCTGGGCGGGAGGAGGGGTGTGGGCGCTGAAGCTCCTCTGGACCGCCCTGGAGCTCTCGGCCGCGCTGGCGCTCGCCCGCGTGGCGGAGCGGTCGGGCCGCCCGGTGGGCCGGGTGCTGGTCCTCTATCTCTGGTCTCCGCTGCTCGTGGTGGAGACCGCGTGGAACGCGCACGTCGACGCCCTCGGAATCGCCGCTCTCGCTCTGGTCCTCCTCCTCCGCCGGCCGGGGCTCCGTGGGGGGGCGCTCGGTCTGGCGGCCGCTGCGAAGCTGGCTCCCGCGGCCGCCCTCCCCTCGTTGGTGCGGAGAGCCGGCTGGAAGGCGGGGGCCGCGTTCACGGGCGTCCTGGTCCTCCTCCACCTGCCGTACCTCGACGCGGGGGCGGGGCTCTTCGCCGGGCTCGGAGCGTACGCGAGCGAGTGGCGATTCATGGCCGGGCCGTACCTGGCCCTGGAAGCCGTCTTCCCCGGAGAGGTGATTCCGCGGGCCGCGGCCGGCGCGCTCGTGGTGGCGGTCGTCGCCGCCGTCACGCTCCGCGGCTTCGACGTCGAGCGTTCCCTCTTCTGGATCCTCGGAGCCGGGCTCCTCCTCACGCCCACGTTCCACCCCTGGTACGCCCTCTGGATCCTCCCCTTCGCCGCGTTGCGGGCGAGCCCGCCGTGGATCCTCCTATGCGGCCTCGCCCCTCTCGGGTACGTCGGGCTCGGACCGTATCTCCGCGCCGGAACCTGGCCGGAGCCGCTCTGGGCTCGACTCCTCCTCTGGACGCCGGTGCTGGCGCTCCTCGTCCGGGAAGGCGTGCGACTCGCCGGCACCGGAGGGCGGCTCCCCGACGACGAGGGGGGACCCGGCCCCTGACACCGCCGCCCACGTCTCCCGCACCTGTCTTCCCCCCAGTCCCAGGTATCCCCCGGAGAAGAGGAGGAGGAAGGGGAGGGAGGCCCAGAAGCCGAGCGAGGCGGCGGTCAGGACCGAGCCCAGGAGAACCGTTCCCAGCCCGACCGTGAGGAAGGCGTCCGCCGAGCCGGCTGGAAGTGCGGCCCCGGGCACGATCTCCGCCGCGCCCCCCGCTCCGTCCACGCTCCCGGTCTTCGGGGTCCGCTCGAACGGGTCCGGGCGGCCGCCGAGCCCCCGGAGCACCGCCCGGGACACCGGGGCCGACAGCCCGATCCCGAGGGCGAGGGTGCGGACCACGTCGGGGAAGACCCTGCGCCACGGACGCTTCCGGGCCCGCGCGGCGCGGGCGTAGAAGAGACCGAAGGGAAGCGCCACGGCCCCGAAGAGCCCTACGTCGAGGAAGAGGAGGGAGTCGAGCCCGAGGGCGCGCCGCGCCACGGCGGAGGGAAGGAGGAGGAGGCCGAGGAGGACGGTGAGCGGGTGCGCGAGGTGCGCGAGAAGGTGGACGGCGGCCTCGCGCTTGACCCCGAGCGTCCACGGGCCGCGGAGCAGCGTCGGGAGGAGCTTCCGCGCGGTCTGGACGCCCCCCTGCGCCCAGCGCCGCTGCTGGATCCGGAGCGCGCCGGCCGTTGACGGAAGCTCGGCCCCCACGCCGACCTCCTCGAGGAACACCATCCGCCACCCGCGCATCTGGGCCCGGTAGCTGAGGTCGAGATCCTCGGTGAGGGTGTCGTCCTGCCACCCCCCGGCGTCTTCGAGGCAGCGCCTCCGCCAGATGCCGGCGGTTCCGTTGAAGTTCAGGAAGACCCCCGCCCGGTAGCGCCCCGCCTGCTCGACGAAGAAGTGGCCGTCGAGGAGGAGCGCCTGGGCGCGGGTCAGGGCGTTCTCCGTCTCGTTCAGGTGGTCCCACCGCGCCTGGACCATTCCCACCTCCGGGTCGCCGAAGGGCGGGAGGAGCCGGTGGACCAGATCCGGATCGGGGACGAAGTCGGCGTCGAGCACCAGCAGGTATTCGCCCCTGGCCGAGCCGAGCCCGTGCCGGAGCGCGCCCGCCTTGAACCCGATGCGGCTGCCACGCCGTAGGTGGCGCACGTCGACCCCGCGGCGGCGCCAGCGGCCGACGGCCCGCGCCGCGACGGAGGAGGTCCCGTCGTCCGAATCGTCGAGGACCTGCACGTCGAGGAGGCGGCGCGGATAGCGGAGCGAGCAGGCGGCGTCGATCACCCGCTCCACGACCCGCCGCTCGTTGTAGATCGGGATCTGCACCGTGACCCGGGGAAGCTCGCCTCGCGCGACCGGCGGTGCGGGCGGGGGGGCCGGCCGCGCCGCCATCCTCAGGAGGTGGAGGCGGTGGAGCGCGAGCGGCAGGAGGAGCGCGAGGACCGCCGCCGTCGCGAGCAGGATCCCGACCGCGAGCGCCTCAGACACGGGGTGCCTCGGCCACGGAACCGCCCGTCTCGGCCACGCAACGGCCCGGCTCGGCCACGGAACGGCCCGTGCCCGCCGGCCCCCTCGTCAGTCGCCCTCGACCACGTCCGCGCTCCACTCCACCTCGATCGCCCCCCGCAGGGAGCGGGCGGTCGGGCACTTCGAGACGTGGGTCTCGAGCGCCCGATCGACCTTCTCGCGACTTCCCGGGGGAATCCGTAGCGTGTAGTGCACCCGGATGGTGGTCAGCACCGGGATCCGCTCCCGCACCTCGTTGATGCCCTCCGCCCGCGCCGAGATCGCCTCGGGCGGGAGCTTCACCTCGCGCACCTCCAGTGCGCCGTTGAGGGTCCCGAGCAGTCACCCGGCCGCCGAGGCGACGAGGTAGTCCACCGGGAGGGGGAGGTTCGGCTCGGATTCGAGCCCGTAGTGCGCCTTGATGGGACCGTGCACGCCGAACTCGACGGTGTGGCCCGTCTCCAGCTCGGCCCTGCGGTGCACACCGCGCACCTTCTCCACCTCGACGCGGGACACGTAGAACGGATCGCTCATCTCTCGTCCTCCTCGGCTCCCTCTCCGTCCGCGGGCGGCCCGGCCCGGAAGCCGGGGCAGCGCACGACGGGAAGAGGGGGATAGCGTGGATAGTCGGCGTCCCTCTCCGACCGGCGGCAGAGATAAAATCGGGAGCCCCTGGCGCTCCGGACAAGGCGTGCCTCCCGGCAGGCCCCGCAGAGGCCGGCCCGGTGGGGCGTGGGGGCGAAGCCCGGCCCGCCGAGGGGCCCCGCGGGACCGGGTGGACCCCGGGACCGGCCGCCCCCGTCCTTCACCGGCTCTCCGGCCCGAGTCCGAGGAGGGTGACCTGGCGAGCGGCCGATCCCCCGCGGTGGGAGAAGAGGCCGGATTCGCCGCAGAGGGTGCAGAGGGTGGAGCGGGTGATGCGCTCGGGCCGGAGCCCCGCGGCCTCCGCCCGGTCGACCAACGCCTTCCCGAGATCCACCGGCGCCGGCCCGTCCGGCGGATCGAGACCCAGGGCGCGATGCACCTCCGGACCCACCTCGTAGCACGATCCGCAGATGGACGGGCCCACGTGGAGGTGGAGGGCCGCCGGATCGCTTCCCAGCCGCTCGGCGAGGGTTCGGATCCCGCGCTCGACGATCCCGGCGGCCGTTCCGCGCCAGCCCGCGTGGAGGAGCGCGACCGCCGGAATCCCGGGATCGACGATCGAGACGGCGGCGCAGTCGGCCGTCGCCACCGTGAGGAGCACGCCCCGGCTCCGAGTCAGGTGGCCGTCGGCCGCGGGGAGGACGCGGAGCCCCGGCCCTCCGGCCCCGTGGAAGGCCACCCTCGTCCCGTGGACCTGCCGCCCGTGGACCACCCGGGGCATGCCGAGCCCGGCGGAGAGCCGCTCCCACCGGTCGAGCACCGCGCCCGCCGGAGACCCGCCGAAGAGGGCGAGATCGAACGGCTCCTCCTCGCGCCCCGCCGAGGTGACGCCCTGGACCAGCCAGGGAAACGCCTCGCGCCACCCCGGATGACGGAGGAGCGGAAGCGCACCGTCCACGGGCTCCTCCCGTACCGTCCGGGAGCCGCTCACCGGCCCCTCACCGGCCCCTCACCGGCCCGTCACCGGGACGTCACGGTCCGCGATCGGGTCCACGGTCCGTCGAGCCGGACCGCTCCACGGCCGACCGGCCACCGGCCGATCGGTCACCGGCTGATGCGGATCCCGGTGGTGAAGGTGCGCGGAAGCCCGGGTCGCGCCCCGGCGGGCCGCCGGGCCACGACGTACCGCTCGTCTTCGAGGTTCTGCACGTTCGCGTAGAAGACCGCGCCCCAGTCGAGGAGCCGGTATTCGCCGCCGAGGCTCCAGACCGAGAAGCCGTCCACCCGCTCGTCCTCCGGGATCGCCCCCTGCCCGGCGACGGTGCGCATGGCGCTCGAGCCGAACACGGAGAGCCGGAGACTCCAGACGTCGTCCTCGAGCCCGGCGCTCGCCGAGTACTGGTGCTCGGCCAGATAGGGTAGCTCGTCGGCCCTCTCGACCGTGCCCCACGGTCCGAACGCGCTCTCGAACGAGGTCGCGAATTCGGTGTCCGTCCACGTGTAGCTGGCCTCGATCGGCAGGCGGAGCGGGAGGTCGCGACCGAAGGAGGGGTCGTAGTCGAGCGCGAGCTCCACCCCCCTCACGTCCACCGCCCCCCCGTTGAAGGCGTCTCCCGAGCCGTCCTCACCGGTCGCGAGAGTGGCCCGGCCCAGGATGTTGTCGTAGTCCGAGAAGAATCCGACGGCCTCGGCGGCCACGCCACCCCGCCGGACGCGCGCGCCGAGCTCGTAGTTCACGCTCTCCTCGGGCTCGGTCTCGGGATCCGCCCCGGCTCCGGGAGGCGCGAAGCCCCGGTGGACGCCCCCGAAGAGGCGCATCCCCTCCCGCGGAGCGTAGGAGACCCCGACGCCCGGGATCCAGACGTCCACCCCGTTCTCGCGGACGCCCGTGGGAGCCGTGCGCCCCGGATCGTCCGTCGCGTAGTCGGTGCGCACGAAGTCGATGTTCTCGTAGCGGAGCCCCGGCTCCACCGTCCAGCGCCCGAAGCGGATCCGGTCCTGCACGTAGAGTGCGAGGGCCTCGGCGTCGCTCATCCGGTTCGCCTGGCTCCCGGGCTCGCCCGGATCCGTCAGCACCATCGATCCGTCCACCATCTGGTACCGGTCCTCGAGCTGGAAGCGGTCCTCCTGGTCCTGGTGGAAGCGGACGCCGACCTCGAGGTCGTGGGTGAACCTGCCGGCGCCGTCCCGGAACCCGAGCACCGCCTGCACCCCCCGACCGTAGTACTCCCGGTTGTTCGCGCGCACCGCCAGCGCCCCCTCCTCGCTGTCGGCCCCCTGCAGGATCGCGAGCTCCTCCTCGTGGGTGGCCGGCTCGTCCAGGACGTTCGCGATGCCGACCCCGCGCACGCTCCCGAGCTTGTACCAGTTCCGGGCGAAGTCGTTGCGGTACGCGGTCGCCGTGAGATCGAAGCGCTCCGAGGGTCGCACGAAGTAGCGGAGCTGCACCTGCGAATGCTCCGCGTCCATCACGTCCGAGCGCGAGGCCGGGTAGCGCAGCAGGGGCGTGCTGGCGAAGTCGGAGCGGGTGAGGCCGAGATACGTCTCGTTCGAGAGCTCGTCCGTGTAGCCGAGCTTCAGCTCGAGCTCCTGGTAGACGTCGGCATCGCGGTCGGAGTTGATCCGGAGCTTGCCGACGTAGTCCTGCACGTCGAAGCCGGTATCACCGCCCCCCTCGATCTGCTTGAAGCCGTCGGTCCGGATCCGGTAGGTCTCGAGGAGCCATCCCCAGTTCTCCGAGGAGTCGCCCACGCGGCCCACGCCCCGGAGCGTCGCATCCTCCCCGCCGGAGAGGTCGAGGGTCCAGGAGAGGGTTTCCGGGATCGAGGTCGAGACGAGGTTCACCGCTCCCCCCGTGGTCCGGGGGCCGTACTGGATCTGGCTCGAGCCCTTCCGCACCTCGATGCCCTCCATCCGGCCCACGACGGGAAAGTAGTAGGCCGAAGGCGACGCGTAGGGCGCGGGGGCGATGAGCACGCCGTCCTCCATGAGCGTGATGCGGGAGGACCGCTCGACCCCCGTCCCGCGCAGACCGATGTTCGGCCGCAGACCGTAGCCGTCCTCGTCCTGCACGTTCACGCCCGGCAGGGTGCGCAGGACGTCGTGCACGTTGTCGAAGGGGAGGTGCCGCTCCTCGATGTCGGCCCGGGACAGGAAGTGGGCGGAGCCCGGGATCTCGTCGGCGGCCCCCGCGCTGCCCACCATCCGGGTCCGCTCCGCCAGGATGTCGAGCGGGGCGAGCTCCACCGCCGCCGTGCCCAGGGGGATCTCGAGAACGCTTTCCTCGCCCCCGACCACGCTCACCGTCCGCTCGGTCCGGCCGTAGCCGAGAAGGGCGACGCGGATCGTCTGCTCGCCGGCCGGCACGCTCGAGAGGCGGAAGCGCCCCCTGGCGTCGGTGAGCGTCCGCCGGTGGCTCCCCACGACCTCGACCGACGCGCCCTCGAGCGGAACGTCCCCGTCCGCCGAGAGCACCACTCCTTCCACCGCGCCGGTGGTCGACGCGGGCTCCTGGGCCGTCAGGGAGCCGGGCAGGAGGACGAGGGCTGCGAGGAGGGAGAAGACGAAGCCTTTCATCGCCGGAATGAAGGGGGTGGTCATCGGGGAAGCGCGCTCGGGGGGGCCGAACCGGGCGGTGCCGCCCAGTTGAGAACGATTCTCAATCACAACGCTCCCACGGTAGGCGCTCCGCGCCGGCGCGTCAACCGGCGGCGTCGCCGTCGGCCGAACCGGACGGCCGATTCGCCGGGCCTGCCGGAGCACCGGTGTACGAGGGAGGAAATTTCCCTACCTTCCAGGGTACCCCGGGACGCCGCCGTCGGAAGGACGGCGGCCCTCGCGGACCGGCCGAGCAGCCCCGAGCCTCCCAGGACCCGACGATGAGCCGCACCCCCTTCGACAGCCTCAACGCCGGATACGTCCAGGACCTCTACGAGCGCTACTCGAGGAACCCGCGCTCCGTCCCCGAGGCGTGGCGGCGCTTCTTCTCGCGGAGCCCCGAGGAGCTCGCCCGTGAAGGGCTCCTGCCGCCGGAGGGGCTCGCCGGGAACGGAGCGCGGGACGCGGTGGCCCGCCGGGCCTCGGGCGATCCCGGAGCCCGGACGGCGGACGAGATCGCGTCCGGCGGGGCACCGGTGGCCACGGGCCGCGAAGCGGCCGCCGCCGAAGCCGCACCCGAGGCGGGTGGTGTCCCCGGGCGCGACCTCCTCAGCCTCGTCGCTCGCGCCACCTCGCTCGTGCAGGCGTTCCGCGATCACGGGCACCAGCTCGCCCGCGTGGATCCGCTCGGCGGCGACCCGCCGGGGCATCCGCAGCTCGACCCCGAGTTCTACGGCACCACCATGGACGAGCTCGAGGAGGTGCCCGCCTCGGTCGTACTCTCCGGCCCACGCGACGAGTCGCTGGCCGAAGCGCTCCGCCGGCTCGAGGAGGCCTACACCGGGCCGGTCGGGTTCGAGTTCGAGCACCTCGAGGACCCCGGGAAGGTGCGGTGGCTCTGGAGCCGGGTCGAGTCGGGCGTGCTCACCGAGCCGATGGACGAGCGGGAGAAGGTCGGGCTGCTGCGACGCCTCGCGGAGGTGGAGGGGCTCGAGCAGTTCATCCACCGCACCTATCTCGGCCAGAAGCGGTTCTCGGTCGAGGGCAACGACATGCTGGTCCCGATGCTCGACTGGGCGATCCGCGAGAGCGGGAGCGCCGGGGCCCGGGAGGTCGTGGTCGGGATGGCGCACCGGGGCCGCCTCAACGTCCTCGCACACATCGTCGGCGTCTCCTACGAGGAGATCCTCACCGAGTTCGAGGGAGGGATCAACCGGGAGGGCGCGCTCGCCGCGCCGGGCACCGGCGACGTGAAGTACCATCACGGCCACTCCGGCGACTACCCGCTGCCGGACGGCGGGTCGGTCCACATCAACCTCGTGCCGAACCCGAGCCACCTCGAGTACGTGAATCCGGTCGTAGAGGGCTTCACGCGCGTGCATCAGTTCGAGGGGCCCGGGCAGGACGCCGAGCAGCAGACGGAGTGCGTACTGCCGATCCTGATCCACGGCGACGCGGCGTTCGCCGCCGAGGGGGTCGTGGCCGAGACCCTGAACCTCGGGCGGCTCCGGGGCTACACCACCGGCGGCACGATCCACGTCATCGTGAACAACCAGATCGGCTTCACGACCACGCCCGGGGAGGGCCGCTCGACGCGCTACGCCAGCGACCTGGCGAAGGGCTACGATTTCCCGGTGATCCACGTGAACGCGGATCGTCCGGAGGCGTGCCTCGCGGCGATCCGCCTCGCGCTCGCCTACCGGGCCGAGTTCCACGACGACGTCGTGATCGATCTCATCGGCTACCGCCGCCACGGGCACAACGAGGGCGACGAGCCCGCATACACGCAGCCCCGACTCTACGACTCCATCTCCGACCATCCGACGGTGCGCGAGCAGTGGGCGCGCCAGCTCGTGGAGGAGGAGGTCCTCGGCGAAGAGGAGGCTGAGCGGATCCCCGACTCCGTCGCGGAGGAGCTCCGCGAGATCGGCGACCGCGTGAAGGCGAACGGCACGGGCGAGCCCGAGGAGGATCCCTCCCAGGAGGCGGTCGCCCCGCTGGTCGACACGGCGGTGGACCCGGGGACCCTGGAGCGGATCAACGAGACGGTCCTCACCGCCCCGGACGGCTTCACCGTCCACCCGAAGCTCGCTCGGCAGTTCGAGAAGCGCCGGGAGGACTTCGGCCCGGACTTCCGGCTCGAATGGAGCCACGCCGAGAACCTCGCATTCGGCTCCCTCCTCCTCGAGGGGGTCCCCGTGCGGCTCACGGGGCAGGACTCCGAGCGGGGCACGTTCAGCCAGCGCCACGCGGTGCTCCACGACGTCGAGAACGGCGAGAGGCACATCCCCCTGGCACGCCTGGGCGAGGCCCGGTTCGAGATCTACAACTCGCCCCTGTCGGAGGCCGGGGTCGTCGGCTTCGAGTACGGCTACAGCGTGGGAGCGGAGCGGGACCTGGTCCTGTGGGAGGCGCAGTTCGGCGATTTCGTGAACGCCGCCCAGGTCGCCGTGGACCAGTTCATCGCGTCGGGGTGGGAGAAGTGGGGGCAGGAGGCGCGGCTCGTGCTGCTCCTTCCGCACGGCTACGAGGGCCAGGGGCCGGAGCACTCCTCGGCCCGCCTGGAGCGCTTCCTCCAGCTCTGCGCGGAGGACAACATGCGGGTCGCCTACCCCACCACGCCGGCCCAGTACTTCCACCTGCTGCGCCGGCAGGCGCACGCGGACCGGGAGCGGCCGCTGGTGGTGATGACGCCGAAGAGTCTGCTCCGTCACCCCCGGGCCACCTCGCCCGTCTCGGATCTCACGGAAGGCTCCTTCCGGACGGTTCTCGACGACCCCACCCGGGAGGAGGGCGCCGAGGAGGAGGTGCGCCGGCTCGTCCTCTGCTCGGGCAAGCTCTACTACGACCTGGAGGGAAGCGATCTCAGGGAGGAGACCGCCGACACCGCGGTCGCGAGGGTCGAGGAGCTCTACCCCTTCCCGGCCGAGGCGCTGGAGAGGATCGTCGGCCGCTTCCCCTCCCTGGACGAGGTGATCTGGGCGCAGGAGGAGCCGCGGAACATGGGCGCCCTCGCCTACATCGGCCCCCGGCTCCGGAGCGTGGTGCCGCGGAAGATCCGGATGCGCCACGTCTCCCGCCCCGACCGGGCGAGCCCCGCGGAAGGGAGCGCCAAGGTGCACCGCATGACCCAGGAGCGGATCGTGCGCGAGGCCCTGGCGGGAGAGGAGGCGGGTTCATAGGAGCCCGCCCCGCCGGGCGCTGCCTGCCGATCAGGGGCTACTGCCCGATCAGCCCCTCCGGGAACACGACCACGCTCTCGTTCCCTTCCCGATCGACGGCCGCCACCCCGAAGAGGTAGTTGTCGATCACGATGTTCTCCAGGGTGTAGCGCACCCCTCCGTCCTCGACCTCGAGGGCGCCGTCGTCGGCGGCGCCCACGAAGCGCGACCAGCGCCACTGCGGATCGGTGGTCCACCGCCAGTAGACGCGGTAGTCGGCCAGATCCGGATCGTCCGTCGGCTCCCAGGAGAGGGTGGTGTGCGGGCTCACCGCACCCCCGATGCGGACGTCCTCCGGCGCGGGCGGCGCCCAGGCGAGCGAGGCGAGCACGGCGGCGTTCACCGCCGTGAGCCGCGCGGCGAAGTCGAAGTCGACGCCCTCGATCACGTCGCCGTACTCCCTTCCGTCCTCCACCCGGATGTCCTGGTGCTGCCGGTCGTAGTGCTCGTGCGCCTCCATGAGCCGCACGGCGGGAAAGCCGAGGTCGTTGAACGGCCGGTGGTGGCCGCCCCGCCCGAAGCGGTCGAGGCGGTAGATCATCATCGCGTCGAGGTTGTCGAAGTAGAGGCCCGTGACGCGCTCGACGTAGCGGGCGAGCTGCCGGGACGGGCCGTCCACCTCACCCCCGAAGAAGCGGTGGAGCATGTGCTCCCGCTCGGTGGTGCCCACGGGCACGGGCTGGCTGAACACCCGGAAGATGGTGTTGTCGATCACGCCGTCGATGCCCTCGATGTTGCCGATCATGTCGTTGTTGACGACGCCGACGATGTCCCACCCCTCCTCCCGCGCGACCTCGGCCATGTGCTGACCCCCGTAGAGCCCCTGCTCCTCGCCGGAGAGGCCCGCGAGGACGACGGACGTGGGGAAGTCGTAGCGGGAGAGGATCCGGGCGGCTTCGATGGCGCCCGCCATGCCCGACGCGTTGTCGTTGGCGCCGGGCGCGTCGGTGACCGCGTCGGTCGCGTCCGAGGCGCGCGAGTCGATGTCGCCCGTCATGATCACGTAGCGGTCCGGGTACCGCGTGCCCCGCTTCACGGCCACCACGTTGACCACCCAGGTGTCCTCCGGAATCCGCGAGTTGCCCTCGGCGGGCACCAGGCTCCTCTGGTAGAAGACCTCGAGGCACCCTCCGCACTCCTCCGAGATCCGGTCGAACTCCGCCTTGATCCAGCGCCGGGCCGCGCCGATGCCGCTCGTCTCGGACAGCGTGTCCGAGAGGGTGTTCCGCGTGCCGAAGCCGGCGAGCGTCCGGATGTCGGCCTCGACCCGCTCCGGGCTCGCGGCGGCGGCGATGTCCATGACGCGCTCGTCCAGCGCAGGCGGAGGCTCGGGGAGGTCGGGATCCTGGGCGGTGGCGGGCGCGGGCGTCAGCACGAGGAGCGCTCCGACTCCGCACGCGAGAAGGGATGTCCGGGGGGCCAAGGCGGTTTCTCCGAGGGAGATGAGCGGCAACGGAACGGGTATCATATCGGTCGGTCCCACCCCAGCACCAGCTTCCCGAACGTCCGGTTCTCCTCCATGAGCCGGTGCGCCTCGGAAGCCTCCTCCGGAGCCAGCACCCGGTCCACCACGGCCCGGATCCGCCCGGCCTCGAAGAGGGGCACCACCCGCTCCTCGAAGCGCCGCGCCAGGGCGATCTTCTCCTCGAGGGGACGGGCCCGGAGCACCGTGCCCCGCACCGACGCGCGACTCGCCATGAGGCGCCTGAGATCGAGCTCCGCCCGCGCGCCCGACGGGACGCCGACCACGATCCAGCGGGCGCCTCCGGCCAGACAGCGCACGTTGCCGCCGGCGTACGCCGCCCCGACCAGATCCAGGATCACGTCCACGCCCCGGCCCCCGGTCCGCTCCAGCACCGTCTCCGGCCATCCCCCTTCGTCCGGGTCGCCCCCTTCGGAGACGACGGCCTCGTCCAGCCCGAGCGCCCGGGCCCGCTCCAGCTTCCCGGGCGTCCGGGAGGTGCCGACCGTGCGCGCGCCGACCGCCCCGGCCAGCTGGAGGGCCGCCGTGCCCACGCCACTCCCCACCGCGTGGATCAGGACGGTCTCGCCGGCGCCGAGCCCCGCCTGAAGGAGGAGCGCGTCGAAAGCCGTCATGAACACCTCCGGCACACCGCCCGCCTCCACGTCCGACATCCCGTCGGGGATCCGCACCGTGGCCCTCTCGTGCACCGTCAGGTACCCGGCGTAGCCTCCTCCGCCGACGACGCCCATGACCCGGTCTCCGGGAGCGCGGAGGCGACACCCGGCTCCCGACTCCTCGACCCGGCCGGCGAACTCGAGGCCCGGGATCTCCTCGGGAGCGCCCGGTGGCGCGGGGTACCTGCCCCTCCGCTGCAGAAGATCGGCGCGGTTCACGCCGGAAGCCGCCACCCGCACCAGCACCTCCTCCGGGCCGGGCACGGGCCGCTCCACCCGCCGGAGCCCGAGCACCTCCGGGCCTCCCGGCTCGCCGATCGTCACCGCTCGCATCGTCGCCACCATTCTCCTCCTCCGGTTCGTCCGGCTTCTCGGGGAGCCCCTGCGGGCGCCCCGCCGGATCGGCTACCTTGCGGCCGCCATGGATCCGACCTTCCCGACTGAATCGAGAGCTTCCGGATGGACTACGTACAGATCGTCTCCCTCGCAGGTGCCGGCCTCATCCTCCTCGGCTACGCCGGAAATCACTACGACTGGTTCGGACCCCGGGACCGCTCGTACAACCTGATGAACCTCGTCGGCGCCCTCCTCCTCCTCTGGGTGGCCCTGATCGACATGCGCTGGGGCTTCATCGTTCTCGAGGTGGTCTGGGCCGGGATCTCGATTCCGCCTCTCTTCCGGGCGCGGAGCGGCGGGGCGGTCACGCCTCCCTGACGCGAGCGGATACTAGAGCCCGTCGGACCCACCCCCTACCTTGTCTCCATGCGCCTTCCCTTCCGGATCTCGCGACCCCTGGTCTTCGTCGACCTGGAGACGACCGGTCTCAGCACGACCGACGACCGGATCGTCGAGCTGGCGCTCATCAAGGTGGTGCCGGCCGGTGACGTGGTGGAGCGGGTCCGTCGGTTCAACCCCGGCATCCCGATCCCTCCGGAGGCGACCGAGGTCCACGGGATCACCGACGAGGACGTCGCCGGGGAAGCGCCCTTCGCCGCCCGCGCCCGTGCGCTCGTCCAGCTCCTGGACGGGTGCGATCTGGCCGGCTTCAACATCCGCCGCTTCGACCTGCCCATGCTCCTGGCCGAGTTCCGGCGGGCGGGGGTGCGCTTCGACGTCTCGGGGCGCCGGATCGTCGACGTGCAGCAGATCTTCCACCGCGAGGAGCGGCGGGACCTGACGGCCGCGGCGGCCTTCTACCTCGAGCGGGAGCACACGGAGGCGCACACGGCCCTGGGCGACATCCGGACGACCGCCGCGGTGCTCGCCGCCCAGGTCGAGCGCTATTCGCACCTGCCCCGCGACCTGGACGGGCTCCACACGTACTGCGACGAGATGGCGCCCTTCCGGACTCCGCTCGAGCGATGGTTCGGAGAGGAGGGGGGCGAGCTGCGGTTCCGGCGCGGGAAGCACTCGGGCCGCGCGCTGGCCGAAGTGGCGGAGCAGGAGCCCGACTACCTCGAATGGATGCTGGGGGCGGACGACATGGACGAAGAGGTGCTGGACGTGGTGCGGAGCGCGCTGGAGGCCGCGTGGGCGGAGAGCCGCGGATGACCGCGCTGTATCACGCACACTCCGGGCTCCGCTACCTCGTTCTGCTGGCCGGCGTCCTGGCGCTCCTGTGGGCCCTGTACGGCGCGCTGACGCGCCGTCCCTACGGACGTCCGATGCGGATCCTCGCCTCCTCGTTCGCCGGGCTCCTCCACCTGCAGGTGCTCGTCGGCTTCGCGCTCCTCTTCACGGGGCGCTTCTCCACCGCGCTGATCGGCCACTTCTTCGCGATGATCCTCGCCGCCGGGACGGCCCAGGTCGTGCCGTCCGTCATGCGGCGGCGCCCCCCGGAGCGGCGGAGCCACCTGCCCCACGCGGTGGCAGCCGCCGTGGCGCTCTTCCTGATCGTCCTGGGGATCCTCGCCATCGGCCGCGGGCCCCTGGAGATGACCGGGGTCTGAGGCTACCGGTCGAGGTATTCCAGATACAGCCGGTAGTGCTTGTTGTCGCGCGGGTCGACCTCCCGGCCCGCGATGAACATCCGCTCCACGACGGTCAGCAGGTCCAGCGGGTCGCCGTCGGTGACGATGAGGTCGCCCCGCTTGCCCTCGTCGATACTGCCCATCGTGTCACCGAGGCCGAGGATCTCGGCCGGACCGAGCGTCACCGCCCGCAGCGCCGCGTCGTACGGCAGTCCGAACGCGACCGAGTGCGAGGCGTGATACGGAAGGTTCCGGACGTCGGCCGTCGAGGCCGTGCCGAAGGCGAACCGCACGCCCCGCGCGTGCAGGACCGCGGCGTTCCGGAAGGCCGCGGTGATGGAGTCGTCCCGGTCCCGGGTCGGAGAGTACGCCTCGGTGATCACGACGGAGATCCCGCGCTCCACCAGCTCGTCCGCCACCTTCCACGCCTCGCCGGCGCCCACGATCACGGGTCGGATCTCGGGAAACTCGTCCAGGAGGAGGAAGAGGGTGCGGATCTGGTGCTCCGTGCTCACTCGGAAGAAGACGGGGCGTGAGTCCCGCATCACCGGGACCATCGCCTCCAGCACCGGGCGGTCGCCGCCCCAGACGTTCGGCTCGAAGGGAGCGGTCGGATCGCTGCGGGTGGTGGGGCGGGCGGCGAACTCCCTCGCCCGGCGGAAGAACTCCACCAGCTCCTCCACGTCGTCGTCGTCGTCGAGGCTCGGCTCGTCGTCCGGCTCCTCCGGCTCGCCCGGTGCGGGGAAGTTCACCATGAGCGCGACGTCGGGCTCGACCGCGAGCCGCTCCCAGGAGTCGCCGTCGAGCTGGATCACGGCGGCGGTTCCCTGGATGGTGCCGCTGATCTGGGCCGTGAGCGCGGCCGTGATCCCGTTGGCTCGCGCGACGTTCAGCGCGGGATCGTCGTGCTGGACGGCCACCACGGCGCGCACGTGGGGGTTGTACTCACCCGTCTCGGCCAGGTCGGTGGCGTTGCCCGACTGCCCGAACTCGATCAGCCCGAGCCCCGTGACCGGATCGATCATCCCCGGATAGACGTGGCGGCCGGAGACGTCCACCCGCTCGGCGCCCGCCGGGATCTCCACCGATCCGGACGGACCGACGGCCGAGATCACGCCGTCCCGCACCACCACCACGCCGTCCTCGATCGCCGGACGCGATACCGGGTGGACGGTCCCCCCGACGAGCGCCACCACCGGCGCCCGAACGAGCTCGGAGGCCGGGATCAGCCCCTCCCAGTGGCCCGGCTCGTCCGGCGCGTCCCACGAGGCCAGCCCGGGCTGGAGCGATCCCGGCACCGGATTGAAGGCCTCGCCGCGGGTTCCCTCCTCGTCGGAGAGGTCGTAGTAGACGATCCCGTCGACGACGGTCGTCTCGACGCGGGTGTACATCGAGAAGGGATCCCCGTTCAGGAGGACGACGTCTCCGTCCTTGCCCACCTCCAGCGAGCCGACCCGGTCGTCGATGTACATCATGCGGGCCGGGTAGAGGGTGAGCATGCGCAGCGCCTCCTCCCGGGCCACCCCGCCGTACTTCACGGCCTTCGGGTATTCGTGGATCATGAAGGACTGGAGCCAGGGGATGTCCGAGTTGATGGCCGTGAGCACCCCCTGCTCGTGCATGATCGCCGCGTTGTAGGGCGTGGCGTCGAAGGCCTCCAGCTTGTACTGCCACCAGTCGCTGAAGGTGGATCCGCCGGCGCCGTGGGCGGCCATCTCGTCGGCCACCTGGTAGCCCTCGAGGACGTGGGTGAAGACGTCGATCTCGAAGTCGAAGCGCTCGGCCACCCGCATCAGCATCAGGATCTCGTCGGCCCGGTACGAGTGGGCGTGGATCCGGATGCGGCCCTCCAGGATGTCCAGGAGCGCCTCCAGCCGGAGGTCCCGGCGTGGCGCGACCGCGACGGAGCCGGGATCGTCCCGGTACTCCGTCCAGGCGTCGCGGTACTCCCGGGCCGCCGTGAACGCCTCCTCGTAGAGCGCCTCGACACCCGGCCGGGAGGCCGGGAAGCGGACCGGGCGGCCGGGGGCGCGCCAGTTCTTCCGCGTCACGTTCTCGCCCAGCGCGAACTTCACGAAGCGGGGCGCTCCCTCGAACAGGAGCTGATCGGCGCGGTCCATGTCCCAGCGGGCCTTGATGACCGCGCTCTGCCCGCCGATGGGGTTCGCGCTGCCGTGCATGATGCGGGCGGTGGTCACTCCGCCGGAGAGCGCCCGGTAGATGCCGAAGTCCTCGGGCTCGAGCGCGTCGAGCACGCGCACCTCGGCCGAGATCGGGACGGTGCCCTCGTTCGTCGCACGCATCGCGATGTGGGAGTGCTCGTCCACCAGGCCCGGAATCGCGGTGAGGCCGCGTCCGTCGACGACCCGGACGCCGCCCGGAGCCCGGAGCCCGGGACCGATCTCCCGGATCACCCCGTCCCGGATCAGGATCGAGGCACCCTGGAGGACCTCGCCCGCGGCGGTCCAGACCTCGTCCAGCTCCTCGATGAAGAGGTCTCCCCGGGGGATGCCCTCGACGGCCCCCCGCTCGACCTGAGGCTCCCACTCCTGCGCGGCCGCGGAGGGCGGCAGGAAGGGAAGGAGGAGGAGGACCGGAAGGAGCGGGAGGGATCGGATCTTCATGCCGGTTCGGGCTCGGGGATGCGTCGGGCGGCTCATCGTCCGCCTCCGGCGTACGGCGCCCGGGTCGCGCGGGGGGCCCCTTCCCGGGGCGGTGGCGAGACGCGGGTGGCGGTGAACTCCTGTTCCTCGCCGTCGGGGCCGGTGACCGTCCCACGCATGGTGTCGCCTTCGACCGTACCCCGTCCCTCGAGGGTGAAGTCGGCACCGCGCGGCCGGACCCGGAAGGTGACCTGGCTCCCGGAGACCACCCCCTCCTCGATCCGCGAGCGCTCGTCGCCGATCGACGCCGTCCCGGTGAACGTGGCGCCCTGCTGCTCGATCTCGATCCGCCCCGTCTCGCCCCGCATGCCCTCCAGGTCGAGCGTCCAGGTGCCCGTGAGGTCGACCTCCGGCGGATCGTCGCCGATCGCCTCACCCGCCTCCCGCCCCCGCTCGAGGATGCCCTCCACGAAGGTGTAGCGGACCTCGACGTCGGTGGAGAGGAGGGGCCCCTCCGTGACCACGAAGGTCGCCGGCATGCGCTCCTCCACCCGCGCCATCGACGGAATCCCGAGGATCTCGGCGGGAGTGACCGTGAGCGCGCGGACGGCCGTCTCCTCGCTCAGCCCGTACTCCACGGCCCGGCGCGCTCCCTCGCGGAGGTCGGCCTCACCGCCCCCGCTCGTCAGCGCGATCCGTACGCCGGCCTCGACCAGCCGGCTCGCGTTCGCGTAGAGATCCTCGAGGCGCTCCCTCTCGCGGAGCGCTCCCGGAGAGAGGGGCTCCTGCTCCGGCCCCGGCTCCAGCGCCTCCGCGGGCGCCCGCTCCGCCGGCTCATCGGGCGGCTCCGGCTGGCCCGGCGGCTCACGCCGACCCGGCTGCTCCGGATCGAGCGGCTCGGCTTCCTCGAGCGGATCCTCCTCGGCGTCGGGACGCCACTCCTCGGGCTCGGGAAAGTCGAGCGAGACCAGAACGGGCACGTCTCGCCCGCGGAGCTCGTCGCTCACCTCCCACGCCTCCATCCCGCCGACCAGCACCATGCGGAATCCGTACTCGTCGGAGAGCGAGAGCGCCCGCCGGATGTCCTCGTCCTCGTCGGCCACGAAGAAGACGGGCACCTCGCCCTCGGCCGCCCGCCTCAGCGTCTCGAGGGCCGGATCCCACGAAGGGGTGGGGATCCCGCGCGGGTCGGCGGCGTAAGCCGTCCGCACCCGTCCCTCGTGGAGCGCGTCCTCGAAGGCCTGCCGGATGCGCGCGATCACGCCGAAGAGGGTGCCCGGGTAGACGCCGCGTGCGCTCTCGAAGGTGAGGACCGGCCCCAGCGAGGTCTGGACGATCATCTGGCGGGGGAGCTCGGCGTCGGGCCGGAAGACGACCACGCCGAGCTCGCCGGGCGCGAGCCCGCTCCCGGGCACGATCCCCGCCGCGACGACCCCCGCCCTCCGCTGGGCGCGGGTGGCGGCCCCGGTCGCGGAGAGCACGTCGCGCAGCGTGCGATCGGGGGTGAAGCCCTGGGCCTCACGCGACGGAGCCCAGGGCATCTCCTCCGATCGGTCCACCGGCGGCAGGTCCAGCGAGGCCCCTCCCCACGCGTCCACCATGCCGGGGTGGACCCAGAGTGAGTCGCCCTCGAGCACCCGCGCGTCGGGGGGGATCTCCACCCCCGCCCCGATCGCCTCGATCAGCCGGCCGCGCACCACGACGTCGACCCCGCTCTCCCGCCGCCCGTCGGGGTGGACGAGCGTCACGTCGGTCAGCGCGTAGGCGGCCGGCGCCGGCGGCTCTTCGTACTGCGCGCTCGTTCCCGTCGGAAGGGCGAGCAGAAGCGCGACGAGGAGCGCCGGAAGGAGCGACGTCGAGCGGGAGGAGGCCGGGTGGCGGGTCGCCCGGAAGGCGCGTCCGGTCATGGCTACGTCCTGAATGGAGTACGGTCCGTCACGGGAAGGACGAAGGTCGGCCGCCGCCCCGGCGCGGGCAAGGTCGGACCGGCCGGGTGAGGGGGGGGCGGCATTGACGCCCCCCGCGAGGGGCCGGAGGTTGCCTCCATGGACGACGAGCCCTCCCCGGCGGGTGCCGAGCCCGCGGAGCCGCCCTCCCCCGAGCCCACCGGCTCGCTGGCGCTCGTGATGGGCGGAGGGGGGGCCCGGGCGGCGTATCAGGTCGGTCTCCTCCGCTCCCTGGCGCGCCGCCATCCCGACCTCCGGATCCCCTTCCTCACCGGGGTGTCCGCCGGCGCGATCAACGCCGCGCACCTCGCGGGGCACCACGGCGACTTCGCCGACGCGGTGCGGGAGCTGAGCGGACTCTGGGCGGATCTCACAATCGAGGAGGTCTTCCGGATCGATCCCTGGTCGCTCACGAAGAACATCGTCGGCTGGGGAGGACAGCTCGTCTCCGGGGGGATGCGCGGGCCGGCGCGGGTGCGGGGGCTGGTCGACACCCAGCCGCTCCGCGAGCTGCTCACCGAGGTCTTCCACGCGGTGGACGGGGAGATCGGCGGAATCGATGCGAACCTCCGCCTCGGGCGGCTGAAGGCGGTCGCCCTCTCGACGTCGAGCTACACCACCGGACAGTCGGTCACGTGGGTGCAGGGGCGGGGCATCGAGGAGTGGGAGCGACCGCAGCGCCGCGCCCGGATGAAGAAGCTCACCGTGGATCACGTGATGGCGTCGACGGCGCTTCCCCTCTTCTTTCCGGCGGTGCAGATCGAGGGGCACTGGTACGGCGACGGGGGGATCCGCCTCGCGGCGCCGCTCTCTCCGGCGCTCCACCTCGGCGCCCGGAAGGTGCTCGCGATCTCCACACGCTACTCGCGTACCCAGGTGGAGGCGGACCGGCCGGTCGTCACCGGCTACCCGCCTCCGGCCCAGGTCCTCGGCGTGCTCCTGAACTCGATCTTCCTCGACCTCCTGGACCAGGACGCCCACCGGCTCCACCGCCTGAACCGGCTGCTGGGCAAGCTCCCGCCCGAGGAGCGGGAGGGGCTGAAGCCGATCGACCTGATGATCGTGAGGCCGTCGCAGGACCTCGGGGTGCTGGCCCGCGAATACGAGCCGCGCCTGCCGAAGGGCTTCCGCTTCCTCAGCCGCGGGCTCGGCACCCGGGAGACGGAGAGCCCCGACGCGCTCAGTCTTCTGATGTTCCAGGGGGATTACCTGTCGCGCATCATGGAGCTGGGTGAGGAGGACGCGGAGGCGCGGGCGGAGGAGTTGGACGACTTTCTCTCTTCGTAGGAGGCGGGCAGCGCGCCGTGGGGGCGATTCGCGGGGGGCACTGCGCGCGAGAACCCATACGGTCGCTTCGCTTGCCGTTCCGGCGCGCTTGCTACGGCCCCTGCCGGAGGCCGATCCCCCGCGAATCGCCCCCACGGCGCGCTGCCCTCCCGGTCGGGGAGGTCGGCCGCGCCTCCGCGGCCTTCTCCCTCCGGGGGGAGGGCGGACCGGTACTCTCCCTGGAGGGGGGCTGGGGAAAACTCCCTTTTCGATCCCTTCTGCAGGGAGTACGGGCTCGTGCGGTCGGGTTGGACTCGCGCGGCAAGTGGTGCGACCCGAAGGGGGCCGGAGACGTGGCGGCGCTCCGGGGGAGATCGACCTCCGGTAGGGGCCGTAGCAAGCGGGGTGGTCCGTACGGTTTTCTCCGTCCCGGCCTCCCCGCGCAGTGCCTCCCCCGGAGCGCCGCCACGCTTCGGCTCCCGCCCACCGAACCCCCCCCCCCCCCCCCGGGGCCCCCCCCCCATAACCCCCCCCCCGGGCGCTCCCATGGCCGCGCGCCGGCGAGGCCCCCCC
>CAYPDV010000027.1:0-31052 GCA_964409525.1 uncultured Gemmatimonadaceae bacterium
GGTAGAGGTGCTTGTGCTCCAGGAAGAGGACCGGGTCCTCGCTCCGGATCGCCGTCCGGAGGAGCCCGTTCGCGTCCTCGGCGCTGGACGGCAGGACCACCCGGAGGCCCGGGGTGTGGGTGAAGAGGGTGGCGCCGGTCTGGGAGTGGTAGATGGCCCCGCCCCGGAGGTAGCCGCCGTACGTCACCCGGATGACCACCGGGGCGCTGTAGGTGCCCCCGGAGCGGTAGCGCATGGTGGCCAGCTCGTTCCGGATCTGGTGGAAGGCGGGCCAGATGTAGTCGAAGAACTGGATCTCGACCACCGGCTTCAGGCCGCGCACGGCCATGCCGCCGGCCCGGCCCACGATGTTCGCCTCGGCCAGCGGCGAGTTGAACACGCGGTCGCCCCCGAAGCGGCGCTGCAGGCCGGCGGTGACCTTGAACACGCCGCCCTTCCCCTTCACCTCCTCGAGGACCTCCTCCCTGGACGCGTCGGCGACGTCCTCGCCGAAGATCACCACCGCGGGGTCCCGCTCCATCTCGTCCCGGAGGCACGCGTTCAGGAGGTCGACCATCGTGGTCTCCTCGGCGTCGTCCGGGTATTCGGGCGAGTCCTCGGTGTCGAAGTCGGCCGAGGTGGGGTCGACCTCGTCGCTGAAGAGGAAGCGGGTCGCGGTCTCCGGCGGGGGCTGGGAGTGCGAAAGCGCCTCGTCGGCCGCCGACTCCACCTCCTTGCGGACCTCCGCCTCGAGCGCGTCGAGCTCCTCCTCGGTGGCGATCCCTTCCTCGAGGAGAAGCGATCGGGCGCGCGTGAGCGGGTCCCGCTTCGCCTCCTCCTCTCGCTGCCGCTCCGGCTTGTAGAGCCGCTCGTCGTCCGACATCGAGTGCGAGTACGGGCGGATGACGTGGGCGTGGATCAGCGCCGGCCCCTTCCGCTCGCGGGCGTGGGCCACGGCCTCGGCCGCCGTCGCGTAGCTCTCCAGGAGGTCGGTCCCGTCGCACTCGAGCACGAGCAGGTCCGGAAAGGACTCGACCAGCTTCGAGATGCTCCCGCCGGCGGTCTGGACCTCCACGGGCACGCTGATGGCGTACTCGTTGTCCTCGACGAGGTAGATCACCGGAAGCTTCAGGTTGCACGCGGTGTTCAGCGACTCCCAGAACTCGCCCTCCGAGGTGGTGCCGTCGCCCGTGCAGACGACCACGATCTCGTCGCCGTGCACGCCCTTCACCCGCTCCCGCAGCCCCTCCACCCGCTCGGCGCGCCATCCGGCCTCGGCCGTTCCCACCGCCGGCAGGAACTGGCTCCCCGTGGGCGAGGAGGTCGAGGCGATGTTCAGGTCGGGCTCGCTGAAGTGGGCCGGCATCTGCCGGCCGGCGCTGTTCGGGTCGTCCTCGGCGGCCACCGCCTGGAGCAGCTGGTCGAGGGGCGTCTGACCCGCGGCCAGCGCGAAGGCCCGGTCCCGGTAGTAGAAGTAGTACCAGTCGCGACCGCCCTCCATGTGCTCGGCCAGCGCCACCTGCACCGCCTCGTGGCCCGCGCCCGAGATCTGGAAGAAGATCGTGTTCTGCCGCTTCATGCTGATCTCCCGGTCGTCGATGCGCCGGGAGGTGACCATGATGCGGTAGAGGCGGAGGAGGTCCTCGCCGGAGAGGCCGTGGAGGTCCCGTCCGGTGCCCGTCTGCTCTTCGGTGGTTGCCATTCGTTCCGGGGTGTCTACCCTGATGTGTGGCGGACCGTGAAGATAGCCGGACGGGCGGGGCCCGGCCAAGCGCCCGCTCAGCGCTCCGCGAGCTGCCGCTCGAGCGCCTCGGGCTCCGTGACGGGCTCCCGGCACGCGTAGCGCCGGCAGAGGTAGGCGGTCGGTCGGCCGTCCCGGGCCTGCCGCCCCTCGAGCAGGGGGATCTCCGGGCGGGGCTCCGCCTCCGGGTCCCAGCCGGTGACCGTCCGCTCCGGGATCCAGCGGCGGAGCACGACCCCTAGCAGCGCGTGGAAGCGCTCGTCGTCGCGGGGCCCCACGACGGCCAGCTCGAGGGGCTCGGCGTGGTGCAGGTCCAGCACGGAGAGCAGCCGGCCGTAGCCGAGCGGGTACTTCCGCATTCCCTCGGCCTCGCGGGCCAGGACCCGCTCGGTGATCGCCGGCCACTCCTGCCGGTCCAGGAGATGGCCGAGTCGGAGCAGGAGCTCGGCGGCGAGCGAGGTGCCCGACGGCGAGGGGTTGTCCATGGCGTCCCGGGGCCGGACGACGAGCTCCTCGCCTTCCCGCGGGGTGTCGTAGAAGACGGCCTCCTCCGCCTCCCAGAACGACTCCACGATCCGCTCGGCGCACCACGTCGCCTCGTCCCGCCACCGGGGCTCGCCCGTGACCTCGTGCAGCGTGAGGAGCGCGTTGCCCAGTGCCGCGTAGTCCTCGAGGAAGCCGGGCACCCGCGCCCGTCCGTCCTTCCAGACGTGGAGCAGGCGATCGCCGCCGCGGTCGTCCTCGGCGCCGCCCTCCCGGCACGCCTCCAGGAGGAAGGACGCCGTCTCACGCGCCGCCTCCAGCCAATCGGCCCGCTCCAGCGCGCCCGCCGCCTCCGCCAGCGCCCGGAGCATCAGGCCGTTCCATCCGACGAGGACCTTCTCGTCCCGGAGCGGCGGCTCCCGCCGGGCCCGCGCGTCCAGGAGGCTGGACCGGGCATCTCCCAGGATCCGCTGGAGCTCGGCGGGCTCGATCCCCTCCGAGGCGGCGAGCGAGCCGGGATCGTGCGGAAGGTGGAGGATGCTCCGGCCCTCCCAGTTGCCGCCCGGGCTCACGTCGTAGGCGCGTTTGAAGAGCCGGGCCTGCTCGCCCTCCAGGACGCCGTCGACCTCCTCCGGCGTCCAGACGTAGTAGCGGCCCTCCTCGCCCTCGGAGTCGGCGTCGCGCGCGGAGTGGAAGCCGCCCTCCGGCCCCCGGAGGTCGTCCAGAACGTAGTCCAGCGTGGAGACGGCGACCGTCCTCAGGTCGTCCTCGCCCGTGACCTGCCAGGCCCGGAGGTACAGCCGCGCCAGCAGCGCGTTGTCGTAGAGCATCTTCTCGAAGTGGGGCACCAGCCAGCGCTCGTCGACGCTGTAGCGGTGGAAGCCGCCCGCGAGGTGGTCGCGGATCCCGCCGCGCGCCATCCCGCGAAGCGTGGTGACCACCATCCGGAGCGGCTCCTCCTCGCCCGTCCGCAGGTGGTGGTGGAGGAGGAGCTCGAGGGCGGCCGGCTGCGGGAACTTGGGTGCCCCGCCGAAGCCCCCGTGGCGCGGGTCGTAGCGGGAGGAGGCGAAGCGGTGGGCGTGCTCGAGGAGCTCCGGGCCGGGGGCACGGGGGCCTCCCTCGACCTCCTCCTCCGCTCCGGCGGCCCCGCCCCGCGTCGCCCGCTCCAGCACGTCGCGCAGCTCCTCGGCGCCCTTCTCAACGTCCTCCCTCCGGTCCCGCCACGCGTCGCGCGCCGCCCCGAGCACCTGGCGGAAGGAGGGCATCCCCCTGCGGGGCTCGGGTGGGAAGTAGGTGCCCCCGTAGTAGGGCACGCCTCGCGGAGTGAGGAAGACGGTCAGAGGCCAGCCTCCGTGGCCGGTCATCGACTGGACGGCGAGCATGTAGACCGAATCCAGGTCGGGGCGCTCCTCCCGGTCGACCTTCACGCTCACGAAGGCCTCGTTCATGAGGCGGGCCGTCTCGTCGTCCTCGAACGACTCCCGCTCCATGACGTGACACCAGTGACACGCCGAGTAGCCGATGGAGAGGAGAATCGGCTTCTCCTCCTCCCCCGCCTTCCGCAGCGCCTCCTCGCCCCACGGATACCAGTCGACCGGGTTCTCCGCGTGCTGCAGGAGGTAGGGGCTGCTCTCGCTCGCGAGTCGGTTGGCCATGGGAGGTCCTCCGGTCGGTCCGCTCAGTCCACGAGCTCGCGCGGGGCGACCCCGGGTCCCGTGTCGCCCGCCGGGCGGCGGGTGGGCTCGACGACTTCCAGCTCGTCCTCGGCGAAGGGGCGCACTCCCTCCTCGCCGTCCAGCACCACGCCGTAACGGCCCGGGCGGTACTCGTCCATCTCGAGGATCATCCCCTCGCGGCCGACGAGCTCCCGGTCGATCGGGAAGGCGCCCTCGCGGATGCGGACGCGGGTGCCCTGGTCGTGGCGGAAGGCTTTCATCCCTGCTCTCCAGTTCGGGGGACGTGCCGTATCGGCGACGCAGGATGCGCGCCCGACGTGCGCTGCGGCGTTGAGCGGCCCGGGGTGTTGAGCTTACCTTTCCGGACATGGTCGATGGAACCCCTTCCAGCGGCGGAACCTCGCGGTCGCCGCTCGGTGCCCTCGCGGGGGCCGCCCTCCGGCGGCCGAGCCTGCTGCCGCACCTGCTCAGGGCCGCCTGGGTCTTCCGGGCACGGCAGTGGTGGCGGCGGCCTCCGTTCCTGCCGCTCCCGCCCCGCGGCTACCTCCGGTGGCGGATGGATACTGCGTACGGCGATCCGGATGCCGTTCCGCCGGTGGACGATCTCCTGCGCTACCTCCGCTGGGCGGCCGAGATGAGGAGGCGGATGTGAGCACCGCGTGCATCGGGAGTCCCACATGTGGAAGGTGATCCTGCTCCTCGCCGCCCTCTTCGGGGCCGCGCTCTACTTCCCGCAGACGCGGCCGCGCGTCCTGGAGGCCCTCGAGCCGGTGCTGGACCCGGTCCTCACCTGGTCGACGAAGGGCGAGATGCGGAAGATCGTGCGGGACCTGGAGACGGTCGAGGAGCAGGGATACGACCTTCCCCACAACCAGGAGCACTTCCGCGCCTGGATCGCGCGGCGCTACACCGGCGACGAGTCCGGCATGGACGCCTGGAAGAACACCTATCGCCTCGTCGAGAGGCGGGACCACTTCGAGCTGGTCTCGTACGGTCCGGACGGCGAGGCGGGGACCGGGGACGACATCCGTATCCGCGGCGAGCGGATCGGGTCCGGCCGGTAAGCCGGCCCGACGCGAGTGGACCCGACGCTGCCGGAGCTCCTGCTCCGCTTCGGCCCCTGGCTCCTCCTCCTGATGGCGTGGGCCGAGACCTCCTTCGTCACCGGCCTGGCGGTGCCCGCCGGCCTCGCCACCGCCGCGGCGGCGATGCTCGCGGGGCTCGGCCACCTCGAGCTCGGCGACGTCGTCGTCTTCTCCGCGGCCGGCGCGGTCCTCGGCGACACGACCGGCTTCTGGGTGGGACGGAGGGGGGGACGGCGGCTCGAGCGGAGCGGGGGGATGGCCGGCCGCCTCTACCGATCCCACGAGCCCCGACTGTTCCGGATCTTCCGGTATCACCCGCTGGTATCCGTCAGCGGCTATCGGCTCGTCTCCTTCGTCCGGACCCTCATGCCGCTGTACGCCGGGTCCCGGGTGCTGTCCTATCCGCGCTTCCTCCTGTACGACCTCCTCGGGGTCGCGATCTGGACCGCCGGCTACGTGGCGGTGGGGCTGCTGGCCGGGAAGAGCTGGGAGCGGGCGGCGGGATGGATCGGCACCGGGTGGGCGGCGGTGTTCGCGGTCGTCCTCGGGGCGGGGTGGCTGTGCGGGCGGCTGCGCCGGGTGCGGGCGTGAGGAGCGTCGGGCTGACCGGAAGCGTCGCCGCGGGAAAGAGCGAGGTGGCGCGCGCCTGGCGGGAGGAGGGGGTCCCGGTGGTCAGCGCCGACGAGCTGGCCCGGGAGGTCGTGGAGCCCGGAAGCCCCGGACTCGCCGAGGTGGTCGACGCCTTCGGCCCGGACGTCCTCGCCGATGACGGGACGCTCGACCGGGACCGCCTGCGCAGCCGGGTCTTCGACGATCCGGAGGCCCGGCGCCGCCTCGAAGGGATCCTCCACCCGCGGATCGCGCGGAGACGCGGGGAGTGGATGCGGGAGCGGGAGGCCGAGGGCGCCGACCTCGTTGCCGCGGAGATCCCCCTCCTCTTCGAGGCGGGGCTGGAAGGTGATTTCGACGTGGTGGTAGTGGTGGATGCGCCGCGCGAGGAGCGGCTCCGCCGCGTGGTGGAGGGGCGCGGCGTCGAGCCCGACGAGGCGGAGCGGATCATGGCCGCCCAGATGGACCCGGCCGCGAAGCGGCGGCGCGCGGACCGCGTGATCGAGAACCGCGGGAGCCTGGAGGATCTCCGCGAGGAGGCGCGGCGGGCCCTGACGTGGATCCGACGGGAGGACCCCGCCGGACAGGAAGGTCGCCCCCGACCGGAGGAGCGCGACCGGTGAGGGACCTCCTCCGCATCGATTGCCACCTGCACACGCGCGCGTCCTTCGACTGCCTCTCCGACCCGGAGCGGGTGCTCGAGGTCGCCCGGGCCCGGGGCGTGGAGCGGATCGCCGTCACCGATCACGACCGACTCGCCTCCGCGCTGGAGCTGGCCGCGCGGCACCCGGACCGGATCATTCCGGGAGAGGAGGTGCGGACGGCCGAGGGGATCGACGTGATCGGACTCTACCTCACCGAGGAGATCGCGCGCGGCACGCCGGCGCGAGAGGTGTGCCGTCGGGTGCACGAGCAGGGCGGCGTCACCTATCTGCCCCACCCCTTCGCCCGCGGGAAGGGCGGCTCCGGACGGCTCGCCGAGGAGCTGGTCGACGTCCTCGACGTGATCGAGGTGTTCAACGCGCGGCTGCATCCGGGCTCGCTCAACGAGGACGCCCGGAAGCTGGCCGAACGGCACGGGCTGCTCCGGGGCGCGGGCTCGGACGCCCACACTCCCGGTGAGGTCGGGGGGGCGTGGGTGGAGCTGGCGCCCCACCCGAACGAGCCCGAGGCTTTTCTCGAGGCGCTCCGCGAGGCGCGGGTCCACGGGGCCACGGCGCCCTGGTCCGTGCACCTCGCCTCGACCTGGGCCAAGGTCCGCAAGCGGTTGCCGTGGTAGAGCGGGGTGGCATCGGGGGTCACCGGCGCGTTCGGCCACCGGCGCACGTGATTTGCGGGAGAGGCGGCCGGCGAGACGCACCTCGAGAGGAGGAACGAACGTGAGCACCGTGGACACCGACCGGGGCCGCGAGGCGGCCGTCCATCCCGCGCCCGAGCAGGAGCCGGAGCCGACCGACGAGCTGACGCTCTTCGAGTCGGTCAACTTCGAGCTGGACCGGGCGGCCCGCCGCCTCCGTCTGCCGGACGACGTGCAGATCGCGCTCAAGACGCCCTACCGCGAGGTGATGGTCGAGCTCCCGATCCGGTGCGGCGACGAGAGCCTCTGGACCTTCCGCGGCTACCGCGTCCAGCACAGCAACGCCCGCGGGCCGATGAAGGGCGGCATCCGCTACCACCCCCGCGTCGACCTGGACGAGATCCGGGCCCTGGCGTCCCTGATGACGTGGAAGACCGCCGTGACGAACCTCCCCTTCGGAGGGGCGAAGGGAGGCGTGGACTGCGACCCGCGCCAGCTGGCCCGGCGCGACCTCTCCGAGATCACCCGCCGCCTGGTCGAGCGGATGCACATGTTCATCGGGCCCGACATCGACATCCCGGCCCCGGACGTGAACACGAACCCCGAGGTGATGGCCTGGATCGTCGACGAGTACTCCAAGTTCCACGGGTGGTCGCCGGGCGTGGTCACGGGCAAGCCGCTCGAGATCGGCGGCTCGGAGGGACGGCTCGCCGCCACCGGGGACGGCGTGGCGCTGGTGACGGAGCGCGCGCTGGCCGCGGCGGGCTCGGAGCTCGAGGGGAAGACGGTGGCCATCCAGGGCTTCGGAAACGTGGGGAGCTACGCCGCCCGCGCCTTCGTGCGCCGCGGAGCGAGGGTGGTCGCCGCCAGCGACGTGGAGGGGGCGGTCCACGCCGGCGACGGGCTCGACGTGGAGCGGGCGATCGAGGTCGCGGCCGAGGAGGGTACGGTGACCGCGTACGACGGGGCCCACGAGCCGATCGGCAACGAGCAGCTCCTCGCGCTCGACGTCGACGTCCTCGTCCCGGCGGCCCTGGAGAAGGTCCTCCACGAGGGGAACGTCGCCGACGTCCGGGCCACCTTCGTGGTGGAGGGGGCGAACGGTCCGACCACGCCGTCCGCCGAGCGGACGCTCCTCGAGCGGGGGGTGACGGTCGTGCCGGACATCCTCGCGAACGCCGGGGGGGTGACCGTCAGCTACTTCGAGTGGGTGCAGAATGCGCAGAACATGCTCTGGACGGCCGCCAAGGTGCGCGAGGAGCTCGAGCGCATCCTCGGCGGCGCCTTCGACGAGGTCGCCCGGGTGCGGCGCGAGGAGGAGCTCTCGTACCGTGAAGCGGCGTTCGTGCTCGGCGTGCGGCGGGTCGCACGCGCCCTCGAGCTCCGCGGCCTGTGAGCTACCGGACCCCGACGAGGCGCCGGGACGGGATCGAGGCGGTGCTGGCCCGGCTCGAGGCCGCCGACCGGATCGTCCTCACCACGCACGAGAGCGCCGACGGCGACGGGTGCGGCTCGGAGATCGCCCTGGCGCACTGGCTCCGGGACCGCGGGAAGGAGGCGTGGATCGTGAACCCCACCCCCTACCCCGCGATGTACGACTTCCTGGTGGAGGAACCCTCCTGGATCGTGCCGGCCTCCTCGGCGGACGCGACCGAGGTGTGCGCCGGTGCGGACCTGGCCGTGGTCCTGGACACCGGAGAGGTGACCCGCATCGGGCGGATGAAGCCGCTCGTCGATCCGCTCCCGCTGGTGGTGGTGGACCACCACCCGCCGGGCGAGCGCCCCCTCGAAGGCACCGATCTCCGGGATCCGGACGCGGCGGCCACGGGCGAGCTCGTCTACGACCTCCTCCTCGCGGGAGGAGGCGGGTGGAGCCCGACGATCGATCGGGCGCTCTACGTCGCCGTGCTCACCGACACGGGGGGCTTCCGGTTCTCGAACACCTCTCCGGGCGTGCTCCGGCTCGCGGCGGAGCTGGTCGAGCGGGGGGTGGATCCCGAGCGCATGCACGGTGAGGTCTACGGGGCCGCGCCGCTCCGCAGGTACCGGCTCCTGCAGGAGGCGCTCGCCGGGCTCGAGGTGGACCCCAGCGGCCGGGTGGCCTGGATGACGGTGCCGCCGGAGGCGTACCGCCGCCTGGAGATCCGGCCCGACGATCTCGAGGGGCTCGTGGACTACCCCCGCTCGATCGAGGGCGTGGAGGTCGGGCTCCTCTTCCGGGTCACGCGGGACGGCTCGACGAAGGTCTCCTTCCGGTCGAACGGGCGGGTCGACGTGAACCGGCTCGCCCGCCGGTTCGGAGGCGGCGGCCACGTTCGGGCGGCGGGCGCGCGACTGGGGGATCCGCTCCAGGAGGCCCGGGAGAGGGTCGTGGAGGAGACGGTCGAGGCGGTCGAGGAGGAGCTCGGGTCCGGCCGGGGGAATTGACGCGGAGGGCCGAGGGACGGATTCTTTATCCGGAATCGTTCTCGACAATCCTCCTCCCGTGAGTGCCCCTTGAGCCGAGAGAGCGACCCGGGCGTTCCCGAGGCCCTGCCCCGCCTCCTCGATCTCCTGAACCGGAGGCTCGGTCCCACCGCGATCGACCGGCTCTGGATCTTTCCGCCGTTCTCCCGTGGACGGCGGGAGTCGGGCGTGGTGGCGGTGAGCTGCTTCGACGGCGAAGCCGACCGGCGGCGTCTCTGGACCGCCCGCTACACGGCCGAGGAGACGGGGCGGGGAGTCGAATTCGAGGCCTCCCTGGACGAGGAGGGGAGCGCCCCCCCGGACCGCCTGCCCGGAATGATGCGCGGCGTGGTGCGCCGGAGCGGCGACGAGATGGAGGCGCTCGGGGATCCCCGGGAGATCGAGATCGGCGCGGATCCCGCCGCCGCCACCGCCCTGCTCGACGAGCTCGCGGCCGAGGGCCGGACGCTCCCGCCGGAAGCCGTCCCCTCCGACCGGGAAAGCGAGCCGTGAGCCGGGCGGATCTCTCGCCGGTCGTCGGGCTCTTCGAGCGCTTCCTCCGCGAGGAGGGGCTCCCCGTCACCCAGCAGCGCCTCCGCGTGGCCGAGGTCGTCTTCTCGTCCGAGGAGCACCTCTCCGTCGACGAGATCGAGGGTACGCTCCGCGAGAGCGGCGAGCGCATCGGGAAGGCCACGGTCTACCGCACGCTCGACCTGCTGGTCAAGAGCGGGCTGGTGGAGGAGCACGACTTCGGCGAGGGGTTCAAGCGCTACGAGCACCGGCTGTCGCCGCAGCCGATCCACCAGCACCTCATCTGTCTCGAATGCGGGAAGGTGGAGGAGTTCCAGAGCCGGGAGATGCCGCGCGTCGAGGCGCGGGTGTCCACGGAGTACGGGTTCCGGCCCACCCGGCACCGGCTCGAGATCTACGGGCTCTGCCGGGAATGCCAGGAGGCGGGGGTGATGCTGCCGCTCCACGGCCTGACCTGCCCCATCGAGACGGTCTGAGGCGCCTCGCCGGACCGTCTGGCCCCATCCGGACGGCCGGGAAGGCCCGGCCGGTTGCACCCTCGCTCCACGGCGGTCTAATCTTTGCGCGCTCCGCACCCGCGGATCGCCGTCCGGTCGCCGGACCCGGCGAGGAGCCGTTCCGACACCCCCCGACAGGAGGAGCCGTGTTCCAGGGCAGCGAGCTCGTTCCGAAGCAGATGTTCTTCACGACGGGCTTCGGGCTCCACCGGGAGAAGCTCACGAGCTTCGAGATGGCCCTGCGCGACGCGGGGATCGCCCAGCACAACCTGGTGCGCGTCTCGTCCATCTTCCCGCCGGGCTGCGAGATCATCGACCGGGCGGAGGGGGCCAGGCTGCTCCGCCCCGGCCAGGTCGTCTTCTGCGTCCTGAGCGAGGCCGCCTCCAACGAGCCGAGCCGGCGGGTCGCCGCCTCCATCGGCCTGGCCCAGCCGGCCGACGGGACGCGCTACGGCTACATCTCCGAGCACCATTCGTTCGGACAGTCCGAGCGGGTGGCGGGCGACTACGCCGAGGATCTGGCGGCCACCATGCTCGCGACCACCCTCGGCGTCGCATTCGATCCGGCCGAGGCGTGGGACGAGCGGAGGGAGCAGTGGCTGATGGAGGGCCAGATCGTCAACACGCAGAACCACACGATCGTGGCCGAGACGCCCGAGGACGGCCGCTGGGCCACCGTGATCGCCTCGGCCGTCATCTGTGGGTGATACGGAGCGGGGCCCGGCGGCGCCCGCATCGGTCCCGGAGGCGCTCCGCGACCTTCCCTGGGAGGCCCCCGACACCTTCCTCGGCATGGACGCGGAGGCTTCGGCGTGGGAGAGGGCGCGGGCGGTCGTCCTTCCGGTCCCGTGGGAGGCGACCACCTCCTACGGCGGCGGGACGCGGGAGGGCCCGCGCGCGATCCTCGAGGCGTCGCGCTACGTCGAGCTCTACGACCGCGAGCTGGACACCGAGCCTGCGTCGGCCGGGATCCACACCCTTCCGGCCCTCGAGCTGACGCGTGCCGGAGGCGGGCGGGCGATGGAGGAGCTCGAGGAGGCGATGGGGCGGATCCTCGACGAGTCCGGCGAGCGTTTTCCGGTGGTCCTGGGAGGCGAGCACTCGATCACGCCGCCCCTGGTCCGGGCGGTGGCCGGCCGGGCGGACCGGCGGATCTCCGTGCTCCAGATGGACGCCCATGCGGACCTCCGACCCTCGTACGGGGGCACCCCCCACTCGCACGCCTCGGCCATGGCGGGGGTCCTCGACGTGGCCGACGTGGTGGGGGTGGGCGTTCGGGGGGTGAGCCGCGAGGAGGCGGAGCGCTCGCGGACCAGCGAGGCCTCGACGCTGATCTGGGCCGAGGACATGGAGGGGGAGGGCTGGATGGAGCGGGCGCTCGAGGCGCTCGGAGACCCCGTCTATCTCACCTTCGACGTCGACTACTTCGATCCCTCCCTCGTGCCCTCCACGGGCACCCCCGAGCCCGGGGGCGGCCGGTGGTATCCGACGCTCCGCTTCCTCCGCCGCGTCTTCCGCGAGCGGACGGTCCTCGCCGCCGACGTGGTGGAGCTCGCGCCCCATCCGGGGCTCCACGCCCCCGACTTCCTGGTGGCCCGACTGGTCTACAAGCTGATCGGCTACCGCCTGCATCGTGACTGAGAAGGAGCGGGACCCGACGATCGGCGGCGACATGGAGGGCCTCGGCCACGCCGTTCCCGAGGCCATCTCGGGCTTTCCCGTCGAGGCCATGGAGCGCGCCACGGGCACCCCCGAGATCGAGGGCAACCGGATCGGGCTCCAGTTCGACGGACCCCACACCTTCGAGGCGTGGATCGAGGCGATCGACACCGCACGGCGCTTCGTCCACTTCGAGAACTACATCCTCAGGAACGACCGCGTCGGGAAGGCCATCCGCGATGCGCTGGTGGCGAAGGCGCGCGAGGGGGTGCAGATCCGGGTCCTCTACGACTGGGTCGGATCGTGGGCCACCCCCCGGCGTTACTGGAAGCCCTACCGGGAAGCCGGGGCCGAGGTGAGGGCGTTCAACCGCCCCTCGCTCGGAGACCCCTTCGGCGTGCTCCAGCGCGACCACCGCAAGCTCGTGTGCGTCGACGGCGAGGTGGCGTTCGTGGGCGGTTTCTGCGTGGGAGACGAGTGGGCCGGCAAGGGGGGCGAGCCGCCGTGGCGCGACACCGGGGTCGAGATCCGCGGCCCGGCCGCCGCCGCGGCCGCCCGCGCCTTCGAGCGCATCTGGGCGGAGATCGGAGAGCCGGTGCCCGAGGAGGTGCGGTCCGACCCGCGGACCTCCGCCCACCGGGGCGACACCCCGGTCTGGCTGATCGAGGGCGAGCCGGGCCGAACCCGCGTCTACCGCGCGCTCCAGCTCGTGGCGGGCAGCGCCCGCCGCCGGCTCTGGCTCACCGACCCCTACTTCGTCGCCCCGCAGCCGGTCGTCGAGTCGCTCGCGGCCGCGGCGAGGGACGGCGTCGACGTCCGGATCCTGGTTCCGGCGCACAACAACTGGCCGTGGGTCGGCACCCTCTCCCGCGGGGGATACCGCTTCCTGCTGGAGACCGGCGTGCGGATCTTCGAGTGGCAGGGGCCGATGATCCACGCGAAGACGTCGGTGGCCGACGGGATCTGGTGCCGGGTGGGATCGAGCAACCTGAACGCCGCCTCGCTGCTGGGGAACTGGGAGATCGACGTCGGCGTACTGGACGAGTCGCTGGCGGCGCAGATGGAGGGGCTCTTTCTCGCGGACCTGTCCTCGTCGGTCGAGATCTTCCTGCCGGGCACGGACCCCCCGCCCGCCTCCCGGGTCCAGGGCGAGCCGGTGCTCGAACGCGAGTCGCTCGAGCCGGAGGGGGGATTCCAGGAGCGGATCGAGCAGGCCCGCCGCCGCCGGGGGGGCAGCGCCGGCTGGAGGCTGGCCGACGTGGTGCGGGCGGGCACCTCCCTGGGAGACGCGATCGCGGGGCACCGGGTTCTGGGCCGCGAGGACCGGACGCTCCTCGGCACCCTGGCGATCGTGGCGCTCCTCTTCGCCGTCTTCGCGGGGTTCTTCCCGGAGGTGGTGGGCTGGTTCCTGGCCGTCGTGGTGGGCTGGATCGGACTGGTGACCGCCGTTCGCGCCGTGTCTCAGACCCGGCGGGCACGCAGGGAGGAGAGGATTCCCGCCGAGAGCGGGCAGTCCGAGCCGCCTCCCTGACCGACCGCCCACTCTCCGACCGCCCACTCTCCGACCGCCTCCTCTCCGACCTCCGCCGCTCCGACCGCTTCCTCCCGGACACTCTCCAGGTATGACCGAGATCGGAATCTTCATCGCGTTCGGAGCGGGGGTCCTCTCCTTCCTCTCGCCCTGCGTGCTCCCGCTGGTCCCCAGCTACCTCTCCTTCGTCACCGGGATGAGCCTGGAGGATCTCGAGGAGGGGGTGGACCGGAGGCGGACGCTCACGCACTCGCTCCTCTTCGTGGGGGGCTTCAGCGCCATCTTCCTCCTTCTCGGCGCCTCCGCCTCCTTCCTGGGACAGTTCTTCCGGGAGTACGAGCTCTGGATCGCGCGGATCGGAGGCGTGGTGATCATCGTCCTGGGACTGCACCTGATGGGCGTCTTCCGCCTGACGCCGCTGTTGCGCGAGAAACGGATGCACCTGGCCGACAAGCCGGCCGGATACCTGGGCACGTTCGGAGTGGGAGCGGCGTTCGGGGCGGGATGGACCCCCTGCATCGGGCCGGTGCTGGGGGCCATCCTCACCTTCGCGGCGTCGCGTGAGCACTTCTGGTCGGGGGTGGGGCTCCTCGCGGTCTACTCGCTCGGCCTGGCCATCCCCTTCCTCCTCTCCTCCCTCGCGCTCGACCGCTTCCTCACGAGCTTCTCACGGTTCCGCCGCTTCCTGCCTGCCGTCCAGGTGGCATCGGGCGTGCTCCTCGTCGTCCTCGGCCTCCTCCTTGCGACGGGCACGTTCACCGTGATGAGCCAGTACCTGATCCGGTTCACCCCGGAGTTCCTGCTGGAGAGGATCTGACGCCTTTTGGAACCCGCGCCCGGAACACTAGATTGAGGAGTACGGTGGACCGTGCCGGACGCCGGAACGCCGCCTGCCCAGCAGAGGATTCGAGATGATCCGAACGCCCGCCCTCCTCGCCGCCACCGCCGCGGCCGCCGCGCTCGCCGCGTGCGACGGCGGGACGGATCCGAACATGCCTCCGTCGGTCACCATCGAGGAGCCGGACGACGGCGCCGTCTTCACGGACGGCGAGATGGTCACCTTCCGGGGCTCGGCGACCGACCCGGAGGAGGGGGCGCTCTCCGGATCCAGCCTCCAGTGGCGTTCGGACGAGGACGGCGTGCTGGGTACCGGCAGGGAAGTGACGAGCACGCTCTCGCTCGGCACGCACGAGGTCGTGCTCAGGGCCACCGACAGCGACGGCGAGAGCGGGGCCGACACGGTCGAGGTGACCGTCGAGCCCGCCGCCGCCTTCACCTGTCCGGGCGGCGGCGGACGGGCGGTCTCGCTCGCCGTGGGCGAGCGCCTCTTCCTCCGCTCGCCCTCGGACTTCTGCCTCGACTTCGCTCCGGAGGGCTCCGACGAGGCGTACCTCGTGGGGGTGCAGTCGACCACGGAGACGGCGTCCAGCCTCACCCCGGTGCGGATGCGGGCCGACGCGGAATCGAGCGGCGATGCCGGGGACGTGCCTCCGGCCGCCGCCCGGTCGCCCGAGCCCGATGCGAGGGGCTCCGACCCGAGGGCGCTCCTCTCCGAGCGAGCGCTTCGCCGCCGGAGTCACCGGAGCGCGGAGGCGCGCATCCGCGCCTGGGAGCGGGAGCACTTCGGCGGGGCCGACTTCGAGGAGGCCCGAAGGGTCCGTGCGGAACCGGACGCGGATGGCCTCGTGGAGACCTTCGCGATCCCCGCGGACCTCGAGGATGGCGACGTCTTCGAGGTGCGGGTCCCCGACCTCGTCGACGGCGAGGAGAATCTCTGTGAGGACTTCGTCACCATCGACGCCGAGGTGGAGCTGATCGGCGAGCGCAGCGTCTGGCTCGTCGACCGGGACAACCCGCCGAACGGCCTCACCACCTCCGACCTCCAGGAGTTGAGCGACCGCTTCGACGAGACGATCTTCGACGTGAACAGCGCCTGGTTCGGCGCCCCGACCGACATCGACGACAACGGCCGGATCGCGATCCTCCTGACGAAGGAGGTGAACCGCTCGGAGAACCTCCTCGGCTTCGCCTTCAGCGGCGACCTCCTGCCCCGCTCGCGCTGCCGGCAGAGCAACGAGGGCGAGATCTACTACGGCAGGGCGCCCGACCCGAACGGGACCTTCGGGGATCCCTACACGGTCCAGGACGCGAAGGAGGACGCGCCCTTCCTCATCGCCCACGAGTTCACGCACATCATCCAGTTCGGCCGCCGGATCGAGGGCGGCGCCACGTCCTTCCCGGCTGTCTGGATGGCGGAGGGACAGGCGACGCTCGCCGAGGAGGTGAACGGGTACGCCTTCACCGGTCTCGGCCCCCGGCAGAACCACGGCTTCGAGATCGCCTTCAACGAGGACCAGAGGTTCGACATCGACTGGTTCTCGAACGCCTTCGTCGACATGGCGCTCTACTTCGGCTTCCGGCAGGGAGGCAAGATCGAGGAGGCGCCGCACGAGTGCACCTGGCTCACCCTGCCGAGCGACGACGACGATCCCAACGAGGGCCCCTGCATCGGGAACCGGCAGGTCTACGGCGTGCCCTGGTCGCTGCTCCGCTGGATCTCGGATCACCTCGGACCCGGCTTCGCGGGAGGCGAGCGGGCGATCCAGCGCGCCCTCGTCGACAACGACGCCACCGGCTTCGAGAACGTGGAGCAGGTCCTCGGCGTGGAGATGGAGGATCTCCTCGCGGAGTGGGCCCCGATGCTGTACGTCGACGACCGGGTGGCCGGGCTCGAGCCCCGCCTCACCTTCCCGAGCTGGGACCTCTTCGAGATCTTCGAGGAGAACCTCGTGGAGGCGGCACAGCTCCAGCCCATGGAGGAGGATTTCGACGACTTCACGCTGGAGTTCGAGGTGCGCGGCGGGTCGAGCGCCTACGTGCGGCTGGAGGGGACGGGCCGGCCCACGACCACGGTGGCCGTGAGCGACCTGACGGGCTCCGAGCTCCCGGGCCACATGCAGGTGTGGGTGGTGCGACTCCGATGACGCTCTTCCGCCGCCTCCGTCCGCTACTGCCGGGTGCCGCCGCTCCGCTCCTCGCCCTGCTGCTCGCCGTGAGCGTCGCGGGGTGCTCGCCGGACGAGGAGGATCCGTCCGACGGCGCTCTCGACGAGGACTTCCCGTCCGCGCTCGACACCACGGACACCGTGTCGGACGGCGACACCGCGGACACGGCCGCGGTGGGGGCGGACACGGCCGCGGTGGGGCCCGATACGGACGAGCCTGCGGGGCCTCCGGCGGGGGAAGGGGCGCCTCCGCCCCGGGACCGCCCGGCGCAGACGACCCCTCCGCCGGACCGGACGGACGCGGCGCCCCCGGCCGGCGAGGGCGGCCCCGAGACCCGGGAGGGGCGGGTGGTCGTCACCGGGGCCGTGCCGACGACCTTCCTCACGCTGCAGTGGGAGGGCGGATCCGTGGTCCTCAGGGGCGATCTCTCCGACGAGCTCCGGCGCCTCACGGGCGCCACGGTCCGGGTCACCGGCACCCCCGTCGAGCAGGGGCAGCAGAGTCGCGCCCTCCGGGTGGTCAACTACGAGATCCTGGAGATCGACGGCGGCCGCCCGACCGTGGGGGTCCTGATGCGCGAGGCGGACGGGATGCACCTGCACGACGAGTCCGGGCGGATGCTCCCGCTCGCCGGCGCCCCCGCCTCGATGCAGCGACGGGTGGGAGCGAAGGTCTGGATCGTGGGGCCGGTGGAGGACGGGGCGCTGCGGGTGCGGAGCTACGGGGTGATCCGGCCGGAGGGCTAGCCCGCCCGGGTTCCGGAGCCGACGGCCCTCACCCCGCCGCCACCGCCTCGCCCTCCAGGTCCTCTTCCAGCATCTGGCGCCGGAGCAGGGTCGCGTAGGTGCCGCGCCGGGCCATGAGTTCCTCGTGGGTGCCGCGCTCGGCGATCCGCCCCTCGTCCAGCACGAGGATCAGGTCCGCGTCCATCACGGCCGTCACCCGGTGGCTGATGACGAAGGAGGTCCGTCCCTCCATCACCCGCTCCAGGTCGGACAGGATCCGCGCCTCGGTGCGGGTGTCGACGGCGCTGAGCGCGTCGTCGAGGATGAGGATGGCCGGGTCCCTCGCGACCGCGCGCGCCAGCGTCGCCCGCTGCTTCTGGCCGCCGGAGAGGTTGATCCCCCGCTCGCCGAGGTACGTGCGGTAGCCCCGCGGGAAGGAGACGATGGAGTCGTGGAGCTGGGCGATCCGCGCCGCCTCCAGCACCGCCTCCTCGGGGTCCTCGTCGGGTGTCACCGCGCGGATCGCCGCCCACTCCTCGCCCCGGCTCGGGTCCCGGTCTTCACGGCCGCGCAGGCCCCGCGCCAGCCGGAGCGAGGCGCCGATCGGGCCGCCGTCGTCGAGCTCCGCCGTCACCGCCGCCTCGGCCTCCACGCCGAGCCGGATGTTCTCGAGGATCGTCTCGCTGAACAGGAAGGGATCCTGCGGGACCATCCCCACGATTCCGCGGAGCTCGACCGGATCGAGGCGCGTCAGCGGAATCCCGTCCAACCGCACCTCGCCCTCGTCGGGGTCGTGCAGCCGCGGGATCAGCGAGACGAGGGTGCTCTTCCCGGAGCCGGTGGGCCCGACCACCGCCACCCGCTGCCCCGGCTCCACCCGGAAGGAGACGTCGCGGAGCACCAGGCGCTCGGTGCCCGGATAGCGGAACGAGACCCGGTCGAACTCGATCTCGCCCCGCACGTTCCGGAGGCGCTCGGGCCGGTCCGGCGCGGTGATCCGGGGCTCGGTCTCCAGGACGCGGTTGATGCGGCCCATCGAGGCCGCGCCCCGCTGGTAGAGGTTCACCACCCACCCGAGCGCGATCATCGGCCACGCCAGGAGCAGGAGGTAGAAGCCGAACGCGACGAAGTCTCCGACCGAGATCGCCCCGGCCACCACCTCCTGGCCTCCCACCCAGAGCACGACCACCATCGCGATGCCCGTGAGCAGGTTCAGGAGCGGGTGGAAGAGCCCCGAGACCTTCACCAGGTCCATGTTCCGGTCGATGTACCCCCGTGCGATCGTCTCGAACTCGTCGGCCTGCGGGCCCTCCTGACCGTAGGCGCGCACGATGCGCACGCCCGAGAGGTTCTCCTGCACGCTCGTGGAGAGGGCGGCGAACTGCTCCTGGATCCGCTCGAAGCGGTCGTGGATCATGCGGCCGAAGAGGAGGACCACCGGCGGGAGAAGCACCATCGGCACGAGCGCGTAGAGGGTGAGCTTCGGGCTGATCCAGATCATCAGCGTGACGGCGAAGGCGAAGCCCACGAGCGTGTTCACCGTGTACATCACCGCCGGCCCGACCGCCTGGCGCACCGCCTGGGTGTCGTTCGTCGCCAGGCTCATCAGGTCGCCCGTGCGGCGGCGGTTGTAGAAGGAGGCGTCCAGCCGCAGCAGGTGGCGGAACAGGTCGTGGCGGAGGTCCACCTCCATGCGCCGGCTGATTCCGTTCAGCAGCTCCCGCATCCCGTAGCGCGCGGCGCCGCCGAGGACGGCCACGAGGACGATCAGCAGCGCCAGACCCGTCACCGAGGCGCCCGTGACGTCGGGCTCGCCGAGGACGTCGATCGCCAGCTTCAGGAGGTACGGGCCCGCCGTCTGGAAGGCGTTGGAGATCACCACCAGCAGGAGGCCGACCGCCATTCCCCCCAGGTAGGGGCGGAAGTAGGGGAAGAGGGCTCGGAGCTGGTTCACGGTCGGGGGGTCCTCAGGGGGCTCCGGCCTCGCCGCCGCGGCGCGGGTCCGACCAGCCTTCCAGCATCCCGCCCGCCCGGCGGAGGATCACCTGCGCGTCGCCCGAGAAGTCGGTGCGCTCGAGCGTCGTGTGCCCCAGGCGCCGGAGCGCGTCCACCACCTCCGGCTCCAGGCCGTTCGGCTCGTAGCGGAGACGGTCGGGAAGGTGCTGGTGGTGCACCCGGGGCGCGTTCACCGCCTGCGCCGCGTTCATCCCGTAGTCGAGCACGTTCGAGATCGTCTGGAAGACGGTGGTGATGATGGTGCCGCCCCCGGGGCTTCCGGTGAGCATGAGCAGCTCGCCGTCCCGGTCCACGACGATGGTGGGCGTCATCGCGGAGAGGGGGCGCTTGCCCGGCTCGATCCCGTTCTGCTCGCCCTCGACCAGACCGAACTGGTTCGGCGTGCCCGGCCGGACGGCGAAGTCGTCCATGGTGTTGTTCAGGAGAAAGCCCGCGCCCTCCACGGTCACCCGGCTCCCGAACCAGGAGTTCAGCGTCGTGGTGAGCGCCGCGGCCATCCCCTGCCGGTCCACGACGGAGAGGTGCGTGGTGTTCTCGCCCTCCCGGTCCGGTGCCACGCCGGGGCCGACCTCGGACGAGGGGGTGGCCCGCTCGGGGTCGATGTCCGCGGCCCGCTCGCGGGCGTACTCCCGGGACAGGAGCCGCTCCCGGGGCACGTCGACGAAGTCGGTGTCGGCGAGGAGCTGGTTGCGGTCGGCGTACGCCCGGCGGAACGCCTCGGCCTGGAGGTGGATCATCCGGGGCGAGTGCCAGGGCAGGGAGCCGAGGTCCCACGCCTCGAGCATGTGGGCGATCAGTCCCAGGGTGATGCCGCCCGAGGAGGGGGGCGGCATGGACACCACGGTGCGGCCGCGGTAGCGGAAGTGGACCGGATCCCGCCACTCGGCCGTGTAGGCGTCGAGGTCCTCGTGGCCGATCCGGCCGCCGCCCCGCTCCATCTCCTCGACGATCAGGTCCGCGGTGCGGCCCCGGTAGAAGTCCTCCGGCCCCTCGTCCCGGATCCGCTCGAGCGTGCGGGCCAGGTCCTCCTGGCGGAGCGTGTCACCCGGCTGCGGCACCCGGTCCTCCGGAAGGAAGATCCGCCGGGTGGCCTCGAAGGTGCGGAGCCGCCCCTGCACCCCCTCCAGCAGGGTGTGGTGCCGCTCCTGCACCTCGAAGCCCCGGGCGAGCGCGATGGCCGGCTCCACCAGCCGCTCCCATTCGAGCGAGCCGAAGCGCCGGTGCGCCTCCCACAGGCCCATCACCGTTCCGGGCACCCCGGAGGCCAGGTGGCCGACGAGCGCGCGGTCGCCCGTCCGCCCCTCCTCGTCCAGGTACATGTCGCGGCTCGCGGAGAGCGGCGCCCGCTCGCGGAAATCGAGAGCCACGGTCTCGCCGTCCGGCATCCGGACCACGAGGAAGCCGCCCCCGCCCAGGTTTCCGGCTTCGGGGTTCACCACCGCCAGGGCGAAGGCGACGGCGATCGCCGCGTCCACGGCGTTCCCGCCGTCGCCGAGCACGCCGAGGCCCACCCCGGTGGCGTAGGCGTCGGTGGTCGAGACGAGGCCGTCGGTGCCCTGCACCGGCTCGTCGTCCCAGCTCCACGCCCACTCGCTCGGGAAGGGCGACGGCGCCTCGGCTTCGATGACCGAGCCCCGCTCGGGGGCGCGGACGGTCTCGAGGCCCGGATCGCCCAGCCCGCAGGCCGGGACCAGGAGCGCGAGCGGGAGGAGGACGGCGAGCCGGAGCGTTGGCGCGAAGGAGATCATCGATCCTCGGTGCGGGGTGCGGGTCGGGAGGCCGGTCGGTAGGTGGATCGGGGTCCGGTCGGCCTCATGCGAGCAAGCGCCGGGCCGCCTGGGCCAGGAGCGCGGCGCCCAGCGGAAGGACCGACTCGTCCACGTCGAAGCGCGGGTGGTGGTGCTCCCTCGGGTCGGGCAGGGCGGCGCCGAGCCAGACGAAGCAGCCGGGGGCGTGGCGGGCGAGCACCGCGAAGTCCTCCGCCCCCATCATCCGCTCCGGCTCGAGCACGGAGTCGGGGCCCGCGATCTCCTCCGCGGCCCGCCGGACCACCTCGCTCACCTCGGGGTCGTTGACCAGCGGCGGATAGCCGGACCCGATCCCGACCGCGACCTCCGCCCCCATCGCCTCCAGGCCTCCGAACGCCCCCCGGACCGCCGCCACGAGCCGTTCGCGCACCTCGGGATCGAAGTAGCGGAGCGTGCCGTGGAGGCGGACGCGGTCGGCGAGCACGTTGGGGGCGCTCCCCCCCTCGATGCGTCCGAAGGTCACCACCCCGCTCTGCATGGGCGAGAGGCGGCGGGAGACCGCCTGCTGCACGGCCACCACTCCCTGGCAGGCGAGGGCGAGCGCGTCGACGCCCTCCTCGGGGCGGGCGGCGTGGGCGCTCCGTCCCCGCACCTCGACGCGGATCTCCTCCGAGCCGGCCATCACGGCGCCCGGCCCGACGAAGATCTTCCCCGCCGGAAGGTGGCCGCCGACGTGGAGGCCGACGACGGCGTCGACGCCGTCCATCGCCCCGTCCTCGACCATCCGCGAGGCGCCACTCAGCCCCTCCTCGTCGGCGGTCTCCTCGGAGGGCTGGAAGAGGAGGCGGACGGTGCCCGCCGGCAGGTCGCCGGCCTCCCGCGTCTCGACCAGGAGCCGGGCCGCCCCCACCAGTCCGGCGCAGTGCGCGTCGTGGCCGCAGGCGTGCATCACCCCCGGCACGACCGAGGCGTAGTCGTGGTCCGCCTCCTCCTGGATCGGGAGCGCGTCCATGTCGGCCCGCAGCGCCACGGTCGGCCCCGCCCCGTTCCGGATCTCCGCCACCACCCCCGTCCGCCCCACGCCGGTCCGCACCGGCAGGCCGAGCGCCTCCATCCGCCCCGCGAGCACCCGGGCGGTCCGCTCCTCCCGGAACGAGAGCTCCGGGTTGCGGTGGAGGTCCCGCCGGAGCCGGACGAGGTCCTCGCCCAGCTCGCGAGAGCGCGAGAGGAGGCTCGATGTGCTCATCGGAGTGGACACGGTTCGCTCATCGCAGGGGTCGATCGGGTGGGGAGGGTGGAGCGGGGCGGCGGGAGACGGTTAGCTTGCGCCACCAAGGGTAGCGTTCCGCGGTGCCCCAGTCGAACCCGTACCCCTTTTGCCATGCGAGACTCCCGGCTCACCGAGCAGCGGAACCCCCGCTCGCGAGCCATCGACCGTCTGAGCCCGCTCGAGATCTCCGACCTGATCAACGCCGAGGACCGGATGGTGGCCGAAGCGGTGGGCGAGGAACGGGACGCCATCGCCCGCTGCATGGAGATGGTCGTCGAATGCTTCGAGGGGGGCGGCAGCCTCTTCTACGTCGGGGCCGGGACCTCGGGCCGGCTCGGGGTGCTCGACGCCGCCGAGATGCCGCCCACCTACGGCACGGATCCGGCGATGGTCCAGGGCATCGTCGCCGGCGGCTACGAAGCGCTGGTGCGCGCGAAGGAGGGCGCGGAGGACCATCCCGCGGACGGGGCCGCCGCCGTCGACGAGCGCGGGGTGGCCGAGGGCGACTTCGTCCTCGGCATCGCCACCTCCGGCACCACGCCCTTCGTGCACGGCGCCCTGGGCCGAGCCCGTGAGCTCGGCGCGCGCACCGGCTTCCTCCTCTGCACCTATCCTCCCCCGGAGCTGCTCGAGGCGCACGACGTCGTCATCGCGCCGTTGGTCGGCCCCGAGGTGATCACCGGCTCGACCCGCATGAAGGCCGGGACCGCGACCAAGATGGTGCTGAACACGATCACGACGGGCGCGATGGTGCTCATGGGCAAGGTGTACGGGAACCTGATGGTCGATCTCCAGGTGACGTGCGAGAAGCTCCGCGACCGGGGCGAACGGATCCTCATGGAGATGCTCGGGCTGGAGCGCCCGGCCGCCGCCGAGCTGCTCGAGCGGGCCGACGGGCACGTGAAGACCGCCCTGGTGATGCAGGAGCTCGGCATCGGCCGCGAGGAGGCGCGCCGGCGCCTGGACGAGGCCGGCGGTATGGTGGCGGCGGTCCTGGGCGAGGTCGAGCCTTGAAGCTCGTCGGGCTCATGTCGGGCACCTCGCTCGACGGGATCGACGCGCTGCTGCTCGAGATCCGCGGGAGCGACCCGGGAGCCCTCGAATGGGAGGCGCTGGCGGGCCGCACCTACTCCTACGCCCGGGAGCGCCAGGACGAGATCCGGGCGGCGGTGGAGAGCGGAGGCCCTCGCGAGCTGGCCATGCTGCACGTCCGGCTGGGCGAGTGGATGGCCGAGGCCGTGCTCGCACTGCTCGAGGAGACGGGCACCCCCGCCGGAGAGGTGCGGGCGGTGGGCTCGCACGGTCAGACGCTCTGGCACGAGCCTCCCGCCGACGGACGGCGTGGCGCCAGCCTCCAGCTCGGCGATCCGGCCACCCTCGCCGAGCGCACCGGCATCGACGTGGTGAGCGATTTCCGCTCGAGGGACGTGGCCGCGGGGGGGCACGGCGCCCCGCTCGTACCCTGGGCGGATCGCATCCTCTTCTCCCACCCGGAGCGGAGGCGGGCGCTGCAGAACCTCGGCGGCATGGGCAACGTGACCAGGCTCCCGCCGGCGGGCTCCGGCGAGCCGCTCGTGGCCTTCGACACCGGCCCGGGCGTCTCGCTCCTCGACGCGGCGGCGCGGCTCGCGACCGGCGGTCGGGAGTCCTTCGACGAGGGGGGCCGGATGGCGGACGCCGGCCGGGTGGACGAGGAGCTGGTGGAGCGGCTGCTCCGGCACGCTTTCTTCCACGAGGAGCCGCCCAAGACGACGGGCCGGGAGGTCTTCGGGATGCCACTGGTCGTCGGGCTCGCCCGGGAGCGGGGGCTCGAGGAGGGGGATGCCGGGGACGGGTGGAACGACCTCCTGGCGACATTCGTCGCCGTGACCGCGCGCTCGGTGGCCGAGGCGTACGGCCGGTGGGTCCTCCCGCGCGGGGTCGACGAGGTCTTCCTGACGGGCGGCGGCGCCCGGAACCCCGTGCTGGCGCGCGCCTTGAAGCGGGAGCTGGACCCGCTGGAGGTCAGGCCCGGCGAGGAGCTGCCGCTCGACCCCGACTTCCGGGAGGCGGCCGCCTTCGCCCTGATGGCGTGGGCGCACGTGCAGGGGTTCCCCGCCTCGATCCCGGAGGCGACGGGAGCCCGGGCCGGACGGCTCCTCGGCTCCCTCACGCCCGGCCGGCCGGGATGAGCCGACCCCTCCGGGCCGCCGCCGGGGCGCGGCACCTCTGGATCGCCGCCGGGGCGCTCGCGGTGCTGGGCGTCCTCCTCCTGGCCCGGATCGTCGCGGGCATCCCGTCGATGGGGGGCGACAACGCCGGATACCTCGTCCTGGCGCGCTCCCTCCTGGAGGGAGAGGGATACCGCGACCTCTACCTTCCGGGCGCCCCCCTCCACACCAAGTACCCGCCCCTCTATCCCCTCCTCCTCGCCGGCGCGATGGCCGCCGGCGCGGTGACCTGGCTGCACTACATCCTCGTCTCCGCCGCCCTCGTGCTCGCCTCCTCGCTCCTGGTCCTCCTCTGGGCCGCCGAGCGCCGGGGCGTGGCCTTCGGATTCGGCGTGGCCCTCCTCGCCCTCCTCTCGCCCGCCTTCCTCTCGGCGGCCACCGAGATCCTCTCCGAGCCCCTCTTCCTCCTCCTCACCTTCCTGGCGCTCTGGGCGGCGGGGCGCCCGGACGGGGCCGCCGGCCCGGCCGAGCGCGGCCCGAAGGCCCCCGACCCGGACCCGGACGATCGGAACGGACCGGGCTCCGGCCGGTCCCCGACCCCGTGGCTCGTCCTGGCGGGGACCGCGGCGATCCTCACCTGGTGGACGCGCTCGGCCGGCCTTCCCCTCGTGCTCGCGGTGGCGGGCGTCCTGCTCCTCCGCCGACGGTGGAAGTCGCTCGGCCTCTACGGGGCGGCCTTCCTCCTGCCCGCCCTCGCCTGGACGTGGCGGGGACGGGGCGCGAGGACCGAGGCGGACGGATACCTCTCCGAGTTCTGGATGGTGAATCCGTACCGTCCGGAGCTCGGCGCCGTCGGTCCGCTGGAGATGGCGGGGCGTGTCTGGGAGAATCTCAGGCTGTACCTCGAGGTCCGGATCCCGGGGGGGCTCACCGGGGTCGAGGGCGGAGGGGCGCTCGCGCTCGGCCTCCTCGTGGTCGGGCTGGCCCTCGTGGGGTGGGGGCTCGCGATCCGCCGTCGGATCGGGGCCGCGGAGCTCTTCACCCCGCTCTACCTGGGGATGATCCTCGTGTGGCCCCAGGTGTGGGCCTCGGAGCGATTCGTCCTTCCGCTCCTCCCCGTATTCCTCCTGTACGCCGGAGGGGCCGTGATGGACGCGGTCGCCGGGGTGGAGCGGCGGGTGGTCGAGCGGGGGGATCCTGACGTGGGCTCACGGGTGGACCGCCGGGTGGGACAGGGAGGGCGGGGCGGCGGGCGTTGGGCGGGGGCCCTGACGGCCGCGGCCGCCACTTTCCTGCTCCTGGCGCCGGCGGGTGCGGCGTGGTGGGAACGGGCGGAGACGGTCGGATTCTGCCGCGAGGTCACCGAGCAGGCGGGGCCCTTCGGCTGCTACGGCCCGCCGGTACAGGAGTACGTCGCGGCCGCGCTCTGGGGCGGCGCGCACCTGCCGGAGGACGCCGTCGTGCTCACCCGGAAGCCCCGGATCTTCTACGTCCTGAGCGGCGTCCGCGCCGAGGTCTTCCCCTTCTCGGACCGGCCGGAGGTCTTCCTCGACGCCGTCCGCACGACCGGGGCGGACCACGCGGTGGCGGACCGGCTCGACGCCCAGGCGTCACGCTACCTCGTCCCGGTCGTGATCGCGCGTCCCGGGCTCTTCTGCGTAGCTCGCTCCTTCGGTGGCGACGGCGGAGGAGCGACCCACCTGCTCGGCGTGCTTCCCGATTCCCTGCGGGAGGAGCGCTCGACGCCGTCCGACGCCGAGGGGGTGAGTCTCCGGCCGTGTCCGACCCCGTCCACGGAAGGCACGGAGGGGGGAGGGACGGCCCCGCGTGCCGTGCCCGATCCGCGGGACCCGAGGATTCCGATGCTACGGGGCGGCACGGATCGGCCGTAGAGCCGGATCAGCCGCACAGCCCGGTTCCGCCGTCGAGGCCGAGCGAGTGAAGCCCGATCAGTCGTAGAGCTCGGCCAGCACCGCCCCGAAGAAGAGGTGGTCCTCGAGCGAGACGGCGTCTCCGGTTCCGGCGTCTCCGCCTTTCCCGTGTCCGGATTCCTCACCCGATCCGAGGAGGGACCCGAGGAACGGCATCCGGCGCCGGGGGCTCTCGGCGCCGAGCAGCGCCTCCAGGCCGCCCCACGGAGCGAGGCCGGCTTCGAGGCCGCCGTACACGAGGCCGCGGAGCAGGGGCGGTCCGGGAACGCGGGGCTCGACCACCGAGGCGTAGACGAGGCCCCGGGCGGCTCCGGCGAGGAGGCGCTCGCCCAACGCCTCGGCGGAGCCGGGGAGCCGCGGATCGCCGCGCACCGCGGTGCCGACGAGAAGCGTGCCCAGCCGGGCTCCCGCCCCCGCGACCGCCGCCCTGAGCAGGCGGACGGGTCCGGGAGAGCCGCGTCCGGGCCACGCCCGGAGGAGGCGGCCCACCACCACGCTCCCCCCCGAGAGGAGGAACGCCTCCAGGGCGGCGTCGGCCGGTCCGGTCCCGCCGGAGCCCTCGTCCTCGGCGTCGGCCCCGGAGCGACCGCCCCGGCTCGCCCGCCTCCCGCCGCCCGGCCCCGGCATCCGGCTCCGGGTGCGTTCGAGCGCGTAGCCGATCCGGAACCAGGGCCCTGCGTCGTCCGTTCGCTCGCGTCCGTCGCCCACGTCGGCCTCCCGTCCGTGCCCGTCGACCTCAGGGCCGCTCACGTCGCCCTCGCCCGGCGTGGATCGCCGCTGCCGGCGAGCCTCCCCATCCGGTCCACCGAGTCGTGCATCTCGGCCCGGATCGCGTCCAGCCGACGCCCCGCGTCCTCCGAGACGTCGGCTTCGGCAGCGTCGGCCTCGCGGTCGAGCTCCCGGACCCGCTCGAGGAAGTCGTCGACCTCCCGTCGCAGCTCGTCGTTCCTCCGCTCGTTCGGCAGGAAGGGATTCGTCAGTCGCCACACCCCCGCCTCCACGAGGAGGATCCCGGCGACCACCACCACGAGCTGGAGCAGCAGATTGTCCGGCAGGAAGAGCACCGCCGCCAGCACCACGGCGGTTCCCACCAGGGGGAGTCCCGCCTCCACGATCTTCCGAAACGTCCTCAAGGTGTCACCTCCGGTGTGGTGCCGCGTAACGTATTTTCTTCCGGCGCAGCGGCTTCCGGCGCAGCGGCCTCTCCGGATCCGGCTTCGGGCGGGAAGGGCGACGCCGGCTCGTACGGAACCCGCCCCCCGCACCCCGTGCCCGACGTCCGGTACGCCTCGATCCGACCCGCCCAGAGCGGATGGAGTGTGAAGACCCGGGTCTGCGCCCGGGGGTGGGCCGCGGCGACGACCACGTACGGCGCGTCCGGGCCGGTGGGGACGATGTTGAACACGCAGACCCGGAGTCGTGCGGAGTCGGGCATCGCCGCTCCCCGCGACAGCTCCCGGAGCGTGCCGGGCCATCGCCCCCGCTGGGCGTGGAAGTCGTCCATCGCGGCCAGGACGGTGTCCATCCCGGCACGGAGCTCACCGGTCCAGCGCCGCTCCCGGGCTTCCACCACCCAGTATCCCAGGATGACCGCGGCCAGCCCGACCACCAGGGACAGCAGGAGGAGCTCGGTCAGGGTGAAGCCGCGGAAGCGGCGGGGGCCAGTGAGCATGGGGGCAAGGTAGGTCGCGAGGCACCCGCGCTCCAGATCGCCCCCTCGGCGCCGCCCCGCCGAGAGTGGCCTCCGCTCGCGGATTCGACCGGGCCCGGGGGCGTCGGAAAGGCACGGGAGGGGCGCCGACTCGACGGCGATTCGGGGCGGCTCGGGGGTATCAATGAAGGACACGGGACCTCTCCCGACGGTGCTCCGGACAACCGTGCCGCGCATCCCCCGGAAATACGCTTGACCACAAGATCTAGTGCCCCTAGCTTGAGGATACCCCAATATTTTGGGGTGGAGCCGGGATCTTTCCACACGACGACATAGGCAACACGCCCCTTTTCAGGGGTTTTCCACTTTCTGAAGCACCCTTTTCCACCTCCTTTCCACACACGGAGTCGCGCCCATGACCCAGCGCCAGGACCTCCGACCGATCCCGGAGCCCGTGATCTTCGACGATCAGCTGCCCGACGACCTTCCGCCGGCGGAGCTGACGGAGAACGCCCGCATCGTCCTGGGGCGTCGCTACCTGAAGAAGGACGAGGACGGGAATCCGACGGAGGAGCCGGAGGTGATGTTCTGGCGCGTGGCACGCACGATCGCCGGGATGGACGCGGAGTACGGGGCCTCGGAGGCGGCAGTCGAGGAGGTCGCCAGGCAGTTCTACCGCCTGATGACGACCGGCACGTTCGAGCCGAACTCTCCGACGCTGATGAACGCCGGACGGCCCCTCGGCCAGCTCTCCGCCTGCTTCGTGCTTCCGGTCGACGACGCGCTGTCCAACGGCGAGAGCGGGATCTACGACACGCTGAAGTCGATGGCGCTGGTCCACCAGTCGGGTGGGGGCACCGGATTCTCCTTCTCCCGTCTCCGGCCGGAGGGCGACACCGTCCGCTCCACGATGGGCGTGGCCAGCGGACCCGTCTCCTTCATGAGGCTCTACGACGCCTCCACCGAGGTGGTGAAGCAGGGCGGCACCCGGCGCGGCGCCAACATGGGCATCCTCCGGGTGGACCACCCCGACATCCGGCGCTTCATCACGTGCAAGGACGACACGAGCCAGATCACCAACTTCAACATCTCCGTGGCCGTCACCGACGACTTCATGGAGGCGGTGCGCGAGGGGCGCGACTACGACCTGCACGATCCCCGCACCGGTGAGGTGGCGGGCACGGAGAACGCCCGAGAGATCTTCGACATGGTCGTCCACGGCGCCTGGAAGACGGGCGAGCCGGGCGTCTTCTTCATCGACCGCGCGAACGAGTACAACCCGGTGCCCCGGCTCGGGAGCTACGAGGCGACGAACCCGTGCGGTGAGCAGCCGCTCCTGCCCTACGACGTCTGCAACCTCGGCAGCGTGAACCTGGGCAGGTTCGTGAAGGACGACGCCCGCTGGGGCGACGACGCCGACGAGGCGATCGACTGGGAGGGGCTCCGGCAGGTGGTGCACCTGGCCACCCACTTCCTCGACAACGTGATCGACGCCAACCGCTATCCCCTGGCCGAGATCCACGAGCTGGCGCAGACGATCCGCCGCATCGGGCTGGGCGTCATGGGGTGGGCCGACCTCCTGGTCCGGCTCGGCATTCCGTACGACAGCCCCGAGGGCGTGGAGCTGGCCCGGAAGGTCATGGGCTTCCTGAACGAGGAGTCCCGCGTGGCCAGCGAGCGGCTGGCCGAGCAGCGGGGCGTCTTCCCCGCCTGGGAGGACTCCATCTGGGGCCCGGACGAGACGGCGGCCCACCGCGAGGACGGCGAGCGGGTGCGCCCCATGCGGCGCCTCCGGAACTGCAACCTGACGACGGTGGCGCCCACCGGCACCATCTCGATCTTCGCCGGGTGCAGCGGGGGCATCGAGCCGCTCTTCGCCGTGGCCTTCATGCGGAACCAGGCCGGCGTCATGATGCCGGACGTGAATCCGGAGTTCGTGCGGGTGGCGAAGGAGCAGGGGTGGTACTCCGACGAGCTGATGGAGCGGATCGCCGACGAGGGCCACATCCACTTCGACGAGGTGCCCGAGGAGGTCCAGCGGGTCTTCGTGACCTCGCACGACATCGCCCCGGAGTGGCACGTCCGGATGCAGGGGGCCTTCCAGGAGCACACGGACAGCGCCATCAGCAAGACCACGAACTTCTCGAACGAGGCCACCCAGACCGACGTCCGGGAGATCTACGAGCTGGCCTTCGAGCTGGGCTGCAAGGGCGTCACCGTCTACCGCGACGGGAGCCGTCCGATGCAGGTCCTCTCGACGGGGAAGACGGGCAAGGGCGAGAGGGAGCCGGCCGGCGTCGAGGCGGCCGAGCAGCTCGAGCGGATCAGCGAGCTGGAGCAGGACCTCGCCGACTCGAGGGAGGAGGCCCACCGGCTCCGGGTACTCCTGTCCGAGTACCGGTCCGAGCGGGAGGAGGAGGACCGGGACGCCGCGGCCGGACGCCACAAGCGGCAGCGCCCGGGCGTGCTCCGCGGCTGGACGGTGAAGACGAACTCGCCGCTGGGCGACCTCTACGTGACGGTCAACGAAGACCAGGACGGCCGCCCCTTCGAGGTCTTCTGCACGCTGGGCAAGGCCGGCGGCGCCGCGATGGCCGACGCCGAGGCCATCGGCCGGCTGGTCTCGCTCGCTCTACGGAGCGGGATCCCGATCAACGCGGTCCGGGACCAGCTCCGGGGCATCTCCTGCGACCGCGCGGTCGGGGTGGGCCCGAACAAGGTGCTGAGCGCCCCGGACGCCATCGGCCAGGCGCTCGAGCGCTACCTCGAGGAGAAGGAGGGCGTGCAGGAGGAGATGCCGCTCCTGGCGCCGAGCCGGCGTACGGCGGGGGGCGGGGGCGAAGCCGGAGCGCCTGCCGCCGAGGGCGGAGCGCGGGCCGAGACCCAGCCGTACTCGCCCGAGGGCGTGAGCCAGGAGTACCTCGGGAGCTGCCCGGAGTGCGGCACCGGGCACCTGGCGTACCTGGAGGGATGCGTGAAGTGCCACGTGTGTGGGTACAGCGAGTGCGGATGACGATGACGAT
>CAYPDV010000028.1:0-30562 GCA_964409525.1 uncultured Gemmatimonadaceae bacterium
GGAGTCGCACGGAAAACCCCACCCGGAGCAAGGCCAAGCAGGGACGAGGAGCGGCTCGCTCCGTCCGAGTCCCGGGTAGGCCGCTCGAGGCGGGCAGCGATGTCCGTCCCAGAGAAATGACCTTCCCCCGCTACGGCGGGGACAGAACTCGGCTTATTCCGCGCGCCGACCGAGCCGTTCGTCCGGTTCCGCACCGAGGCCGGACGGGGTTGACCGACCCCGCCGCATCGGCCATCGTTACACCCTTCCCGGGTACCCGTCCCGGGGCTTCATGCGCCCGTAGCTCAGCTGGATAGAGCGCTGCCCTCCGGAGGCAGAGGTCAGAGGTTCGAATCCTCTCGGGCGTACTCACCGCCGGTCCGTTCGGACCGGCGGTTTTTTTTCTGCCGTGCCTCCTCTTCAACTCGCCGTTTCCCTCCCTCGAACCCGGATCACGACCGCTCGATTCTGGCACGGATGGTGCTTCGAGGAACCTGTGAGCAGCCCGTCCACCTCCACGCCGGATCCCATGGTGAGTCGTCGCTGGATCGACCCCCGTGACCGCCGCCCCTGGCAGGTGAGCGTCGGCCCCGTCCGCCGGCTCGGCGGACGGGATCGAGATCCGGTTCCGACCGTCGCCTTCCAGCGCCCGGGCACCCCGAAGCAGGTGCTGCGCGTGGGCTGCTGTGCGCGAGCGGAGGCGTCGTTCCCCGGGTTCGGCGATCAGCACCTCGCCCTCTGTCTGGACGCGGCGCGGCGAGGGGGCCGGATCTGGATGCATCCGGAGAGCGGAGAGCTCTGGTGGATCCAGTCCGATCCGGACGGAGGGGGGCGTCGGGTCCACCTGAGGAGCGCGAGGGGCGAGATCGAGGTCGAGGGAGGCGGCGTCTCCTCGGCGACCGAGCTCTCGGACCGGGACATCGTGAGGCTGGTCGGTCGCAGGGCGGCGGGCGCCGGCTGAACGGCACGCCTGGACCGGGCGGCAGTCAGCGGAGGGGCGCCGGGCACCGCCTGGCCCGCGTGTGCCCGGTTCCGGGTCACCCGGGCTGCCAGCTCCACATCTCTTCGATCTCGGGGGGGAGCTGCATCTTCACGTGCTCGGCCTGACCCTCGGAGAGCTTCCCCCGGACGAAGGCGAGGGTCGATTCCACGGCCGGCTCGAGATCGACGCCCCCCTCGCCCGGTCCGAGGCTCTCCCGGATGCTGTCCATGAACTCCTGCCGGGTATCCTCCTGGTTGGGAGCCATCGAGGGACGCCAACCCTCCCAGTAGAATCCGCGGACGAGCATCGGGAGCTGCGAGGAGAGGTGCGCCGCCTCCTCGGGGATCAGCCGGTCGCGAAGGGAGTGCAGGACCGCCCGCAGGATGGTGTAGGCCTGCTCCTCGTGCTGGAACGGCTCGGCCTTCGCGAGCTCCTCGAGCCACTTGTGGGTCTCCTCCAGCGTGTGGTTCAGCGGCGTTACGGTGCTGACGGACATGGTATCCCCCTGCTTCCGGGCGCGGACGGATCGTTTCGGCTCCGTTCACTGACCGAGCAACCATCGCGCCACCTGAACCCCCTTCCTCCGATTCTCCAGGCGGCCGCTCCCGGTGACTTGGCGCGGGAGCCCGGCCGATCTATCTTTTCATGCTGTGGCATGCCCGATGCATGAACGGGCCTGCCCGACGGAGCCGGGTCGGCGACGCCGCCCCGGAGCGTTCGCGACAGTCCCCCACGGAGGACGAGGAAGACTCAAGATGCGAATCACTGCGCTCAGCATGGTCGCCCTTCTCGCGCTCGGCACCGCCGCGTGCGAGCCGGGAGAGACCGGCGACGAGGACATGGCGGCCGATACCGCCGCCCACACGGCACGGATGGACGGAGCCGAGGCCGGGGCGGCGGGCGAGACGCCCGCCTGGTTCCAGGTCGACCACGACGCCCGGACGGTGACGATGACCGTGGTCGGAGGCGCCACCGACGATGCCAACTACTGGAACTTCAACGGCATGCACGGGGGCCAGGGCTCCATCACGGTGCCCGAGGGCTACGAGGTGACCATCGAGTTCCGGAACGACGATCCGAACACCCCGCACAGCCTCGGGATCACGGACCAGGCGGGAAGCGAGCTTCCGGCGAACATGACGAACATCGATCCCGTGTGGGAGGGGGCGATCACCTCCGGTGCCGCGACGATGGCCGAGTCCACCCAGCCGGGTGAGTCCGAGACCATCACCTTCACCGCCGAGGAAGCGGGCCAGTACACGATGGCCTGCTGGGTTCCCGGCCACTCGGCCGTCGGTATGTGGGTCGAGTTCAACGTCGAGTCGGGCGAGACCGCAGAGGTCCAGGGTGCCCCGAACGTGAACATCTCCGGCACCTGATCAGCTCCGGCACCGGATCAGCTCCGGCACCGGACGGATCGGCGCGCCGGCACCGGCCGCCGTGGCCGCGACCGGGCCCGTGATCGGGCCTCGGTCGGGAAGGGGGGCGTCCGCTTCGGCGGGCGCCCCCCTTCTGCTTCCGTGACCCGCTCCCGTCACGCCCTCCCGGGTGCGACGCCCGCGCCGGGTCCCTTCGGCGCCTTCGGATCGCGCAGGCGGACGGGCTCGGCCTCCTTCCGGGCCATCCTCAGGTTCAGCGCCTCCACGAGGATCGAGAAGCCCATCGCGAAGTAGATGTAGCCCTTGGGGATGTGCTGTCCGACCCCTTCCGCCACCAGGGTCATCCCGATCAGGAGAAGGAAGCTGAGGGCGAGCATGCGGACGGTCGGATGCCGGGCGATGAAGCGGCTGACCGGCCCCGCCGAGACCATCATCACGAGGACGGCGAGCACCACCGCCGTGACCATGACCCCGAGGTCGTCGGCCATCCCGACGGCCGTGATCACCGAGTCCAGCGAGAAGACGAGGTCGAGGATCGCGATCTGGACCAGCACGCCCGCCATCGAGCTTCCCCATCCGCGGGCCTCCGCGACGTGATCGTCGCCCTCCAGCTTGTGGTGGATCTCGCGGGTCGCCTTGAAGAGGAGGAAGAGGCCGCCCACCACCAGGATGAGGTCCCGTCCCGAGACCGCATGCCCGACGACCTCGAAGAGCACCCGCGTCAGCCCCATGACCCACGCGATGGAGAAGAGGAGGGCGACGCGGGCGAACATCGCCAGCCCCAGGCCGATGGTGCGGGCCCGCGCGCGCAGCTCCGGGGGGAGCCGATCGGCGAGGATGGAGATGAAGACGATGTTGTCGATCCCGAGAACGATCTCCAGGATCGTCAGGGTGGTCAGGGCGATCCAGGCGTTCGGGTCGGTGATCCAGTCCATGGGTGCCGGTGGAGGCGGAGGGGAGGAAGGAGCCGGAGCGGCGGATCGTGGGAAAAGAGCGGGAGCGTCGCTCGGATGCGAGGCGACGAGCCGTGGCGTCCGCGGCGCCTCCCCGCAAGATTGAGCCCCGGGCCGCCGCCACGCGCCGCCGCCCCTCCAGCACCGTCCACCCGGTCCCGACCATGAACGCTCCTCCACAGACCCGCTCCGCCCCCTCCGGCTCCGCGGGCGGGGGCGGCTTCTGCCCCCTCCGCCCGCCGGCGCTCCTCCGGAGGTTCCTTCCGGTCCTCCTGCTCACGGTGGGGGCGGCCCCGCTCCTCGCGGGGTGCGGCGACGGAGAGGACGGCCGGACGCGCCCCGACGCGGCGGCCTCCGACCCGGCGCCCGAGGACCGGGCGGCGATCGACTCCGTGTATCACCGCTTCTCGCGCGCCTACGACCTGCTGGATGCGGATTCGGTGGCCGGCCTCTATACGGAGGACGCGCTCTACCTTCCGGCCGGCGGCGACCTCATCCGCGGGCGGAGAGCGATCCGCGCCGACTTCTCGAACTTCTTCGACGAGCTCCGTGAGCAGGACGTCGCGCTGCGGATCTCCTTCTCGACGGTCGATCGCCATCTGACCGGGGATCTGGCCTACGACGTCGGCTACTACACGCTGGAATCCGCACCCTCCGGGCGCGAAGGATCCCCGCCCGTGGTGAGCCGCGGCAAGTTCACCACCGTGTGGCGGAAGGGCGTCGACGGGACCTGGCGCATCCACGTGGACGCCTTCAGCCCGGCCCCCGCCGAGGACGACGCGGACACCACCGGAGCGGAGCCGTCGTGACGACCCCTGCGCGGACGGAGCGGGACGTCTGGGAGCTGGTGGCGGCATGGAGAGGCGAGGCCGTCGTGGTGCGTCGCGACGAGGCGGCCGACGCCTGGATCTTCATCGCGCTCCACGACGACACGCTTGGGATACCCGTGGGAGGGTGCCGGATGACCGAGTACGACGCACCGGTCGCCGGGCTCCGCGACGCGCTCCGACTGGCCGAGGGAATGACGTGGAAGTGGGCCTCCATCGGCCTTCCGTTCGGCGGGGGCAAGTCCGTCCTGGCCCTCTCCCGCCCCCTGGATCCGGAGGAGCGGGAGGGGCTCCTCCGCCGCTTCGGCCAGCTCCTCGAGACGCTCCACGGAGCGTACCGGACCGGGGAGGACCTCGGCACCACCCCCGAGGACATGGCGATCGTGGCGCGGGAGACGGAGCACGTGATGGGCGGCCACGGAGGCGAGACTCCCATGGATCCGGGTCCCTTCACCGCGCTCGGCGTGCTCCAGGGGATCCGCGAGGCGGCGGCCGTCCGGCTCGACCGCGAGGGCCTCGAGGGCAGCACGGTGCTGATCCAGGGGGTGGGCGACGTCGGTGAGCCGCTGGCCCGGCTCCTCGCCCGCGAGGGGGCGGAGATCCTCCTCTGCGACGTGGACGACGAGCGGGTGCGCGCCCTCGCCGGGGAGCTCGGCGCCCGGACGGTTCCGCCGGCCGAGGTCTACGACACCTCCTGTGACGTCTTCGCCCCCTGCGCCCGGGGGGGCGTGCTCTCCAGGGAGACGATCCCCCGCCTGCGCTGCCGCATCGTCGCGGGCTCGGCGAACAATCAGCTCGAGACGCCGGAGGACGCCCGGCGCCTCCGCGAGCGTGGCATCCTCTACGCTCCCGACTACATGGTCAACGCCGGAGGGGCGGTGGCCTTCGGTCTCCTGTCCCTCGGACGCACGGATCGGGACGAGCTGCGCGAGCGGGTGCTCGAGCTCGGTCCGGCGCTCCGCCGCATCTTCGAGGAGGCCGACGAGGAAGGGATCCTTCCCACCGAGGCCGCCCGTCGCCGCGCCGAGCGGACGTTGCGGGAAGGCGTGGATGCGCGGATCACGCCCCCACGCTGAGGGCCGATCCGCTCTCGGTACCGCGCTGCTTCTTCAGGCGTCGGGCTGGCGCGCCGCGGGCAGGGGAGGGAAGAAGTCGTCCAACCCGAGCGCCGAGAGGGCCCAGCGGGTGCCGAGGGGCACCCCCGTGGACCAGACGTGGCGGTCCTCGGCGCAGGCCAGCTCGCGGGCCGTGAGCAGGAGGGCGAGCGACCGGACGTCCAGCTCCTCGATGCCGGAGAAGTCCAGGACCAGATCGCGGGGGCTTTCCGCAACGGGTTCTTCCGCTCCGTCGTGGCTTCCGTCGGCTCGCATCGTCCCTGCCTCCATCTATGGTGATCCCGCCTCGAGCGGGCGGGCCGTGTGCAGTTGAAGGATCAAGTCCTGTGCCAGCCGGTTCCTGCCGGATCGGCGGGGTCGATCGACGTCGGACGGTGTCCGGAAAAGCTGGCGCGACGGGATCCGATGTCCCTCATTCAGGGTATCAAGGAATTCGCACCGCTCCCCTCCGCACGGAGGTGATCATGGCCATTCTCGAAGGAACCGTGAGGGCTCGGCTCCTCCTTCCGCTCGCTCTCGGGCTCGCGACCGCACTCGCGCCCACGAGGGGAGAGGCGCAGCAGGACTCGCCGGAGGAAGCGTACCTCCGGGCCGCCGCTCAGCACTTCCGGGTCCCGGTCGAGGAGGTCCGGATTCTCGCCGAGTGGGACCTCCCGACCGTGGAGATGCCGGTCGTGCTCCACCTGGCGCGGCGTGCCGGAGTCTCGCCCGACGCCATCGTCACCCTGCGACGCGGCGGCAGCTCCTGGGGCGAGCTCGCCACCCGGTACGGAGTCTCCGTGGAGACCTTCCACGTGCCCCTGCCCGACGGAGCGGCCACCGGGGCCCTGGAGCGGGCGTACCGCGCGTTCGGCGACACGCCCCGCTCGTCGTGGGATCGCATCCGCCTCACGGACTCCGAGGTGGTCGCGCTGGTGAATCTGGCGTTCCTGTCCCAGCGGCTCGACGTGCCGCACGGGGTGGTGCTCGAGGCGGCGGGGGCCGGGGCCGACTTCGTCCGGGCGCACCGCACGCTGACGGCACGCGGCGGCACCTGATCCGTTCCGACGCGGTCCGGGCGGGCTGAGGCGGCGGGAGCGCGCCCGTGTGTGGTCGCTATACGCTCGGCGTCGATCTCGCGGAGCTACGGGAGGCTCTCGGAGATCCGGTGATCCGTCTCGAGGAGTACCGTCCCCGCTACAACGTGGCCCCGACACAGGAGGCTCCCGTCCTGATCCGGGGCGAGGACGGTCTCCGGCTCGGCCCGCTCCGCTGGGGGCTCGTACCGCACTGGGCGGACGATCCGGCGATCGGCAGCCGGATGATCAACGCCCGGAGCGAGACGGCCGCCTCGAAGCCCGCCTTCCGTGAGGCCTTCCGCCGCCGGCGCTGCCTGGTGCCGACCGACGGATTCTACGAGTGGCGCCCGGGGGAAGGGGGCCGGAAGACGCCGTACTGGATCCACCTGCCGGAGGGGGGCGTGTTCACCTTCGCGGGCCTGTGGGAGCGGTGGAGGCCCTCCGGGGGTCCGCCCCTGCACACCTTCACCATCCTCACGACCGAGGCGTCCGCGGACCTCCGGCCGTACCACCCGAGGATGCCGGTCGTGGTCCCCGCGGGACGGCGGGGGGCCTGGCTCGACCCCTCGGCCGGGACGGCGGAGCTGGACCCGCTGCTCGGCTCGCCGCCGGAGGGCACCTTCCGCGCGCGGGAGGTCTCCACTCTCGTCAACTCACCCGCTCACGAGTCGCCGGAGTGTGTCCGCCCCGTGGACGATCCGATGTGATTCGTCGTGTTTCGCTCGCGGCCCGTGCGTTGCACCTTCTCCTGTGTCGATCCCGCTCTCCATTTCCCACGCCATGATCGAATCGAGCGACGAGGTCCAGGGTCGGGCCCGCATCATGGTGGTCGACGACGAGCCGGACAATCTCCGCCTGCTGGGACGGCTTCTCCGCCGCTCCGGATACGAGGAGATCCACGAGACCGGCGACCCCCGGCAGGCGCTCGACCTCTTCCGGGAGGTCGAGCCGGACCTCGTGCTCCTGGATCTGCACATGCCCCACCTCGACGGCTTCGAGGTGATGGAGCGCCTCGAGCCGGAGATCCCGGCCGGCGACTACCTCCCGATCCTCGTGCTCACCGGGGATCCGAACCCGGACGTCCGCCGGCGCGCCCTCGCGGCCGGAGCGAACGACTTCGTCACGAAGCCGTTCGAGACGACCGAGGTCCTGCTGCGCATCCGGAATCTGCTGGAGACCCGACTTCTCCACCGTAAGACGCGGCATCAGAACGAGACGCTGGAGCTCCGGGTCCGGGAGCGGACGAAGGCGCTCGCGACCGCCCAGGTCGAGATCCTGAACCGGCTCGCCGTCGCGGCCGAGTACCGGGACGACGTGACGGGCCGGCACGCGCAGAGGGTGGGGATCCTCTCCGCGCTCCTGGCCGAGAGGCTGGTGATCGAGGAGGAGCAGGTCGTCATCCTCCGCCGCGCGGCTCCCCTGCACGACGTCGGCAAGATCGGCATCCCGGACGCCATCCTGATGAAGCCCGGCCCGCTGACGGAGGCGGAGTTCGAGGTGATGAAGACCCACACGACCATCGGTGCCCGCATCCTCTCGGGCAGCGACTTCCCCCTGCTGCACTCCGCGCGCGAGATCGCCCTGACCCACCACGAGCGGTGGGACGGGTCCGGCTACGGGGGGATGGCCGGCGAGGAGATCCCCCTCGTGGGGCGCATCGTCTCGGTAGCCGACGTGTTCGACTCCCTCTCCCACGAGCGGCCGTACAAGGCCGCCTCCACCGTGCGATCGGCCACCGACGAGGTGCTCGCGTCCGCGGCCTCGCACTTCGATCCGTCGGTCGTCGAGGCGTTCGACTCCCTCGCACGGGAAGGGCTCCTGGAGCGGCTGGACGAGCTCACCGAGTCCCGGCGCTTCGAGGGCGGGGCGGGACCGGTCGGATTTCCCCTCCGGGCGGCGGGGGCGGACGGATAGCCTCCGCCGGCCCCTTCACGACACCCGTGACAGCCCGGCGACCCCCTCCTCCACCGGCGGGTCGAGGTGGACGTCCATCTGCGGGAAGGCGATGACGATGCCGGCGTCCTTCAGCGCCCACCAGATCGCCTGGTTGAGCGCCGAGTTCACCCGCTGCGATCTCCAGGGATCCTGGATCCAGACGGAGGTCTCCCAGACCACCGAGGAGTCTCCGAACTCCCTCAGCAGCACCAGCGGCTCGCGTCCCTCGAAGCGCTCCGCGACCCGCTCCGCCGCTCCGGAGAGCACCTCGAGGACCCGCCGCATGTCGGAATCGTACTTGACGCCGACCGGCGCGCGCACGCGGAAGAGGGAGTCCCGGAGCGTGTAGTTCTTCACGGTCGACTGGACGAGCGTCGCGTTCGGCACGATCAGCTCCTCCTCGTCGCGGGTGCGCGCGATCGAGGTGCGGATCCCCATCTTCTCGACGGTGACGACGCGCCCCTCCACCTCGAGCACGTCGCCCGGCTTGATGGTGCGCTCGACGAGGAGGATCAGCCCGGAGACGAAGTTCTGCACGATGTTCTGCATCGCGAAGCCGATCGCGATCCCGAGCACCGCACCCGCGGCGAAGAGCGCCGCCAGGTTCACCCCGAGCGTGTTCAGGGCCACCGCCAGGCCGATGGCCATGATGGTGTAGTGGAGCAGGCGGCTCGTCACCCCGATGGTGCCGGGATCCTTCACGCCGCGGCTCCGGAAGCCCTGCTCCACCCCCCGCCGGACGAGCCTGGAGATCATCCAGGTCGCCACGACGATGACGCCGAAGGTGATCAGGGTGACGAGGTTCACCTCCTGTCCCGAAAGATGGAAGAGGCGGGTGTTGAGGATCCGGTCCAGCGTGGAGAGGATCCCCTCCGGGTCGATCGGGTCCATGGCGCGCTCCGGGTAGAAGGCCGAGAAGGCCGTCGAGGGGGATGCGCCAGTCTGCCGGGGGCGGGGCGGGGTTGTCCAGCGGGAGCCCGTCAGCCGCGGGCGTCTTCCAGCGCTCGCGTGACCCGCTCCAGCGCCTCGTCCAGGTCGTCCGGCGGCAGGCCGAACCCGATCCGGACGTGGCCGTCGATCCCGAAGTGGTCGCCGGGCACGATCAGGACGTCGTGCTCGGTGCGGAGCCGCTCGGCCAGGTCGGTGGAGCCCACCGGAGCGTCGTAGCGGAGCCAGCAGATGGCCCCCGCCTCGGGCGCGCGATACCGGAAGATCCCGGCGTCGTCGGCCCACTCCCGCACCCGGGCCAGGTTCCGGCGCACGATCCTCCGCGTGCGCGCCAGGATCCGGGGGCGGACCGCCGGATCGAGGGCCATCAGCGCGAGCGCGTCGGAGAGGGTGGCCGGCGCGATGGAGGTGTAGTCCGTCCGTCCCCAGAGGTCGGCGATCGTGTCCTCGGGTCCGACCACCCATCCGAGACGGAGGCCGGGCAGCCCGTACGCCTTCGAGAGCGATCCGGTCGAGAGGACCCGCTCGTACAGCCCCACGAAGGACGCCGTCTCGGGGGGATCCGCCCCCGGGTCCTCCGCGCCGTCCGGATCGTCCGCGCCTTCCGGGTCCTCCGCCACCTCCGCCACCTCGGCCCCACGGTAGACCTCGTCGGCCAGGATCCACGCGTCCGCCCGGCGGGCCCGCTCGACGACGGCCTCCATCGATTCGTCCGAGAGGACCGCCCCGGTGGGATTGTTCGGATTGGTGACGACGATCGTCCGGGCACCGCGCTCCAGCGCGCGATCGAGCGCTTCCAGGTCGGGGCTCCACCCGTCCTCCCCGTCCAGGAGCCGGAAGGGAAGGACCTCGCCCCCGAGGCTCTCGACCAGCCCCGGCACCTGCATGTAGGCCGGGAGCATCACGGCCACCGGCTCGCCCGGCTCGAGCAGCTTCCACGTGGCGACGAAGTTGGCCTCGGCGCCTCCGGCGGTGACGAGCACGTTCGCCGCGCCGGCGCCCGGGTGCAGCGCCGCGATCCGCTCACGGAGCTCGTCCGAACCATTCGACTGCCCGTAACCGAGCCGGATCTCCTCGAGGAGCGTCGGAGCGGGCTCGCCCTCGGCCCCGCCCGCCGGTCCGGACGGGCCTTCGCCGGGCGCCGCATGGCCGGGGGCCACCGCCCCGTGCGGGACGGTGACCGAGGCCAGGTCGAGCAGCTCGCCGACGCTCATCGGATCGACGCCGCTCTCCGAGAGGTTGTAACGGACCCGATGCTCCCAGGTCGACTGCCACCGTTCCATGTCGAAGGTCCGGTACTTCACGGGCGCTCCCGGTGCGGGTCCTGGAGGAGGCGGGCCGCGGCGGGCGACCCGGACGCGGATCGTATCCTGCCCCGCCACGCGGCTGCAACGCGGGTGCCGGGCCGCTCGTCCCGCGGGCCTCGCCGGATCGGGCCGCGCGTGCCCCGGCGGATCGGGTCTCGCGGGCCCCGGCTTCGCGCCCCGGCGGCGATCCGGGTATCCTTCCGGCCGCGGAGGCCGAAGCGCCGGCGGCCGGCGCTTCGCGGCCCCCGATGCAGGCCGCGCCGCAGGCCGCCCGGCCGAGCGCCGACCGACGAACACCGATTGGAGGAAGACGGTTGCTGGGATGGGAGGTGTGGTGGCACCCCGTGGTGGCCTTCCTGGCCGCGTTCGCGGCGGGCGCGGCGAACGCGGTCGCCGGAGCGGGGACGGTGATCTCCTTCCCGACGCTCGTCTGGCTGGGCCTGCCGCCCGTGCAGGCGAACGCCACGAACGCCGTCGGGCTCTGGCCGGGCTCGGCGTCGGCGGCGTGGAGCTATCGGACGTCGATCGGCCGGATCGCCCCCCGCTGGTGGCTGCTCGTGCTGCCATCGATCGTCGGCGGCGCCATCGGCGCCTGGCTCCTGATCCGCCTTCCCCCCTCCTGGTTCGAGGGAGCCGCGCCCTTCCTCGTGATGGGAGCCGCGGGGCTCGTCGCGGTCGAGCCCACGCTCCGCGGATGGATCCGGAGCGGAGGAGCCGGGGAGGCCGCGGGTGCCGACGGCCAGGGTGCGGACGCGGGCCCGAAGGCGGCGGGCGACGCCAGAGCCGGGCGCTGGATCGTCGCGGGAGGCGCGACGCTCTTCGCCATCTCGCTGTACGGCGGATACTTCGGCGCGGGAATCGGGATCCTGACGTTGGGCTCGCTCAGCCTCCTCGGACTCCACGACCTCCACCGCGCGAACGGGCTCAAGAACGTGCTCGCCCTCACCATGAAGGCGGCGGCGGTCGTCCTCTTCTCCATCCGGGGGATCGTGCTCTGGCACGCCGCGTTGCTGATGGCCGCGGGCTCCTTCCTCGGGGGATGGGCGGCCGGGCACCTGATCCAGCGGGTGGAGCCGGAGACGCTCCGGTGGGTGGTGGTGGCGGTGGGCGTCGCGATGGGCGCGCTGATGCTGTTCCAGCTCTGAGGCTGCCGGGACGTTTCAGCTGAAACGTGGACGCGGGCGGCCACACCCCGGAATCGGGCTCCCGGTGGCGGCGGGCGGTCGCCCGTGTGAACCGCACCCGGGCTGCCCGGTATACAGACGCATGGAAGATCCACCCTTCATTCCGGACACCCTGGTCCGGCGCGACGGCGACGGCGGCCGCATCGTGCTCGCCGTGCTCGACGGGCTCGGCGGCCTGCCCCATCCGGACACCGGCCTCACCGAGCTCGAGTCGGCCCGCACGCCCGTCCTGGACGCGCTCGCCTCCCGGAGCTCGCTCGGCATGCACGTGCCGGTGGCGCCGGGCGTCACCCCGGGCAGCGGTCCGGCCCACCTCGCCCTCTTCGGCTACGATCCGCTCCGGCACCGGATCGGCCGGGGGGCGCTCAGCGCGCTCGGGGCGGACTTCGATCTCCGTCCGGGCGACGTCGCCGCCCGCCTCAATCTGGCCAGCTTCGACGCCGAGGGGCGGGTCACGGACCGGCGCGCGGGACGCCCCTCCGACGAGGAGGCGGGCCGCGCGGTCGAGAAGGTGGTGCGGGAGCTCCGGGCGCCGGAGGGGGTGGAGGTGATCCTCATTCCCGAGAAGGAGCACCGCGTCGTGCTCGTGCTCCGGGGCGAGGGGCTGGACGCCGCCCTGGCCGAGACGGATCCCCAGGAGACCGGAGCTCCGCCCCGGGACCCCGAGCCCCTCAGGCCGGCCGCCGAGCGCACCTCCGGGATCGCCCGGGACCTCCTCGAGCAGGCGCGCCGGATCCTGTCCGGCGAGGAGCGCATGCACGGCTTCCTGGCCCGCGGATGGGCCACCCGGGAGCGGTACCCCGGTTTCGACGAGCGCTACGGTCTCCGGGCCGTCGTGTCGGCGAAGTATCCGATGTACCGCGGTGTCGCGCGGCTGGTCGGGATGACGGTCGGGGGGATCCCCGGGTCCGTGGAGGAGACGGTGGAGCTGTGCGAGGAGCAGTGGGAAGACCGGGACTTCCACTTTCTCCACTTCAAGGACCCGGACACCCACGGGCACGACGGCGACTGGGAGGGGCGGGTGGCCGCCATCGAGCGGATCGACGCCGCTCTCGAGCCCCTGGTCCGGAAGGAGCCCGACGTCCTGCTCGTCACGGGCGACCACTCGACTCCGGCCCTGTGGCGGGAGCACTCCTGGCACGCCGTTCCGGTCCTCCTCGCCTCGCGGTGGGGCCGTCCCACCGCGGACTCCTTCGGCGAGAGCACGTGCCGGGGCGGCGATCTCGGGACGGTGCGGGCCACCGACCTGCTTCCCCTGGCGCTCGCCCACGCGGGCCGGCTGGAGAAGTTCGGTGCGTGACGACGTCCCGGACGACCGGGTCGAGGTCGGCGGCCCCGCCCAGCCCTCCCCGGCGGTCGAGGAGGAGCTCCGGCGCGCCATGGCCATGGGCGGCGAGGGCGACTGGGAGGGGATGGCCGAGCGGCTCCGCGAGTCCGTCGAGGAGCACGAGGACGATCCCTTCCTCCTCTGCGGGCTCGGCGTGGCGGAGCGGGAGCTCGGGCTGGAGGGGGTCGCCTACGAGCGCTTCAAGCGCTGCCTGGCCGCCCGGCCGCAGGACGCGTACGTGCTGGCCACGGCCGGCAACGCCCTCGCCGCCTTCGACGACCCGGAAGCCGAGGGTGCGCTCCGCACGGCCGCCCTCCTCGCCCCCGAGCTTCCCCTCGCGCGCTGGATGTACGGAGCGTACCTCTCGCGGGAGGGGCTGGTGGAGGAGGCGCTGGGCGAGCTCGACGCGGCCCGTGAGCTGGCTCCGGACCTGCCCGTCGTGCACCTCGAGCGGGGGATCGCGCTGGCGCTGGGGGGCGACGTCGCAGGTGCGGTCGACGACTTCGACCGCGCCGCGGAGATGGACCCCGACGACGGATGGCCGCGCATCCTCCTCGGGCTCGCGCTCGTAGAGCAGGAGCGGCTGGACGAGGCCGCCGCCGCCCTCGACCGCGGGGCACGGCTCCGCCCGCACGATCCGGAGGCGCAGCTCCTCGCCGCCCTCGCCGACATGGCGAGCGGATGGGAGGATCGGGCGTGGGAGATGCTGGAGCGGGCCCGACAGTCGGCCGAGGGCGTCGACCGCGCGACCGTCGAGGAGGGCGAGGAGCGGCTCTCCGCCGGAGCCGAGAGCGCGCTCGCCTTCCTGGTGCGGACCATCGCGCCGATCGCCTTCCGCGAGCGGCTGATGGAGAGGCCGTGAGGCGGCTCGCTCGGGTCCGACCCGGCGGGTCCCCCCGACTCCCGAAGGGGCTCCTCCGGCCCATGACCGCGCTCCTCCTGCTCGCGGCGGCCCCCGGGTCCGCCCCCGCCCAGACGTCGGAGACGATCGAGGTGCACATCCCCTATACCCAGTTCACGCTGGAGAACGGACTCAACGTCCTGGTCCACGAGGACCGCACGGTGCCGGTGGTGAGCGTGAACGTCTGGTACCACGTCGGCTCCAAGAACGAGCGGCCCGGCCGCACGGGCTTCGCCCACCTCTTCGAGCACGTGATGTTCGAGGGCTCGGCGAACGTGGCGGAGGGCGAGTTCGACGACCTCCTCGAAGCCGCCGGAGGCGTGAACAACGGCTCCACCAGCCAGGACCGCACCAACTACTGGGAGAACGTGCCCTCGAGCGCCCTCGAGCTCGCCCTCTGGCTGGAGGCGGACCGGATGGGCTTCCTCCTGGAGTCGATGGACGCGGGCAAGCTCGACGTCCAGCGCGACGTGGTGATGAACGAGCGGCGGCAGAGCTACGAGAACCGCCCCTACGGGCTCGCCTGGGAGACGCTGCTGGCCCACCTCTACCCGCCCGGCCACCCCTATCACCATCCCGTGATCGGCTCGATGGAGGACCTCGCCGCCGCGAGCCTCGACGACGTGGGCGACTTCTTCCGCACCTACTACTCGCCCTCGAACGCGAGCGTGGCGGTGGCCGGCGACGTCTCGACGCGGCGCGTGCGGGAGCTGGTCGAGCGCTACTTCGGGGATCTGCCGGCGGGCCCGCCGAAGCCGGAGGTCGAGGTCGCGCCCGTGGCGCTCGAGGCCGACGACTTCGTGGTCCTGGAGGACCGGGTCCAGCTTCCCCGCCTGTACATGGCCTGGCACACGCCGGAGGTCTTCACGGACGGGGACGCGCACCTCGAGCTCCTCGCCAACGTCCTCTCCTCGGGCAAGACGTCGCGTCTCCACCGCCGGCTCGTCTACGAGGAACGGGTGGCCCAGAGCGTGAGCGCCTTCCAGAGCGGAGGCGAGGCGACGAGCACCTTCATGATCCTGGTCACCGCGCGGCCCGACGTGGGCCTGGAGCAGCTGGAGACGGCGGTGCGCGAGGAGCTCGACCGGCTGGTCGCGGGGGCCGTGCGCCCGGAGGAGATGGAGCGGGCGAGCAACCAGATCGAGGCCGACTTCGTGAGCCGTCTGGAGCGGGTCGGCGGATTCGGAGGCAAGGCGGACCGCCTGAACGAGTACTTCTTCTTCACGGGCGATCCGGGATTCGTGCGGCGGGACCTGGCGCGCTACCGGGAGGCCGACGCCGACGACGTACGGACGGCTGCCGAGCGGTACCTGACGGAGGCGCACGCCGTGGTCCTGAGCGTGGTGCCGGAGGGACGGACGGAGCTGTCCGCGGTGGCCCCCGCCGACGGGACGGAGGAACGGTGAGAGGCACCGTCGGGACCGGCGGTGGAGCGCGGCTTCGCAGGGGGATGCTCATGGCGGGACTCGGTGCGGCGGTCGGCCTGGCGGGGTGCTCCTTCGCCGTGGGCGGCGAAGAGGAGGGCGGCGGGACTCCCGCGGACGCCCGGGCGGAGCGGCGGGACGGGGCCGGGGCGCTCGACCGGAGCCGGCCGCCCGAGGTGGGGCGCCCTCCGTCGCTCCGCTTTCCCGAGGTCGCGGAGATCACGCTCCCGAACGGGATGCGCGTGCTCCTCGTGGAGCGCCGCGACCTTCCGGTGGTCGAGATCGGGATCCAGTTCCCGGGCGGGGCCGGCTCCCTCGACGCCCGCACCGCCGGCCTCGCCACCTTCGTCGCCGACATGCTCGACGAGGGCACCGCACGGCGGAGCGCGCTCGAGATCGCCGAGGCGGTGGACCGGCTCGGCGCCTCGCTCTACTCCGGCGCCTCCTGGGACGCGTCCACGGTCGAGCTGAGCGTCCTGAAGCCGCGGCTGGACGAGGCGCTCGACGTACTGGCCGACATCGTCGTGGATCCGGCCTTCGAGACCGGAGAGGTGGAGCGGGTGCGCGAGGAGCGACTCACGCGGATCCTCCAGAACCTGGACGAGCCCCGCGCGCTGGCCGACCAGGCGTTCATCCGGATCCTCTACGGAGCCGGCCACCCGTACGGAAGCCCGCTCCTCGGCACGCGGGAGTCGGTGGCCGCGCTGGACCGGGACGATCTCGTCGCCTTCTACCGTCGACACTACCGCCCGGAGAACGCGACCGTGGTGGTGGCGGGCGACGTGGACGAGGAGGAGGTGCGCGAGGCGCTCGCGCCGCACCTGGCGCGCTGGGAGGCCGTCGGGCCCGACTCGCCCCGCCCGGAGGGCCCGAGCCGGGACGCGGCCGGCCCGCCGGCGGCGGGCCGGAGTGTCGCGGATCGACCGGCCGCCGGCCCGACGATCCATCTCGTCGACCGGCCCGACGCCCCCCAGTCCGAGATCCGTCTCGGCCGCATCGGGGTGGATCGGGCCACCGAGGACTACTTCCCGCTGACGGTGATGAACACCGTGCTCGGCGGCTCCTTCACCAGCCGCCTCAACTCCATCCTGCGCGAGGAGCGGGGCTACACCTACGGCGCCTTCTCCAGCTTCGCGATGCGGAGACGGCCGGGACCGTTCGTCGCGCAGGCGGCGGTGAACACCCCCGCGACCGACTCCGCCGTCGCGATCTTCCTGCGCGAGCTGGAGCGGATCCGGGAGGAGGCCGTCCCGGAAGAGGAGCTGCGGCGGGCGCGGAGCTACACGGCGCTGCGGCTTCCGCAGCGCTTCGAGACGGTGAACGACGTGGCGGACCGACTGGCCGAGCTCGTCCTCTACGAGCTGCCGCTCGACTTCTACGAGACCTTCGTGGAGCGGACGCTCGCCGTCACCGGCGAGGACGTCGCTGCCGCCGCCCGGCGCCACCTCGACGCCTCGGACCTCGTGATCGTGGTCGCGGGCGACGCGGACCGGATCGAGGCTCCGCTCCGCGCGCTCGGCGTGGGCGAGGTCGTGCGGTTGCCGACCCCCGGGGCGGACGAGGACGGGGGCGAGCCGTGAGTGGCCCCGCGGAGGCTCCGGAAGCGGAGCGCCAGCGGCCGGCCCGGCTCTCGATCCCCGCCGAGCGGCACCGCCTGGACAACGGGCTCCGGGTGGTCCTCTCGCCGGACCGGGACACGCCGGTCGTGGGGGTGAACCTCTGGTACGGCGTCGGCTCCCGGAACGAGCGCGCGGGCCGCACCGGCTTCGCCCACCTGTTCGAACACATGATGTTCCAGGGCTCGGGCCACGTGCCGAAGAACGTCCACTTCGAGCTCGTCGAGCGCGCCGGCGGCTCGCTCAACGCCTCCACCTGGTTCGACCGGACGAACTACTTCGAGACGCTCCCCTCGCATCACCTCGATCTGGCCCTCTGGCTGGAATCGGACCGGATGGGGTTCATGCTGCCGGCGATGGACCAGGAGAAGCTCGACAACCAGCGGGACGTGGTGAAGAACGAGAAGCGCCAGCGCTACGACAACCAGCCGTACGGCGACTGGGACGAGCGCCTCCAGCGCCTCGTGTACCCTCCCGATCACCCGTACCACCACCCGGTCATCGGATCCGTGGAGGACCTGGACGCCGCCTCGCTCGACGACGTGCGCGACTTCTTCGCCACGTACTACCGACCGGACAACGCCGTGCTCACCGTCTGCGGCGACTTCGAGCCGGATCGCGCGCTGGAGCGGGTGGAGCACTGGTTCGGTGACATCGATGCGGGCGGCCCCCCGCCCCCGGTGCCGGGACGGCTCGAGCTGGATCCGGTGATCGGGGACACGGTCCGCGAGCGGGTCACGGACGACGTCCCGCTGCCCCGGCTCTACGCCGCCTTCCGGATTCCCACCTTCACGGACCCGTCCTTCCACGTGGCCGAGGTGGCCGCCTCCGTCCTCGGCACGGGCAAGGCTTCGCGTCTCTACCGGCGCCTGGTGCGGGAGGAGCGGGTGGCCAAGGACGTCGGGACCTTCGCCTTTCCCCTGGTCACCGGCGCCTCCATGCTCCTGGTGGTGCTCACCGGGTACGCCGGGGCGGAGCCGCAGATGCTGGAAGAGGCGCTCCTCCGCGAGGTCGAGGCGCTCTCCGACGTGGAGGCCCGTGAGGTGGAGCGCGCCGTCGCCATCTCGGAGACCCGGCTCCTCCGGGAGGTGCAGCGGGTCGGCGACCGGGCGGACCTGCTGTCGATGTTCGAGCTCGTCTTCGGCGAGCCCGAGCGCCTGAACAGCGAGGTGGAGCGGCTCCGGGCGGTCGAGCCCGCGGAGGTGCGGGCCTTCGCGGCGGAGCGGCTCGGCGCGGACAACCGGGCGCTGCTCACCTACGTGCCGCGGGAGGCCGCGTGAGCCGCGGCGACGGAGGGCGCGACGGTCGGAGCGACGGAGGGCGTGGCGGCGGCGGCGGAGCGGCCGATCGCTCCCGCCCGCCCGACGCGGGGCCGATCCGCCCCTTCTCGTTTCCGGCCGTGGAGTCGGTGGAGACGGAATCGGCCACCGACCTCCGCGTGGCCCGGATCTCCCGCTTTCCGGTGGCGACCCTCAGGGCGATCCTGCCGGCCGGCGAGGACACGGTCGGGGCGGACCGGGCCGGCGTGGCCGTCCTCGCCGGCGACGCGCTGGAAGAGGGCACCGAGCGCCGCGACGGCGCCGCGCTCGCCTCCGCCCTCGAGGAGATCGGCGCCTCGCTCTCGATCGGCACGAGCTGGGACGCGACCACGCTCTCGGTGACCTGCCTGGCGGACCGCCTGCCGCGCGCGGCCGAGCTGCTCGGCGAGGTGATCCGCCGTCCCTCCTTCCCGGAAGGCGAGCTCGAGCGCCTCCGCAACCAGCGCCTCGCCGCCATCCACCAGCGACGGATGAGCCCCTCCGCGCTCGCGGCGGACGAGATGGAGCGCCTCCTCTTCCGCCCGGACGTGCCGTACGCCCGCCCGCTGGCGGGCACCGAGGAGTCGGTGAGGGAGCTGGACCGCGAGGCGGTGCGCGTCTTCGCCGGACTCCGGCACCGCGTGACCGGAGGCGGGGTGGTCGCGGCCGGCGACCTCGAGCCGGCGGAGGTGCGCGCCCTCGTCGAGGAGCACCTGGGCCAGGATCCCGGAGGTCCCTCGCCCCGCCCGGCCGACTTCGTCCCGGAGGTGCGGAGCCGGGAGCGGCGCGTGGTCGTCGTGGACCGCCCCGGCTCGGTCCAGTCCGAGATCCGGGTGGCGCAGCTCGGGCAGCCGCGCTCCACGCCGGACTACTTTCCCCTCCTCGTGATGAACACCATCCTCGGCGGCTCCTTCACGAGCCGGCTGAACCTGAGCCTGCGCGAGCGCCACGGCTTCACCTACGGCGTGCGCTCCCGATTCCACTTCCGCAGGAAGGCGGGACCCTTCTCGGTGGGCACGGCCGTGGGAACGGAGGTGACCGGGTCCGCGGTCGGGGAGATCCTGGCGGAGGTCGGGGGGCTGCTCGAAGGGGGTCCCGACGCCGAGGAGGTCGAGGCCGCCCGCGACTACATCGCCGGCGTCTTTCCGCTCCAGCTCGAGACCGTCGAACAGGTGGCGGCCCGCGTGGGCGAGCTCATCGTCCACGGGCTCCCGGACGACTACCACGACCGCTACCGGGACCGGGTGCGGGCGGTGGAGCCGGAGCAGGTGGCCGAGGCGGCACGCCGCCACGTGCGGCCCTCCGAGTTCCTCGTCCTGGTGGTTGGCGACGCCGAGCGGGTGAGCCCCGATCTCGAGGAGCTGGAGCTCGGACCGCTCGAGGTCGTGCAACCGATCGGCGCCCCGATCGTATCGGAGTAGGATGGAGCACCGGCGCATCTCGTCCCGCACGGTCCACGACGGGCGGATCGTCCACCTGAGCGTGGACCGGGTCCGGATGCCGGACGGCTCGGTGGCCGAGATGGAGCGTGTCCGACACGCGGGCGCGGCCGCCGTGCTCCCGATCGCCGACCAGGAGGAGGATCCGGAGATCCTCCTGGTGCGACAGTACCGGTACGCGACCGGCGAGACCCTGCTGGAGGTGCCCGCGGGGCTGCCGGACGGGCCGGACGAGGAATGGGAGGCGTGCGCCCGCCGCGAGCTGGAAGAGGAGACGGGCTGGAGGGCGGGGTCGCTCGAGCGGCTGACGAGGATCTACACGACCCCGGGGTTCACGGACGAGGTCGTCCACCTGTTCGTGGCCCGGGACCTCGAGCGAGGGCGTGCGGAGCGGGACCCGGACGAGTTCATGGACGTGGAGCGGCTCCGGCTGTCCGGGGCGCTCCGGAAGGTGCGCGACGGCGAGATCGTCGACGGGAAGACGGTGGCGGCCCTCCTCTTCTTCGACGTCTTCGGGCGCGGCGCGGCGCGGCCGTGAGCCTGTCCTCCCCCGGGCGGGAGGGTGTCCGGAAACGAGGACGGTGGGCGGTCGACGTCCAAACGTAACTCGTTGATGCACAACGGCTTACAATTGCACTCAAGGCGGCACGGATAGTGCAGCCTTCTATGCGCAGACGACCGCGCTCCGCGACCGCGGGGACGAGCGGTGCCTGCACCGACGAGACCAGCGAGGTGACCACCATGGGCGCCAGGAGCTTCGAGAAGGAACAGGAGAAGGTCCGGTTCGGGGCCGGCGACGCCCGACGCCACCGCGAGGAGCTCGGCTCCCTCGGTGACAGCGAGGTGGTCCAGCGGGCGCTCGACGGCGACGAGCGGGCCTTCGGTGAGCTGGTGGACCGCTACGACAGCCGCCTGCTCAACTTCGTCTACCGTACCGTCGGCGATCGCGAGCGGGCCCAGGACCTGGTCCAGGAGACGTTCGTGCGGGTCTACCGGCACCTGCATCGCTTCGACCAGTCGAAGAAGTTCTCGACGTGGATCTACACGATCGCCGGGAACCTGGCCAAGAACGAGCTCCGGAACCGCTCGCGGAACCCCCTCGTCCTCTTCCAGACCATCAAGAAGAGCTGGGAGGCCGACCACCGGCCCCTGGAGTGGGAGGACGTCAGCTACAAGCCGGACGACCTCTACCGTAAGCGGCACGTCCGCGAGATGGTCGAGAAGGCGGTCGAGCAGCTTCCGGAGCACCACCGGCTCGTCTTCGTGCTGCGCGAGCTCGAGGGCAAGAGCTACGACGAGATCGCGGACATCACCGGGTGCAACCTGGGTACGGTGAAGAGCCGTCTGAACCGGGCACGCAACAACTTCGCACGGATCATCGCTCCGATGGTGGAGTGACGGGAAGGGCCCGCTACGACGGGAACCCTCGCCCCACTCCGCTGTACCAACTCGTGCATGGAGGGCCGGGTTCCAGGGCGATCGCCCCCCGGCCTCCCGATCACGGATCTGGCAGGAGCAGGTGCGAGATATGGATTGCTCGGAATTCCTCGAGAGGTTCTCCGAGCTGGAAGACGGTCTCACGGATCGCGAGACGCAGGAGGCGGCCGAAGCGCATCTCCAGGGATGCGGCGACTGTCGCCGGTATCGAAGGGTCTTCCGCCGGGGCGTCGACCTTCTGCGGAGCCTGGAAAGCCCGTCCGTCCGGGAGGATTTCCGCCCCCGTCTCCAGCACCGGATCTATCATCTCGAAGACGGCGAGGCCCTCGATCGTTCCGGGAGCTCGGCCACGACCGTCTTCACGGCGCTCGGGATGACCGCTCTCCTTTCGTTCGCTGCCTGGTCGCCCGCGCTGCGGGGCTCCACGCCGGAGGTCGAAGCGCCGCCCGTCGCGGCGCGCCCGGCCGAGACGCCTCCTCCCGCGGCGGATCGCCCCGGCTCCGGCCTGGCCGAAGGATTCGAGGCGCGCACGGTTCGATCGCTCCTCCACCACTACAGCAGCTTCGGGCAGCCGGAGCCGGGGCGCTCGTCTCTCCGCCTCATCGGCTCCTCGCTGGATTGAGCGGCGGACGCCGCGGCGGCCGCTGAGGTGACCGGGCTTCCCGCTCCCTGGGCCGACGGACCTCCCGGCGGCGTCTTCTACCTCCACGGCGAGGACGAATTCCGGAAGGAGGAGGTGGCGAAGCGGCTCGCGGAGGCCCACCTCGACTCCTCGACCCGGGACTTCAACCTCGACCGGCTGAGGGGCTCGGAGGTCGACGTGGAGACGCTGGCCTCCATCCTCGCCACTCCTCCCATGATGGCCGAGTGGCGGGTGGTCTTCCTGCGCGAGACCGAGGGGCTCGCCTCGAGCGCCCGCGCCAGGGAGCTTCTCGTGGAGACGGCCGAGAGCCCGCCGCCGGGCCTCGCCCTGATCCTCCTCTGCTCGCCGCCTGCCCGCTCCTCGGCCCGCTTCTACAAGGACCTCCGGAAGGTCTGCCGGGCCCACGAGTTCTCCGCCCTGTCACCGGACGATCTGCCGGGATGGCTCATGGAGCGGGCACGCACCGCCCTCGGGCGTGAGCTGGAGCCGGAGGCGGCGCGGGCCCTCGTCGCGGCCAGCGGTGGCGAGCTCGGAGTCCTCGTACGTGAGGTCGAGAAGCTGGCCGACGTGGCGGGCGACGACGAGCGGATCTCGCTCCAGCACGTGGAGGCCGCCGGAACCCGGATCCCGAGCCAGGATCGTTGGAAGTGGTTCGACCTCGTGGGCGAGCGACGCTGGAGGGAGGCGCGCGCGGGCCTCCCCGTCCTCCTCTCGCAGCAGGGCGAGTCCGGCGTCGGGGTCACCATCGGGCTCGCCACGCACCTCCTCCGCATCGGACTCCTGCTCGAGGGGGGCCGCGCCGCCCTCGAGCAGGCACTTCCACGGCACCAGCGGTGGGTAGCCCGCCGGCTCGGAGGGCAGGCGCGGGGCTGGACCGCCGACGAGGTCGACTCGGCGCTGGAGGGCCTTCTCCGGGTGGACCGGCTCCTCAAGTCGGGGCGCCTCGGGGGCGAGCACCTCCTGGAGGAATGGCTCCTCGGCCTCGAGGTGAGGGGGAGGGCGGCCGCGTGAGCCGGCACACCTCGATCGCCCGCCCCCGGAGGGCCGCGGCCGGCCATCGGAGGCCCGCCGTCATCGCGGGCGCGGCGGCCCTCGTCCTGGCGGTGTCGCTCGTTCTGGCCGGCGACGCCGCGGGGCAGCAGGAGCCGAGCCTCGACCGGGTCGACGCGCTGGTCTCGGAAGGCCGCACCGAGGAGGCCCGCCGGACGCTCGAGCGCTGGTGGCGGGAGGTGGGGGTGTCGGGCCGATCGAGGGTCGAGGAGCAGCGGAGCCTCTGGCTGCGTGCCCTGCTCACCCTCGATCCCGACCAGGCCGCCGTCGACTACCAGCGCCTGGTGGTCGAGTACCCGGGCGGGGCGTTCAGCGACGAGGCGCTGCTCCGGCTGGCCCAGGGCGCCTACGCCCGGGGTGACCTCCCTCGGGCCGCCGAGCGGTACCGGGCCCTCCTCCAGGACTATCCCGAGAGTCCCGGACGCCTCGACGCCAGGGAGTGGCTCGCCCGCTACGGCGAGGCCGCGGCCACCCTGGCGGAGATGGGCGTGCTCCGTGCCGAGCCCGAGCGCCCCCGAGCCGATCCCGTCCGGCGGGCCGTAGACGAGGCTCCCGGCCGCACGCCGGCCGAGGAGGCTCCCGACCCGACTGCCGGGGAGGGACTCGACCGTTCGGCCGTCGAAGAGGCTCCGGTCGGCCCCCCCGTCGAGGACGACGCTCTCCGATCCGCCGATCCGCCGGCCACGGACGCTCCCGCCGCGGGCGGCGCCCACGGAGTCCAGGTCGGAGCCTTCGCCGGCCCGGATCGGGCCCGCTCCCTGGCCCGGCGGCTGGCCGATGCCGGCTTCGACCCGCGGATCGTCCAGGTGCCGTCCAACCGGCTGCTGCGGGTCCGCGTGGGCCGGTTCGCCAGCCTTTCCGACGCCCGCGACCTGGCCCGCCGCCTCGCCGAAGCGGGCTTTCCCGCCTACCCGGTCTCCGACGTGGCCGACGAGTCGGATCCGAGCCGATGAGCGGATCCCCCGATCCCGGCACCGTCAGGCCGCCGCCCCCCACGGACGAAGCCTCTCCCGTCGGGGGCGAGTCGCCGGACGCGGCCGATTCCGGGAGCGCGCCCGGCCGGAGCCCGGCGGCCCTGGAGTCGCGCGAGCTCCGGATCCGGGGGATGCACTGCGCCGCCTGCGTGGGCCGGGTCGAGCAGGCGCTCGCCGCCCTGCCGGGGGTGGAGCGCGCCGAGGTGAGCCTTCCCGAGGAGACGGCGCGGCTGACGATCGATCCCGGCCGGGCCTCCGACGACGCGCTCGTGGCGGCCGTGGAGGGCTCGGGCTACCGGGCGGAGCGGATCGGGGGCGAGTCCGGCCCCACGCCCGAGCAGGCCCTGGACGAGCGCGAGCGGGAGCGGGAGGCGGCGGCCCGGGCCCTGATGCGCCGCTTCCGGGTGGGGGCGGTCCTCACCCTTCCCGTGCTCGTCATCGGCCACTGGCACATGATCCCGGGGCTGCCGCAGCCATCGGCCGGGACGATGCACCTCCTCCTCGTCCTGAGCGGCCTGCTCACGGCGCCGATCCTCGGATGGGTCGGCCGCCGCTTCTTCACCGGGGCGTGGGCCTCCTTCCTCCGCAGGGAGGCGAACATGGACACGCTGGTGGCGCTCGGCACGGGCGCGGCCTTCGTCTACTCCGCCTTCGCCGTCCTCGTGCCGGATCTCTTCCCCGAAGGGGCCGCCCACCCGTTCTTCGAGGCCGCGGCGGTGATCATCACGCTCGTCGTGCTCGGCCAGGCCCTCGAGGAGCGCGCCAAGGGCCGCACCTCGCGCGCGCTGCGCTCGCTCATGGAGCTCCGCCCCGACCGGGCCCGGGTGGTCCGGGACGGCGAGGAGCTCGAGGTCGGTGTCGAGGAGGTGCTGGAGGGCGACGTCCTGGTGGTGCGTCCCGGCGAGCGGATCCCGGTCGACGGCGAGGTGCTCGAGGGGCGGAGCGCCGTCGACGAGTCGATGGTCACGGGCGAGAGCTTCCCGGTCGAGAAGGAGCCGGGCGACGGGGTCGTCGGGGGCACGATCAACGCCTCGGGCTCCTTCCGCTTCCGGGCGGTGCGGGTGGGGCGGGACACGGTGCTGGGCCGCATCGTCGACCGGGTCCGGGAGGCGCAGGGCTCGAAGCCTCCCGTTCAGCGCGCGGTGGACCGCGTCGCGTCGTACTTCGTGCCCGCCGTGATGGTGTTCGCCGTCCTGACGTTCGCCTTCTGGTACACGGTGGCGCCCCCGCCCTCCCTCGCCTTCGCCACGGTGGTCGCCGTCGCGGTGCTGGTGATCGCCTGCCCGTGCGCGCTCGGCCTCGCCACGCCGATCTCGGTCATGGTGGGCGTCGGCAAGGCGGCCGGCCACGGCGTGCTGATCCGGAGCGGCGAGGCGCTCCAGACCGCGAGGAAGATCGACACGGTGGTGCTCGACAAGACGGGCACCGTGACCGAGGGGCGGCCGGCGCTCACGGACGTCGTCCCGCTCGGCGGGGGTGGGCGGACGCCCGGCGGCGGACCCTCCGGGGACGGGGGCGACCCGGTCGATGGCGAGGAGGAGCTCCTCCGGCTCGCGGCCGCGGCCGAGACCGGCTCCGAGCACCCGCTCGGCCGGGCGGTGGTCGAGGCGGCCGACGCGCGGGGGATCCGCCTGCCGGTCGCGGAGAGCTTCGAGGCGGTGGCCGGCCGCGGCGTGCGCGCCCGGGTCGAGGGACGGGAGGTGCTGGTCGGGCGGGAGGACCACCTCGCCGGCCACGGCGTCGACACGGGGCCCCTGGAGGGCGCCGTGACCGGGCTCTCGGAGGGGGGGCGGAGCCCCGTCCTGGTGGCGGTGGACGGCCGCCCGGCCGGCGTGCTCGGTCTGGCCGACCCGGTGAAGGCGGATGCGGCGGCGGCCGTGGCCCGGCTCCGGGAGATGGGCATGGAGGTGGTGCTCCTCACCGGCGACCACGAGGCGACCGCCCGGCGCGTGGCGGCCGACGTCGGCATCGACCGGTACTGGTCCCGCGTGCTTCCGGGCGAGAAGGCCGATCGGGTGCGGGAGCTCCAGGAGCGCGGCCGCACCGTGGCCATGGTGGGCGACGGGATCAACGACGCGCCGGCCCTGGCCACGGCGGACGTGGGGATCGCGCTCGGCACGGGCACCGACGTGGCCATGGAAACGGGCGACATCACCCTGATGGGGCCGTCGCTGGAGGGGGTGGTGAAGGCGGTCGAGGTGAGCCGCGCCACCTTCCGCAACATCCGGCAGAACCTGGTCGGCGCGTTCGTCTACAACGTGCTCGGGATCCCGGTGGCGGCCGGCCTCCTCTACCCCTTCTTCGGGATCTTCCTCTCGCCGGTGATCGCCGGGGCGGCGATGGCGTTCAGCTCCGTGACCGTGGTGACGAACGCGAACCGGCTCCGCTTCCACGAGCCCGTGGGGCTGGGGACGGCGGTCCGGTGAGCCCCGACGAGGTCGCCGTCTGGGTGGGGGCGGTCGTCGTCGCCGGGCTGATCGTGTGGTGGTTCAGGGTGGGACCGCGGCGCGGCTCCGGCGGCTGAGCGGCCGGTGGTGGCCCGCCCCTCACCCGTCCAGGAACCGCTCCGGGATCGGGCCGTCCTCCCGCTCGGCCTCCCACGCGATGCTCACCACCCACCACCGCTCGCCGTCGTGGAGGAGCTGGATCGAGTTGACCCCGCGGGCGAACACCTCGCCCTCCGGGGTCGAGCGCGAGTCGTAGGCGCTCATGAGCGAGGCCACCCCGGCGAAGCGCTCCGCGGTGCGGCCGATCTCCCGCTCGAAGAAGCCGCGCTCCTCCAGGTTGGGGCCGACCTGCGTCACGTACTCCTCCACGCTCATCCTCACCATCCGGGGCTCGCCCCCCTCCGGCCGGGCGATGGCGGTCAGCCGACCCTCCGGAATGAAGAGCGAGCGGAAGCGGTCCCAGTCCCGCTCCTCGCCGGCCGGCCCGGAGATCACGTCGTAGAGGGCGGTCACGATCGCGTCCACGCTCTCGACGTCGGCCGGATCGGCCGTGGGCCGGGGTGCGGCCTCGGCCACCTCGGCGGCGGGCCGGGCGTCGTCGGCGTCCGTGCCGCCGCCCGTGGCGCAGGAGGCGAGCGAGAGCGCACCCACGAGGAGCACGGCGGACATGCGGGAGGGATTCATGGAGGTCGTCGGCCGGAGGGAGGGAAGCGATCGCGCGAGGGGAATCTGCGCCTCCGCCTTCCGCTCGACAACACCTCCGCCCCGCTCCGCTCCCGGTTGATGCCGCCTCCCCCTCCCGGTATCCTTCCCCACCCTCCCGGGCCGTCCCGGAGCGTCGCCCCGTCGGGCGCTCCGCCCCGCCGGTCGGCGCGGGCCGGCCCGCCCCCACCCCACCCCCAGCGCCCCCTCCGGTGAGCGGCTCCGACGACACGCCCCTCATGCAGCAGTGGCACGAGGTGAAGTCCCGCCACCGGGACTCCCTCGTCCTGTTCCGCGTGGGCGACTTCTACGAGCTCTTCAACCAGGATGCCGAGGAGGGCGCCCGGCTCCTCGGCCTCACCCTGACCTCGCGCAACAACGGCGCGGCGAGCCGGGTGCCGCTCGCGGGGATCCCCGCGAAGGCGCTCGACGAGTACCTGGGACGCCTGGTGGAGATGGGCCAGCGGGTCGCGATCTGCGAGCAGGTCGAGGACGCCGCCGAGGCCGAGGGCATCGTCCGGCGCGAGGTGGTGGAGACGGTGACGCCGGGGACCGTCCTCCACGACGCGCTGCTGCGCGCCGAGCGCAACAACTTCGTCGTCGCGGTGGTGCCGGAGGGCGGGTGGAGCGGCACGAACGGGACCAACGGGCCGGGGGCGGACGCAGACGAGGCCCCCGGCTTCGGGCTCGCCCACCTCGACCTCTCGACGGGCGAGCTCGGCGTGCAGGCCGTCGACGCCGACGAGCTGGAGGCCGAGCTGGGCCGCCTCGAGCCCTCCGAGCTCCTCCTGCCCCGCTCGCTCGACGGGGCGCTGCCGGACCCCGGCGTGCCCCTCACCTTCCGCGACGACTGGATCTTCGACGAGTCGATCGCCGGCGACGAGATCCTCCGCCGCTACGGGATCGCCTCGCTCGACGCCTTCGGCTTCCAGTCGGGCGACGGCCTCCTGGTCCGGGCGGCCGGCGCGCTGGTCCAGTACCTGAAGGAGATCCGCCCCGGCGGCGTCGAGCACCTGCGGCCGCCCCGGATCCGCCGCCCGGGCGCCGAGATGGTGCTGGACGAGATGACGCGGCGGAACCTCGAGCTGGTCGAGCCGCTCCGGAGGGGCGAGGAAGGGGGCACGCTGCTGGACGTCCTGGACCGTACGGTCACCTCCATGGGCGCGCGCCTGCTCCGCCAGTGGGTCCTCCGGCCGCTCGTCGAGCCGGAGGCGATCTGGGCCAGGCAGGAGGCGGTCTCCGAGCTGCACGCCGATCCCCCCCTCCGCTCCGCCCTCCGGTCCGCCCTCTCGGAGGTCAGCGACCTGGAGCGGATCGCGGGCAAGCTGGGCACCGGCCGGGGCTCGCCCCGGGAGCTCCTCGGCCTCGGCCGCTCGCTCGAGGCGCTCCCGGCCGTCCGGGAGGCGGGCGGCGGGGCGTCGGCGGACCTCCTGGAGGCGCTCGGCGCGGAGATGGACGTGCTGGACGACCTCCGGGAGGTCGTCGAGGGGGCGATCGCCCCGGACGCGCCGCCGGCCCTCCAGGACGGGGGCGTGATCCGCGAGGGGTTCGACGACGAGCTGGACGAGCAGCGCCGGATCCGGGACGGCGCCCGCGACTTCATCGCGTCGCTCCAGAGCCGCGAGCGCGAGCGCATCGGCGTCGGCTCGCTCAAGGTCGGCTTCAACAAGGTCTTCGGATACTACCTCGAGGTGACGAAGGCGAACCTCGAGCGCGTGCCGGACGACTACGTCCGCAAGCAGACGCTCTCGAACTCCGAGCGCTACTTCACCCCCGAGCTGAAGGAGTGGGAGGAGAAGGTCTTCGGCGCCGAGGACCGGATCGCCCGGCTCGAGGAGACGCTCTTCCGCGAGGTGCGCGCCGGGGTGGCCGCCGAGGTGGGCCGCATCCAGGAGGCGGGCCGGCGGGTCGCCACCCTCGACGTCCTCTCGACGCTGGCCGAGGTCGCCGAGCGGCGGCGCTACGTCCGGCCGGAGGTGCACACCGGCTTCGAGGCGGTGGTGGAGGCGGGACGCCACCCCGTGGTCGAGACGATGATGCCGACCGAGGAGTTCATCCCCAACGACCTCGTGCTGGACGACGAGGGGCGGATCGTCGTCCTCACGGGCCCCAACATGGCGGGGAAGAGCACCGTGCTCCGCCAGGTCGGGCTGCTCCAGCTCCTGGCGCAGATCGGCTCCTTCGTGCCCGCCGACCGGGCGCGCCTGCCCGTCTGTGACCGCATCTTCACCCGGGTCGGCGCCTCGGACAACCTGGCCCGCGGCCAGTCCACCTTCATGGTGGAGATGAACGAGACGGCGGCCATCCTCCACGGGGCCACCGAGCGGAGCCTCGTCCTCCTGGACGAGATCGGCCGGGGCACCTCCACCTACGACGGAGTCTCCATCGCGTGGGCCGTGACCGAATACCTGCACGAGAGCATCCGGGCGAAGACCGTGTTCGCCACCCACTACCACGAGCTCACGCAGCTGGGAGACCGGCTGGCAGGGGTGAAGAACCTGAACGTCGCGGTGCGCGAGGCGGGCGAGGACATCGTCTTCCTCCGGCGCCTGGAGGAGGGGGGCGCCGACCGCTCCTACGGCATCCAGGTGGCCCGCCTGGCGGGACTTCCCGCCTCGGTCGTGGCCCGGGGCCGGGAGATCCTGGCCGAGCTGGAGGGGAGCCACACGGGGGGCGGCGAGGGCCTGGGCCGAAGGGGCCGGCACCGGCCGGCCTCCGAGCCTCCGCCCGACCAGCTCACCTTCTTCAAGCCGCCGGAGCATCCCGTGGTGGTCCGGCTGCGCGACGTGGACCCCGAGCGGACGACCCCGCTCGAGGCGCTGCGCCTGCTCGCGGAGCTCGCCGAGGAGGCGAGCCGGCCGTGAGCGAGGCGAGCGCGCGGACGCCGGCGGGCGCAGGATCGCGATCGGGCGCGGCATCGCCGTCCGGCGCGCGACTCCCGTCCGGCGGGCCCGGTCCGGCCGCCGCCCTCCTCGTCTGTGCCCTCCTCGTCGCCGGCTGCGCCGACCGCGACGAGGTGAGCACGCCGCTCCCGGTGGGCGGTCCCGAGACGGCCGAGTACCCGCTCGACCTCTGGGACCGGGGCGTGGAGGGCGAGACGCTGATCCGGCTCAAGGTCGAGCGCACCGGCGAGGTCGACTCGGTCGAGGTGGCCGAGACGAGCGGGCACGCCGCCTTCGACTCCGCGGCCGTGCGGTGGGGCCGGGAGGCCCGCTTCTCGCCCGCGGTCCGGGGGGCCGACACCGTGGCGGTCTGGGCCCGCGTTCCCGTGCGCTTCCAGCGGAACGACGTCCCCCCGGAGCCCGAGGAGCCATGAGCGAGCGACCGCGGCACACCTACGACGACGTGCTCGAGATGGTGGGGTGGACCCCGCTGGTCCGGCTCAACCGGGTGGCCTCCGGCGCCCGCACTCCGGTCTGGGGCAAGTGCGAGTTCATGAACCCCGGCTCCTCGGTGAAGGACCGGATCGGGGTCGCGATGATCGAGGCCGCCGAGCGGGACGGGACGCTGCGCCCGGGGGGCACGATCGTCGAGGCGACGAGCGGGAACACCGGCATGGCGCTGGCCATGGCCGCCGTGATCAAGGGCTACCGCTGCATCTTCACCATGCCCGACAAGATGAGCCAGGAGAAGGTGA
>CAYPDV010000029.1:0-28839 GCA_964409525.1 uncultured Gemmatimonadaceae bacterium
GGCAGCACAATCTGAAGGAGATCGACCTCGACCTGCCGAGGCGGACCGTGACCGTCGTCACCGGCCCCTCCGGGTCGGGGAAGTCCTCCCTCGCGCTCGACACGCTCTTCGCCGAGGGGCAGCGGCGGTACGTGGAGTCGCTCTCCACCTACGCGAAGCAGTTCCTCGAGCGGATGGAGAAGCCGGACGTCGACTCCATCGAGGGCATCGCCCCCTCGGTCGCGATCGAGCAGAAGAACCCGACCAAGACCAGCCGCTCCACGGTGGGCACCGCGACCGAGGTGCACGACTACCTGCGGCTGCTCTGGGCCCGGGTGGGCCGCACCCACTGCCCGGAGTGCGGGCGCGAGGTCCGGCCCGACACGGTGAGCGGGGCGGTGGACCGCATCCTGGAGCTGCCCCGGGACACCCGGATCCAGGTCTGCTTTCCCCAGAAGCTCAGCGCCGAGGTCACGCACGCCCTGGTGGTCGAGAACCTCCGCGCCATGGGCTTCCTGCGCGTGCTCGCCGACGGCGAGCGGCTCGACCTCGGCGGGGGCGAGGCCGAGGATCCGGAGTCCCTGGGCGCGGACCTGACGGAGGTGGAGGATCTGCTCGTGGTCGTGGACCGCCTGACCGTCGATCCGGAGATCGCCGACCGGCTCGCCGACTCGGTCGGCACATGCTTCGCCGAGGGCGAGGGCGAGGCGGTGGTGACGGTGCATCCGCGGGGCGGCGCGGCGGACGCGGGCGGAGGGACCGATCCCGACATCCCCCGGAGGCTCGAGTTCACGGAGCACTTCCGCTGCCCCTACCACCCCGAGGTCGACTTCCCGGAGCCCACCCCGCAGCTCTTCTCGTTCAACAGCCCCTACGGCTCGTGCCCCGAGTGCACCGGCTTCGGTGCGACGCTCGAGTACGACGTGGACCTCATCGTCCCGAATCCGCTCCGCTCGATCGACGAGGGGGCGGTCGACCCCTGGACGAAGCCCCGCTACGACGCCGAGCGGGAGAAGCTGCGCGACTTCACCCGGGAGCGGGGGGTCTCGCTCTACTCGCCGTGGAAGGAGCTTCCGGAGGAGTTCCGCCGGGACGTGATCCACGGGACGGACGACTTCGTGGGGGTCTTCCCCTTCCTCCGCTCCCGGGAGCGGAAGCGCTACAAGCGCTACATCCGGGTCTTCCTCCGGCAGTACCAGAGGCCCGTGACGTGCCGGGAGTGCGGGGGGGCGAAGCTCCGGCCCGAGGCGCTCCGGATCCTGGTGGCCGGCAGGAACGTCGCGGAGGTCTCCGACGTCCCTCTGGAGGAGCTCCGGGAGTGGGCGGACGGCCTGGAGCTCGAGGGGGCCGAGGCGGAGATCGCGGCCACCATCCTCCGGGAGATCCGGAGCCGGCTCGGCTTCCTCGTGGACGTGGGGCTCGGCTACCTGACGCTGGCCCGGCAGACGCGCACCCTGTCGGGGGGCGAGGCCCAGCGGATCAACCTGGCCAACTCGCTCGGCTCCCGGCTGGTCGACACCCTCTACGTCCTGGACGAGCCCACCATCGGCCTCCACCCGAGGGACACCGGCGCGCTCCTCCGGCTGCTCCACCGCCTGCGGGACGGCGGGAACACGGTGGTGTTGGTCGAGCACGACGCGGAGGCCGTCGAGACCGCGGACCACGTGGTCGAGCTGGGGCCCGGCTCCGGCGAGAAGGGCGGCCGGATCGTCTTCGAGGGCACCCCGGGGGATCTCCTGGAGGGAGACACGGTCACGGGCCGCTACCTCTCGGGCCGCGAGGGGATCGAGGTCCCGGAGCGGAGGCGGAAGGTGGACGGGCCGCGGCTCTCGCTGCGGGGGGCCGCGCTCCACAACCTGAAGCGTGTGGACGTGGACGTGCCCCTGGGAGCGCTCACCGTGGTGACCGGCGTGAGCGGCTCGGGGAAGAGCACGCTGGTGCACGACGTCCTCTACCGCGCGCTCGAGCGGGAGCTCGGAGGAGGCGAGACCTCGGCCAAGGAGCACCTCGGCGAGGAGGTCGGCGAGTGGGCGGCGCTCGACGGGCTGGGACGGCTGGACGACGTCGTCCTGGTCGACCAGAGCCCGATCGGACGCACCCCCCGATCGAACCCCGTGACGTACATCAAGGCGTGGGGCGACATCCGGCGCCTCTTCGCCGAGCAGCCGCTGGCGAAGAAGCGGGGCTTCGAGGCGGGCACCTTCTCCTTCAACACGCCGGGCGGCCGCTGCGAGGGGTGCTCGGGGGCCGGTCAGGTGGAGATCGAGATGATCTTCATGGCCGACGTCTACGTGCGCTGTGAGGACTGCGGGGGGCGCCGCTACAAGCCCGAGGTGCTGGACATCGAGTACCGGGGCCGGAACATCGCCCAGGTGCTGGACCTGACGATCGACGAGGCGATCCGCTTCTTCATCCGCGAGGACCGCCTCGGCCACACCCTCTGGCAGCTCCAGCAGGTCGGCCTCGGCTACCTCCGGCTGGGGCAGCCGGCCCCCACCCTGTCGGGGGGCGAGGCGCAGCGGATGAAGATCGCGAGGGAGCTCGCCGGCGCCGGCGGCCGGCAGGGGCGCAACCTCTACATCCTGGACGAGCCCACCACCGGCCTCGCCGGCCAGGACGTCCGGAAGCTTCTCCAGGTGCTGGACAAGCTGGTCGACGCGGGCAACACCGTGCTCGTCATCGAGCACCACCTGGACGTGATCAAGACGGCCGACTGGGTCGTCGATCTCGGCCCCGGCGCCGGCCACAGGGGGGGCGAGGTGGTGGCCATGGGGCGGCCCGAGGAGGTGGCCGGAGTGGAGGAGAGCCACACCGGGCGGTACCTCAGGGGGGTGCTGGAGGGGGAGGGGGCGGCCGGGAAGTAGGGTGCAGGGCCGCTCACCGGTCCACGGTCTGTTCGGCGCGTGACGTGCCGGCCTACGCGCTCCAGTCCTCCGCGGTCAGTCCGGGCACGCGCTCCAGTTCGCGAAGGTTCGAGGTGGCGAGGGTCAGGTCGTGGGCCACGGCCGCGGCCGCCAGCCACAGGTCGTGGGCGCCGATCATGCGCCCTGCCGCGGCGAGTCCCGCCCACAGCTCGGCGTGGATCCGCGCCGTAGGCAGGTCCACGGGAAGCAGGGGGAACGCGTCGATCACCGATTCCACGAAAGCGGACCGCCTGGCCCGGCGCGAGGGTCCATCCGCCCGGTGGACCCCGTGCAGGAGCTCGCTCACGGTGATCACCGAGAGGAAGAAGGGCTCACCCTCCCGCCCCGCCAGCGCGCCGTCGAGGTCGACCCCGCCCCGCTCCCATCCGATCAGGAGCGTGGTGTCGATCAGGACTCCCACCGATCCTCCGGCGGATGCGCGTCGCGCTCCCGGCGCGCCGCGTCGAGGTCCTCGGCGAATCGCGCGGCCTCCTCCGGACCGAGCCGCGGGAGCGAGCGGAGGAGGTCCGGGAGATCTCCGAGTCGGGTCCCCTGCGGGAGGGGCGAGAGCTCCGCGACCGGTCGACCCCCGCGGATCAGCACGAAGCGCTCGCCCCGGTAGGCGACCCGATTGATGTAGTCCGAGAAGTTGCGCAGGACGTCGGTCACGGTGGCCTTGATCCTCATGAAATCAAATTCTATGATAATCGGGCGAAAATGCAAGGGATCGACCGTCACCAGCACGGGTGGCCGGGAAAGTGAAATTTCCGGTGCGGTGTGAGCGGGGGTGATCCCGGTTCCGCTTCGCGCCTTCCGGAGTCCGGTTCGGGATCGTATCTTCTGAAACCACAACGGTTCCACTATGGAACCGACCGGACCGCACATGGCGAGGAGCGGAAGTCGTGGCGAACGTGACGTTGAAGGGGATCCCCGACGACCTCTACGAGAGGATCAAGCAGGAAGCCGCGGAGAACCACCGGAGCCTGAACAGCGAGATCATCCACCGGCTCGCACGCAGCGCGCGGGCTCCCGCAGTCGATCCGGACCGCTTCCTCCGGGATCTCGCCCGGACCCAGGAGCGCCTCTCCATGCCGCCTCTGACCGACGATCTCCTCCGCTCCGCGCGGGACGAGGGTCGCCCGTGAGCCGCGGGGTCGGTCGATCGGAGCTCCACGGTCGCGCTACTCTCCTGATCGTCGCGGTCGAGTGATCGTCGCGGACACGAACCTGCTCGCCTATCTCCATCTTCCGGGCGAGCGGACACCGGATGCGAGGGAGATCCTCCGGGAAGACCCGGAGTGGCACGCCCCCCTGCTCTGGCGGAGCGAATTCCGGAACGTCCTCGCCCTACACCTCCGACGGGGTGAGCTGGAACTCGCCGATGCCCTGGCCCTCGCGCGGAGTGCCGAGCGGCTCCTGGGGGGGCGGGAGCACCTCGTGCCCTCGAGCGAGGTCCTCTCCCTATGCGCCACCTCGGGGAGATCCGCCTACGATTGCGAGTTCGCGGCGCTCGCCATGGTTCTCGGGGTGCCGCTCGTCACGACGGACCGGGCGGTGCTGACGGCCTTTCCGGAGCTGGCGGTCTCGCCGGAGAAAATCACGGACCGCTGATGGAACGCTGATCGGGCGGTGATACCTTCCGATCCATGGCCGAGCCACGGTCCCTCCGGGAGCGCGCCCTCCGCATCCTCCTCCGCACGAGCGGGCACCTCCGCTGCGAGCCGGAGGTCCTCGCCGGCCGGCTGGGCGAGGGGGGGCTATGGCTCGTCCTCGACCTCGTGGAGGAGGCCTGTCGGTCGCTCGACCGCGCCCTCCCGGACGGCGGCGAGGAGCGCCCCGACGCGGCAGCGGTGGAGGACGCGCTCGGCGATCTGGACCGGGTGACGCGGCTGGTGCGGGGGCAGGCGATTCTCGAGCGGGGGTGGGGGCGATGTACATCGGAAGCGGAGGCGGGCGGGGCGGGCGGTCCCGTGAGCACCTGGCGGAGCGAGCGCTCGACGTGATGGCGCGGACGGCACAGCACCTCCGCTGCGAGCCGGAGGACCTGGTCAGCCGGCTGGAGGCGGGGCGGCTCTGGTTCCTCCTCGACCTGGTGGAGCGGGCGCGCGGCGACCTCGAAGCGGCCATGGAGGGGCTGGACCCCGACGAGCCGGTGCCGGTCCGGGAGGTGCGGCGGGCGGAGGGCCTCCTCCGCCGGGCGATCCGCGTCGTGGGAGGGCTCGGCAACGGGTGGTAGGTGGGGGGCCGCTCCAGCTGTCGCGTCCCGTCGTATCCGGCTACGTTCGATCCGTTGCGGCCGGGGGTCCCGGGCCGCACCCCCCCCCGACATCGCCTCCTGGAGCACCCCGTGAGACTTCCGCCCGCTCTTCGGCCCCTCGCGTCCGGCGCGCTCTCGGCCCTCGCCGCCGCCCTGCTCCTTCCGGCATCCCCCGGAGTCCCGGGTCTCGACGCCCAGGAGCTGGACCTGCGGCCGATCCCGATCGACACCTTCACGCTCGACAACGGCCTGCGCGTGATCGTGAGCGAGGACCACTCGACGCCGGTGGTCGCGGTGCACGTCTGGTACGACGTGGGCAGCGCGCACGAGCCGGAGGGTCGGTCGGGCTTCGCCCACCTCTTCGAGCACCTCCTCTTCGAGGAGACCGAGAACCTCGAGGACGGCGAGTTCCAGCGTCTGATCAACACCGCCGGCGGCAGCTACAACGGCACGACGGACACGGACCGGACCGCCTACTTCGAGACCCTCCCCTCGAATCGCCTGAACCTCGCGCTCTGGCTCGAGGCCGAGCGGATGCAGAACGTGCTGGTCACCGAGCGGGGCTTCGAGACGCAGCGGGACGTGGTGCAGGAGGAGCGCCGCATGCGCTACGACAACCAGCCGTACGCGAACGCCCTCCTCACGATGGACACGCTCGCCACCGATTACGGGCCGTACAAGCATTCGGTGATCGGCTCGATGGAGGACCTGGAGGCGGCCTCGACGGACGACGTGGAGCACTTCTACCGGACCTACTACACGCCGAGCAACGCGGTGCTCACGGTGGTGGGCGACGTGACGACGGCGCAGGTCCGGGAGATGGCCGTGGAGTATTTCGGCTCGATCGAGCGCGGCGGTGAGGTGCCCCCGCTCCCGGAGCCGCCCCCGACGCCGCGTGCGGACGGGGAGCGCCGCGTCGTCGTCGACGACGAGCTGGCGCAGCTCCCGCTCCTCTACATGGCGTATGCGGTGCCGCCGGCCCACCACGGGGACCACTACGCCCTCTCGCTGCTCTCCTCGATCTTCAGCACCGGCGAGAGCAGCCGCCTGCACCGGCGCCTGGTGAAGGACGAGCAGGTGGCTCCGGTGGTGATCTCGGCGCTGCAGCCCCGTCTCGGTCCCGGGCTCTTCCTCTTCGGCTCGCTCCCGAACCAGGGCAGCGGGATCGACGAGGTGGAGTCGATCATCCAGGAGGAGATCGACCGGCTCCGCGAGGAGGGCGTCACGGCCGAGGAGCTGCAGAAGGCGATCAACCAGCAGCGCGCCTCGGCGGTCCGCTCCCGGATGACCGTCGCCTCGAAGGCGTCCGCGCTCCAGCGCTACCGGCTCCACTTCGACGATCCCTTCCGCATCAACGACGACCTGGCCCGCTACGAGGCGGTCACGCTGGACGACGTCCGGCGGGTGGCCCGCACCTACCTGGTGCCGGAGAACCGGACCGTGGTGATCGCACGCCCCGCCGACTCCGGCGCCGACCGAGGAGAAGACCGATGAGCCGCCGCCCCATCCGTCCCACGCACTCCGGCCGCCGGGCCGCCGTGACGGCGCTGACGGCCCTCGCGGGCGTGCTGGCTCCGCTCGCGGCGCCCGCCGCGGTCCAGGCCCAGCAGTCGCCCCCTCCGCCGCTCCCGCTCGAGGAGCTCTCCTTCCCGGACTTCGACGAGCGGACGCTCGCGAACGGGGCGGAGCTGATCGTGGTGCCCCAGCACGAGCAGCCCTTCGTCACCGTCAACCTCGTCATCGGCGCGGGAAGCGCGATGGATCCGGCCGGAAGCGCCGGGCTCGCGAGCATGGTGGCCCAGCTCCTGACGAAGGGCACGGAGTCCCGCACCGACCTCGAGATCGCGGAGGCGATCGACTTCATGGGCGCCAGCCTGAACGCCTCGGCCTCCGAGGAGTGGACCACGATCTCGCTCGGCGTGCTGACGCCGGACCTGGACGAAGGGCTGGAGCTGCTCGCCGACGTGGTCATGAACCCCACCTTCCGCACCGAAGAGCTGGAGCTGCTGAGGACGCAGACCCTGACCGGGCTCCGCCTCGAGCTCAGCCAGGCCTCGGCCCTCGCCTCCCGGACCTTCACCCGCGCCGTCTACGGGGAGCACCCCTACGGGATGCTGGAGACGCCGGAGTCGATCGAGTCGCTCGGGCGGGACGACGCGGCGGCCTTCCACGAGCGCTATTTCCATCCGACCAACGCGCTCTTCGTCGTGGCCGGCGACGTGGAGGCCGACGGGATGGCCCGCGCGCTGGAGCGGCACTTCGGGGGCTGGACGCCCGCCGAGGCGGTCCCGGACGTCGACGCCGATCCGCCGTCCCGCTCGGCGCGCGAGGTGATCCTGGTCCACAAGCCGGGATCGGTGCAGTCGGTGGTCCGGATCGGACACGCCCTGATGCCGGGCGACGCCGACGACTGGACCCCGTTCACCGTGGCCAACCGCATCCTCGGCGGCGGCAGCTCGGGCCGGCTCTTCAAGGTGCTCCGCGAGGAGAGGGGCTGGACGTACGGCGCGTACTCGCAGGCGCAGCGGGAGCGGGACGAGGGGGTGTTCCAGGTCACCATGGAGGTGCGGAACGAGGTGACCGACTCGGCGGTGGCCGAGGCGTTCGCCCTGCTCGAGGCCCTTCGCGACGAGCCGATTCCCGCCGACGAGCTGCAGGAGACGAAGGACTACCTGGTGGGCTCCTTCCCGCTGAACGTGGAGACGCCCCAGCAGATCGCCTCGCAGGTGTCCCGCAACCGTCTGCTCGGCCTGCCGCTCGAAGAGCTCACCACCTACCGGAGCCGGGTGGCGGCGCTCGATCCGGAGGACGTGCGCGCGGTCGCACGCCGGCACCTCGATCCGGACCGCATGGTCGTGGTCGTCGTCGGAGACGCCGAGGAGGTGCTCGACCAGATCGCCGGCTTCGGCGAGGTGCGCCTGGTCGACGTGGAGGGAAATCCGCTCGAGCTGGCGGACCTGGAGGTCGGAGGGGCCGAAGTCGCCCTCGACGCGCGCTCCCTCGAGCCCGGCTCCTGGACGTACGACATCGTGTTCCAGGGGCAGTCGCTCGGGCAGGTGACCCGCACCCTCGAGGCCGGCACGGAGGAGGGCACCCTCGTCTACCGCTCGGAGATGGACGCCGCGGGCACCCGGGCCGAGGAGTCGGTGACGTTCCTGAAGGAAGGGTTCGGGCCCGTCTCGGCGGAGACACGGATCCAGGCCATGGGGCAGGAGATGGGCGGGGGGGTGACGTTCGCCGAGGGCCGCGTGGTCGGACAGGTCGCCGGTCCCGAGGGCGATCGGGAGATCGACGTGGAGGCTCCCGCCGGTACCGTCCTGGGCGACATGGCCGAGCTCGCGCTCTGGATCCACGACCTGGCCGAGGGCGAGACGTTCTCCCTGCCGCGGATCTCGCTCGAAGAGGGACGGCTCACGGAGGTCTCCTACGAGGTGAAGGGGCCCACGGAGGTCACGGTCCCGGCCGGTACCTTCGACGCGTGGGAGGTGGAGATGACCACCCCCCAGGGCGCGCAGACGCTCTTCGTCCGGCGGGAGGCGCCGCACGTCACGCTGCGCATCGAGGTCGCGGCGCAGCCGGTCTCGTTCGAGCTCTCGTCGGCTCCGTAGGGGCCGATGCGGAGAGCCTTCTTCGGGGCGGTCGGGGCGGTGGGGGCGGTGGGTACGGTGGTGGCGGCCGCGGCGGTGCTCGCGGGCGCCCGGCCGACGCCGGCCCAGGTCCTCGACCCGTCCCTCCTCGAGCCCGGCGCCTGGACGTACCATCTCGAGTTCGAAGGCGAGCTCCTCGGGACGGTGCGTCGCGTGCTGGAGGCGGGCGAGGAGGAGGGCACGATGGTCCTCCGCTCCGACGCGAGCGCTCCGGGGAGCCGGGCCACCGAGTCGGTCACCTTCCGGGTGGCGAGCTTCCTCCCGCTCGCCGCGTCCACCCGACTCCAGGCGATGGGCAGGGAATCGACGGGGACCCTCGCGCTCTCGGGGGGGAGGCTCACGGGCCGGGTCACGGGACCCCACGGTGGGCGGGAGATCGACGAGGCGCTGCCGGTCGGAGCGCTCCTGGGCGACATGGCGGAGCTCGCGGTCTGGATCGCGGATCTCGGCGACGGAGCCACCTTCGAGCTCCGGCGGGTGGACCTGCACGAGGGGCGGTCGGTCGATGTGCGCTACCGCGTGCGGGGCCCGGTGCGGGTGAGTGTCCCGGCCGGCACCTTCGACGCCTGGGAGGTGGAGGTCTCCCGACCCGGCGAGCGGCGCATCCTCTCCGTCCGCCGTGACGCTCCCCACGTCACCCTCAGGATCGACGTCGAAGGCGAGCCCGCCTCGCTCGTTCTCGCTTCTTCCGGGTAGCCCGCTCCGGCCCTTCGCCCGAGGGGCCGTTTCGCGAGGCGTGGAGCGGGGTTCCGGCCTTGCACCAACGGGTGCTTTCCCGTTATTTTTTTCCTGGCTGTCCCCGGAGTGGCCGGGGTGGTTCCGGGGCTCTTCGGACCTCGATTCCACCCGGATCCCCCCGCGCCTCCCGGGAGCCGGACGGCGCGATCCTCATTCCCTCTTCCGCCGCCTTCCGGATCCTCTCCTCGACCGGGCCCCCGATCTGTCCGATCCCGCTGGAAGACCGCGGCCGCACGCTTTCCCGGGCGGGCGCGCGCGAGTGTCACGGGGTGTCCGGATGGCGGGAACGAGTGATCGAAGCGGGGGCGAGCGACCGAAGCGGGGGCGAGCGACCGGAGGTGGACGACGGGCGGACGAGGGTGGGCTGGAAGCGGTGAGGAGGGAGGAGTCGCCCCTGCGGGGCGCGAAACGGATTCGGCGAGCGGCACCAGACACGGAGAGCGGCACGAATGAGTGACGAGAACGATCAGAACGGCGGCGGCATCGGCGGAGTGGACGGCGACGGCGAAGGTCTGCCCGGCGGCGCCTTCGAGATGATCGACGAGCGGGGCGAGCGGGTGCTGGCCCGGCTGCTCGAGGACGAGATGCGCGAGTCGTTCATCGACTACTCGATGAGCGTCATCGTCCAGCGGGCGCTTCCGGACGTGCGCGACGGGCTGAAGCCGGTCCACCGCCGGATCCTCTACGCCATGAGCGAGCTCGGACTCTCTCCGGGGCGCGCCTACAAGAAGAGCGCGACGGTCGTCGGAGAGGTGCTCGGCAAGTACCACCCGCACGGCGACTCGGCGGTGTACGACTCCATGGTCCGCATGGTCCAGGAGTTCTCGCTCCGGTATCCCCTCGTCGACGGCCAGGGCAACTTCGGCTCGATCGACGGCGACTCCGCGGCGGCGTACCGGTACACCGAGGCCCGGCTCACGCCGCTCGCCATCGAGATGCTGTCGGACATCGACAAGGACACCGTCGCCTTCGTCGACAACTTCGACGGGCGTCTGAAGGAGCCGACGGTGCTTCCCTCGGCCGTTCCCAACCTCCTGGTGAACGGCTCCTCCGGGATCGCGGTGGGAATGGCCACCAACATCCCACCGCACAACCTCCGGGAGGTGGTCGAGGGTGTCGTGGCCCTGATCGACGACCCGGAGACCCCGCAGGAGATGCTCGAGGAGATCGTCCGCGGCCCCGACTTCCCGACCGGGGGCTACATCTGCGGTCGCGAGGGCATCCGGGAGGCGTACCGCACCGGCCGCGGCCGCGTCGTCATGCGGGCGAAGGCCGAAATCGAGCAGCTCGACGTCAACAGCGAGCGGATCGTCGTCACCGAGATCCCCTTCATGGTCAACAAGTCCCGACTCATCGAGCAGATCGCGCAGCTCGTGCGGGACAAGAAGCTGACCGACATCCGCGACATGAGGGACGAGTCGGACCGCGACGGCATGCGCATCGTGATCGAGCTGAAGCGGGACGCGATTCCGCAGATCGTCCTGAACCGGCTCTACAAGCACACGCAGATGCAGTCCACCTTCGGGACCATCCTCCTGGCCCTGGTGGACGGCGTGCCGAAGGTGATGGGGCTCCGGGAGATGCTGCTGCACTTCATCGACCACCGCCACGTGGTGGTGGTGCGGCGGAGCGAGCACGATCTGCAGAAGGCCCAGGAGCGGGAGCACATCCTCGAGGGGCTGAAGATCGCCGTCGACCGGATCGACGAGGTGATCAAGATCATCCGCGGCTCGGACGACACCGACATGGCGTCCGGGCGGCTCCAGGAGCGCTTCGAGCTGTCCGAGCGGCAGGCGAAGGCGATCCTCGACATGCGCCTGGCCCGCCTCACCGGTCTCGAGATGGAGAAGCTCGAGTCCGAGCTGGAGGAGGTCCGTGCCACGATCGCGGGCCTGCAGGAGATCCTGGAGAGCCGCGAGCGCCGCATGGAGATCGTGAAGGAGGAGCTCCTGCAGATCTCGGAGAAGTACGGCGACGACCGCCGCACCGAGATCATCGGCGAGCGCGCCGACCTCGACATCGAGGACCTGATCGCCGAGGAGATCATGGTGATCACCGTGTCCCACGACGGATACGTGAAGCGGATCAGCATGGACACCTACCGCGCGCAGCGGCGGGGCGGCCGGGGGCTGCAGGGCATGGGCACGAAGGACGAGGACTGGGTCGAGCACCTCTTCGTGGCTTCGACCCACGACTACCTGATGATCTTCACCCGCTCGGGGCAGTGCCACTGGGTCAAGGTGTGGCGCATTCCGCAGTCCAGCCGCCACTCGCGCGGCAAGCCCATCGTCAATCTCCTGAACCTGGATCCGAACGACGAGATCGCCTCGGTGGTGCCGGTGCGGGAGTTCGTCGACGACATGTACCTCATGTTCTGCACCCGGCAGGGCACGGTGAAGAAGTCCGCGCTCTCCGACTACGGGAACGTGCGGTCGGTCGGCCTGAACGCGATCAACATCCGTGAGGGCGACGAGCTGATCGACGTCCAGCTCACCCAGGGCGACAACGAGATCCTGCTCGCCACCCGCGACGGGATGGCGATCCACTTCCACGAGTCGGACGCCCGGGTGATGGGCCGGGTGACGCAGGGGGTCCGGGGGATCCGGCTCTCGAAGGGCGACGAGGTCGTCGGGATGGTCGTCCTGTCGCGGCCCGACTCCACCCTGCTGGTCGTCACCGAGAAGGGCATGGGCAAGCGCTCCGAGGTGGACGCCTACCGGCTCCAGCGGCGGGGCGGGAAGGGGGTGATCAACATCCGGACGTCGAAGAAGACGGGGAAGGTCGTCGCGGTGAAGGGGGTGATCCCGGACGACCAGCTCATGATCATCACCCGGAACGGGGTGGTGAACCGACAGAAGGTCGACGAGATCCGGGTCATCGGCCGCGCCACGCAGGGCGTGCGCCTCATCAACCTGGACGAGGGCGACCGGGTGATGGACGTGGCCCGGATCCTGGTCGACGACCAGACCGACGACGAGGTCGAGGCCGAGGCGCTCGAGCGCTCGGCCGAGGAGGCCCGGGAAGCCGGTGGCGACGAGGCCGGCGTCCGTGAGCCGGTCGCGTCCTCGGAGGAGGGAGGAGTCGAGGCCGCGGAGGAGGTCGGGGCCGCGGAGGAGGCGGGCGAGGAGGCGGATTGAGCCGGGGGAAGGAGCTCGTCTCCCTCGACCGGGTGCGGAACGCGGCGGCCGGGCTGGAAGGCGTCGCGCTCCGGACCCCGCTCCTTCCCGACCCGGCCCTCTCCGAGGAGGTCGGAGCCGAGGTGCGGCTCAAGTGCGAGTCGCTCCAGCCCGGCGGCTCCTTCAAGGTGCGCGGGGCGTGGACCTTCCTCTCCGGGCTCTCCGACGAGGCGGTCCGGCGGGGGGTGATCACCTACTCGTCGGGCAACCACGCGCAGGCGGTCGCGCTCGCGGCCGCACGGCGCGGCGTGCCGGCCGTCGTGGTGATGCCGACCACCGCCCCCGGCGTGAAGCGGGAGGGGGCCGAGCGGCTGGGGGCCGAGGTCGTCCTGGAGGGCACCACCTCGGAGGAGCGGCGCGCCCGGGCGGAGCGGATCGCCGAGGAGAGGGGGCTGGCGATGATGCCCCCCTTCGACCACCCCGCCGTGGTGGCGGGGCAGGGAACGGTGGGCCTCGAGGTCGTGGAGGAGTGGCCGGAGGTCGACCTTCTGGTGGTGCCGGTCGGGGGCGGCGGCCTCGTGGCCGGGTGCGCGGCGGTCGTGCGGGCGCTCCGCCCCCGCGCGCGGGTGATCGGGGTGGAGCCGACCGGCGCGGCCTCGATGTCCGCCGCGCTCGAAGCGGGCAGGCCGGTCACCCTGGACGGGGTCGACACGGTGGCCGACGGGCTGGCGCCCGTGCGGGCCGGGGCGGTGACCTTCCGGCACGTGCGTGAGCTCGCGGACGAGGTGGTGACTGTGGACGACGGCGACATCGTGGACGCGGCGCGTCACCTCCTCCTTCGCCGGAAGGTCGTGGTGGAGTTCTCGGGCGCGGCGGGCGTGGCCGCCCTCCGGGCCGGTCGGATCCGGACGGACGGCGGACGGGTGGCCGTGGTGCTGAGCGGCGGAAACCTCGATCCGTCGCTCTTCGGGCGACTCGTCGGATGACTCACCGGACGGCCCCCCTTCTCCGATGAGCGCACCGAACGACACCCTGACCTCCGTTCCCGGTCTCCGGGTCGGCCACGCCCAGGTGCCCGGCGGCGGGTCCGGGTGCACCGTGGTCCTCGGCCCCTTCCGGGCGGCGGCCGAGGTGCGGGGCACGGCGAGCGGGACCCGTGAGCTGGACGCCCTCGATCCGCACCACCTGGTCGAGGAGATCGACGCCCTGCTGCTGACGGGCGGATCGGCCTTCGGTCTCGCCGCGGCCGACGGGGTGGTGGGATGGCTGGAGGAGCGGGGCCGCGGCTTCGCCACCCGGGTCGTGCCGGTGCCCATCGTCCCCGCGGCCGTGCTCTACGACCTGGCCCCGGACGTCGAGCGCCCCGGTCCGGACACCGGTCGCGCCGCGTGCGACGCCGCGACGGACGCTCCCGTCCCCGCGGGCAGGGTGGGAGCGGGGACGGGCGCGCGGGTCGGAAAGATCGCCGGCCCGGAGTGGGCCTCACCCGGCGGCGTGGGCAGCGCCGCCACCTCGCTGGAGGGGTGGAGGGTGGGCGCACTCGCGGTGGTGAACGCGGTCGGCGACGTGGTGGACGGAACCGGGCGGATCGTGGCCGGGGCCCGCGACCCGGACGGCGGCTTCCTGGATTCGGTGCGGCTCGTCGGCGAGGGCGGGCTCCGCGGCGGCTTCGGGGGTCGGGAGCGGGCCGGCGAGGCCGGCGCGCCGGGCGGCGAGGGGCCGGCCGGTGGGCGCGGCCGGCGCGACGCCGGCGACGCGAGCGCCGGCCCGCGCCCGGGCGAGAACACCACGCTCGCCGTCGTGGCGACCGACGCCCCGCTCGGGCCGGTGGAGCTGGGCCGGATGCTCCGGACCGCCGGCGCGGGCCTGGCCCGGAGGATCGTTCCCTCCTTCACCCCCTTCGACGGGGATATCTGCTTCGCGCTCTCTACCGCGCCCGGGCCCGCCACCCCTCCTCCGACACCGGCCGAGGTGCTCGCGCTCGGGAGCGTCGCGGCTCGGATGCTCGAGGAAGCGGTGCTCCGGGCGGTGCGGCCGTGAGCGTGCGGCGGCTCGTCGTCTTCGACATCGACGGCACCCTGGTCACCGGCGGGCCGGCGAAGGCGGCCTTCCACGCCGCGCTCCTCGAGGTCTTCGGCACGGCGGGCACGATCGAGGGGCACGAGTTCTCCGGAAAGACGGATCCGCAGATCGCCCGCGAGCTCCTGCGGGGGGCGGGCTTGGCGGACGAGGAGATCGACCACGGCTTTCCGGCGCTCTGGCGGCGCTACCTCGACGAGATGGAGGCGAGGCTCGCCGACGCGCCGGTCCGGGTACTCCCGGGGGTCGAGCGGGTCCTCGACGCCCTGGAGGCGGAGGAGGGGGTCCGTCTCGGGCTCCTGACCGGCAACATACGGCCGGGAGCGCGCCTCAAGCTGCGAGCCGGGGGGCTCCCGTTCGAGCGGTTCGAAGTCGGCGGATTCGGCTCGGACGACGAGCGCCGCAACCGGCTGCCGAGCCTGGTCCTGGCGCGAGCGCGGGAGCGCTGGGGCATCGAGGTGCCGCCGGACTGCGTGATCGTCATCGGTGACACGCCGCGCGACGTGGCGTGCGGTCGACACGGGGGGTGCCGCACCCTCGCGGTCGCCACCGGGCGCTTTCCGGTCGAAGAGCTGGAGCGAGCGGAGCCGGACCGGGTCGTCCCCGACCTGAGCGGCGCAGAGGACCTGGTGGACTGGATCCTGGACGGCGAGGGCGTGTAGCACCGCCCCGTCACAAGCGGACCCCGGACGAGGATCGGACGTGGCAGACAGAGAGAATCGAGCGGCTCGACGACGTGCGCGCCGGCAGGGGCGTGACGACGGTGGCCCGGACCGGCGCCCCCTCTGGATCGTGCTGGCGGTGGTGGCCGTCGTCGGGATCGGCATCATCACCTACAATCTCGGGTCGGGACGCTTCGACTCCACGGCGACGGAGCCGGGCGAGGTCGAGGGGCTGGACGATCCGAACCGGCTCGTGGAACTCGCGCAGGGGGTGTCGAAGGGCGATCCCTCCGCGCCCGTCACGATCATGGAGTTCGCCGACTACCAGTGCCCGGCGTGTCGGGCCTTCGCGGCATCGGTCGCGCCGCAGGTCGATGCCGGTCTGGTCGAGACCGGGGAGGCCCGCTACGTCTTCTACGACTTCCCCCTCGTACAGATGCACCCCAACGCGTTCGTCGCCGCCCGGGCGGCCCGCTGCGCCGGTGATCAGGACCGCTACTGGGACTACCACGACGAGCTCTTCCGCCGGCAGGGGGATTGGGCGCACCGCTCGTCGCCCGTCGGAGACTTCGTGGACTACGCCGCCGGGCTCGGGCTCGACGAGTCGGAGTTCGAGTCATGCATCCGGAGCGACCGGTTCGCGGACGTCGTCTCCGCCAACCGGCGCCTGGCCCTCGAGCTCCGCATCCCGGGCACCCCGACGGTCCTCGTCCGAGGGCGATCGGGTATGCCGATCCGGGTTCAGCAGAGCACCTACGACGAGATCCGGGAAACCGTCGAGCGGGTGCGCGCGGAGGAGAACGGCGCTTCCGCGGGTGAAGCCGGGGCGGCCGACGAGGCCGACGACGCGGCCGAGGCCGGAGGCGAAGCGGAGGAGGGGTCGTGACCGTCGAGGTCGCGACGATCCGACTCATCTTCGTGGATGAGGGCGCCTATCACCGCGAGGAGATCACGCTGCCCGCGGAGGTTCTCGAGGGCTACGAGCGCCTGATCGACTGCCTGCGTGAGGAGCCCGCCGTCCTGAAGCGGCTCCACGTGGACGTCGGGCGCCTCTGCGGCGCGTACCGGGTCGAGTCGGAGGACGGGGGAGAGGAGGACGGCCCGGAGGCGTAGGAGCCCGCCGAGGAGGCACGACGGGTCGCGCTACGAGCCGGACGCCTCTCCTCCGAGCGCCTCCAGGGCGCGCTCGCGGGTCCATTCCTCCACGATCGGCGGCGGCCACTCGCCGTCGCGGTAGCGGCGGACCAGGCGTGCCGCCTCGTCCCGGGCTCTCCGCGCGGTGGCAGGCTCGATCCACCCGCGCTCGACCGCCTCCGCGAGCTGCTCCCGGTCGAGCACCGAGAGGCGCCCCTCCGGCGCGATCCAGAGATCCAGGAAGAGGTCGGTCGTGTGCCAGACGCCGTCTTCTCCGAGATCCGCGGGGGTGAGCACGTTCGCGTAGACGCCCGTAAAGGTCCCGTCCGCCCGGTGGAAGCGCCCGATGTCGTGCCACGCCCCGGGGAAGGTGAACCAGACCGCGTCGGATCCGTCCTCGAGGGCGGTGCGGCCCCCGATCTCCAGCGGCCGGTCGAGCGACATGCGCCGGGCGAGCGTCACCTTCACCTCCGGGCGGTCCTCCACCAGGTGCTGCCGGAAGACCTGCTCGCTGTCCGGAGGGCGCCGGTAGTGGATGCGGACCAGGGGAGCCCGGCTCACGGCCTGGCGTCCACCGACTCCACCGGCTCGACGAAGACCTCGAGGATCCCGCCGCAGACGGCGGGGCTGAGCGAGAGGAGGTCCTCCGTCAGGTCCACGGTGACGATCCGGGGCTCGCGCCCGGCCAGCACCTCGCGCCCCGCGCGGATCACCTCCGCTTCGCCGCAGCCGCCCCCGACGGTGCCCACGAGGCGCTCTCCCGGCAGCACCAGCATCTTCGCGCCCACCTTCCTCGGCGTGGACCCGCGGGTCCGCACGACGGTCGCGAGAGCCGCCGGCTCCCGGCCCTCCCTCCCCGCCAGCGAGCCGTAGAGGCGGCGTTCCTCGGGCTCGGTGGGTGCTCCCCGGGCCTCGATCGCGGCCGGCCCCCCGACCCCCCGGGGCGCGCCGTCCTCCGGGAAGAACCGCTCGGCGACCCGCTCCACGTCCCGCAGCGGACGCGCGCTCCCTCCCCGGCCCAGGAGCACGAGCTCGGCGGCGACGGCCACCGCGATCTCCTCGGGAGTCTCCGCCCCGATGTCGAGGCCGACCGGGGCGCGGATGCGGGCGAGATCGGCGCGCTCGAATCCCTCGGCCAGGAGCTGCTCGAAGGTCGCCCTCACCCGTCTCCGGCTCCCGATCATCCCGAGGTATGCCGGCGCAGGGTCCACGCCGAGGACGCGCCGGAGGCACTCGTAGTCGTATTTGTGACCCCGCGTCACGAGCACGAGCCGCGTTCGAGGGCCGATCTCCACGTCCGCGAACGGCCGGGAGAAGTCGATCCGGAGCACCCGGTCCGCCTCCGGAAACCGCTCGCGGGTGGCGAAGCCGGCTCGATCGTCGAGGACCGTCACACGGAGGTCGAGAAGGTCTCCGAGGGTGGCGAGCGGACGCGCGATGTGGCCCGCCCCCACGACCACCAGCTCGCCCCGGGGACGATGGCGCTCCAGGTAGAGGCGCACCTCGTCCGCGCCGGTTCCGACGGCGTGGAGCCCCGGGGCCGCCCCGGAGCGCACCAGGTCGTGCGCCGCCCGGTCCGCCGCGGACGATCCGAGACTTCCCCGCACCCCTCGATCCGAGATCACCATCCGGGTTCCCGGCCGCCCCTCTCCGCCGCCCACGAGGAGGACGAGCGCGCTCTCGGCGCCGGACTCGAGGTCCTCGAGCAGGATGCGGGCGGCCGCGGGCGGGGAGAGCCGCCGGTCGTCCTCCCGGCTCGCCGCCGACTCACCGCCCATGGAAGCGTTTCCGGTACGCATCCGGGAAGTGGCGCCGGTATTCCGGGAGGGTGTCGATGTCCGTCACGACCCCCTCGTCCTCCACGGGGATCTCCCGGGTCCGATCCAGGTGCCGGTGGAGCAGAGTGCGGGCACCCTCCTCGAGCTCGGCGTGGAGGAGCTCGTCGAAGACGCTCCGGCCGAAGAGGACCGGGTGGCCGCGATCGCCGCGGAACGACGGAACGACAGCCCATGGGGGCTTGTCGCCGATCCGGAGGGCGTCGACGAGCATGCGCACGGTCTCGCCCTCGACCAGGGGATGGTCGACCGGCAGGAAGGCGCACCCCGCCACGTCGCCGGGGAGGACGCGGACCGCCGCACGGAGCGACGAGATCGGACCTTCCGAGGGGTCCTCGTTGACGACGACCTCGGCTCCCGCCGCCCGGGCGGTGGCCGCGATCGGCCCCTCGGGCTCCCGCACCACCACGATCAGCGGCCGGCACCCGCCCCTGCCGAGCGCCCGCACGACCCGCTCGAGGAAGGTCGGGCCGCCCGCGTCGAGCAATGGCTTGGGACTTCCCATGCGGGTGGAGCGGCCGGCGCACGGGACGATGCCGGCGATCCTATCCACGGGCCGGGAAGGCGTCGTAGAAGCCCTGGTCCCGCTCCGCGAGCTCTCGGACGAGCGGAGCGGGGCTGAAGCGGGACCCGACCGTCGCTTCCAGGTCCTCGAGGCGGGTGAGGACGGTCCGGGGGTGGACGTCGTCGGCGAATCGGAGGAGCCCGCCGCGGAAGGGCGGGAACCCGGTGCCCATCACCATGCCCAGATCCACGTCTCCGGCGTCCCGAACGATGCGGTCCTCCAGGATCCGGGCGGCCTCGTTGATCATCGAGAGCACGAGTCGGGCACGGATCCTCCGGTCGCCCGTCTCCTTCCGCTCGCCGGGGACGGCGTCACCCAGGGCTTCGTAGACGGATTCGTCCACGCCGTCCGGCTTCCCGTCGTCGTACCGGTAGAAGCCGAGCCCTCCCTTCTTCCCGAGCCGATCCGTCTCGCCGATGGCGACCAGGGGCGGGGCGGGCGCCATGCGCTCTCCGAACGCCTCGTGGAGGCTCTCGCCGGCGTGGCGCGCGACGTCGATGCCGACCTCGTCGACGAGCCGCAGCGGCCCCATCGGCATCCCGAACGCCTCGGCCGCGCCGTCGATCGCCTCCACCGACACCCCTTCCGCGAGCAGCCACCCCGCCTCGTTCAGGTAGGCACCGAGGATCCGGTTCACGAGGAAGCCCGCGCCGTCCGCGGTCACCACCGGCACCTTCCCGAGGTCGACGGCGAAGCGGTAGAGGGTCGCGACCGTGACGTCGTCGGTGGCCGCGCCGCGCACCACCTCGACGAGAGGCATCCGGTGGACCGGGTTGAAGAAGTGCATCCCCCCGAACGACCCGGGGCGCTCGAGCGCCTCGGCGAGCTCGTCGATCGAGAGCGAGGAGGTGTTGGTCGCGAGCACGGCGTCCTCCCGAACCCTCGACTCCGTCTCCCGCAGCACCTCGCGCTTGACGTCCATCCGCTCGACGACCGCCTCGATCACCACGTCCGCGGTGCCGAATCCCTCGTACTCCGTTCCCCCCGAGATCCGCTTCATCGCCGCCTCGGCCTCGCCGCGGTCCATCTTCTTCTTCTCGACGGCCTTGTCGAAGAGGGAGCGCGCGTGCCGGAGTCCGCCACGCACCGCGTCGTGCTCGATGTCCTTCATCCGCACCCGACGACCCTTGTAGGAGAGGAGCTGGGCGATGCCGCCCCCCATCACGCCCGCGCCGAGGATTCCGACCCGCTCCACGGGGCGGGCCTCGACCTCGGCGCCGACGCCGTTCCCCTTCCGGGCTCGCTCGCGGAGCTGGAAGACGTGGATGAGATTCTTGCTGACGCTCGACACGATCAGCTCGCCCGCGGTCCTCGCTTCCAGGGCGAAGGCCTTCTCGGGCGACACGCCGAGTCCGTCCTTCAGGACGTCGAGGATCCGGAGCGGGGCGGGGTAGTGGCCTCCGGTCCGCTTCATCACTCGTCTCCGCGCCGCCGCCAGGACCAGGCGACGGCCCGGCCAGGTGTCCTCGGCCAGCCGACGGACGAGCCCCCGGTCGGCTCCGGTGGAGGTCGGCCCCTCCTCGAGGCGCTCCTGCACGAACGCGCGCACCTGCGCCTCGAAGTCGACCGAGGAGAGCACCCGGTCGACGAGCCCCAGACGCTTCGACCGCCGGGCGCTCACCCGGTCTCCCGTCAGGAGGAGCTGGAGCGCGGCCTGGAGCCCGATCAGGCGGGGAAGCCGGGTCGTGCCGCCCCAGGCCGGGAGGATGCCCAGCTGCACCTCGGGAAGTCCGATGCGGGTGGCGTCGGAGTCGGACGCGAGCCGGTAGCGACAGGCCAGCGAGAGCTCGGTTCCGCCGCCGAGGCAGGTTCCGTGGATCGCGGCCACGGTGGGCACGGCGATCGTCTCGATCTCGGCGAAGACGTCCTGCCCGAGCCGCGACGCCCGCTCGCCCTCGGACGGATCCTCGATGGAGCGGATCTGGTCGACGTCCGCTCCCGCGATGAAGCTCCGTGGCTTGGCGCTCCGCACCACGAGCGCCCGGAGCTGACCGCTCGCGGCCAGCGCACGCGCTTCCTGCGCGAGCTCGCCGAGGCGGCGCATCACCTCCTCGGTGAGGAGGTTCACCTTCCGCTCGGAGTCGTCGAACGTGATCCAGCCGATGCCCTCGCCGTCCAGCTCCAGCGAGGGGTTCCCGTGTCCGAACTCCCTGGTCATCTCCCTCTCCCGTGAGCGGCTCCCGGCGACCGGCGCTCCTAGAAGGCCTAAGAGTGGACCCCCGGTCGAGGCGACCGGTTCCGTGCGGGTGCAATTCGTACGCCGTCTCCCGACGTACGGACGCCCCGGCCTCCAGGAGAGACCGGGGCGTCCGTGCCTCGGGCCGGGCGGGAGGCGGCCCCGTACTTCTTCGACGGCCTCCTACAGCTTCGGCCGCACCTCGGCGTTGTCGCGGTCGAGGCGGATCCTGGCCACGTCGCCCTCGACCTCGACGGGGACGTTCCAGTAGAGCTCGGAGTAGGGGAGCTCGTTGCGGGCGTGCAGCCACCACTCACCCGAGCGGACACCGCGGAACCGTACCACCCCCTCCGCGTTCGTGGTATCCACCCGCGGCTGGCGCCTGCTCTCCTCGATGCGCGCCTGTATCACCTGGGGGGCGTCCGAGAAGGCCTCCTCCTCCCACTGTTCCCGGCGGATCCTGAGCTCCTGGGTCTGCTGCGCGACGGAGCGCTGGAGCTCGGTGAACCGCTCGAAGGCGTCGTCCCGACGGTCCTCCACCCTCTGGAACTGACCCTCCATGTCCTGGAAGTCCCGGAACAGGACGCGGTAGCGCCCTTCACCACGGTTCAGCCGTCGGAGCTCCTGGCTGATGTTCTGGAGCGTGTCCCGGAGCACGCTCCAGCGGGCGTCCGCCTCCTGCCACTGATCCCGATAGAAGCGGATGCTGTCCTGGATCTCCTGGATCTCCTCGGGCACTTCCGGCTCATCGGCGGCCGCCGCCTCGGCGAGCGAGTCGAAGATCACGTCCCGGTCGTAGGGCAGGAGCTGCACCTCGACACCGGGGAGCGCCCGTTCGACCGTCTCGTCGCTCTCGGGATCGTGCACGTCGATCGCGACCGTCGCCACCACGTCCGTGCCCCCGCAGGCGGCGAGCGCCAGTGGAAGGAGGAGGGTCCAGAACCCGTTGCTCCGCTTCATCTTCTCATCCTGTAGTCGGGAGATTCCGCGGAGAAGTTAGACGGCCGCGGAGGTGGCATCAAGCGTGGCGGTCCACGACGCCCGACGCGAGGGCAGCGGCGGATCCCGTCGGCCGGCGTGCTCAGCGGTCCCCGTTCAGGTCCGGGCCGAGGACGAGCACCCGCGGCTCGCCCAGGGAGCGTGCGAGCGCGTGGAGGTCCGCGGGGGTGAGTGCGTCCAGCTCGGCGTCCGCGTCCCGCACTCTCCCCTCCCGCAGCAGGTCGCGCACCATGCGCGAGGAGCGGCCCTCGGGGAGCATCTCCTCGAGCGCGTGCGCCGACCGGGTCCGCTCGCGCCACGCTCGCATGAACGACGGGTGCGGCTCCCGCTCCGAGAGGCTGCGGACGGCGTCGAGGATCTCCCGCTCCCACCGGTCCGCCGACTCGGGTGCCGTCGCGGCGAGCACGAGGACGATCGGCCCGTCGGGTGAATCCTCCAGGCGCACCTCGGCCCGGTAGATTCCCGCCTGCGGCGTCGCCGGGTTCAGCCGCTCCTCCAGGACGCGCGCCAGCACCTCGAGCTCGGTACGCGACGCCTCCCGCGGGGCCGGGAGCCCGACGGCGATCCAGGCGTTGGTGATCTCGCGCACGAGCGAGAGGCGGTCGCCGGCGAGCCAGGTCAGCCGGCCCCGCCTCCCGTCGCGGCCGGCGTGCTCCGGCGGACGGCCTGCGAGAACCCCGACGGGGCTCATCGCCACGGACGCCGGAGCCGCCTCGACCGCGTCCTCCTCGTCGAGCGGGCCGACCAGCGCCACCGCCGCCCGGTCTGCGGTGTAGCGGGTCCGATGGAAGCGGCGGAGGTCGCTCCGGTCCACGTTCCGGACCGTGTGGAGGAAGCCCCGGGGCGGCAGGGCCCAGGGGTCGAGGGCGCTGGTGAGGGTGCGGTACGTCTCCTCCTCGAACTCCCGCACCGGCGCGCCCGCCTCGAATCCGAAGTCGCGGAGGAGATCCTCGCGCGCCTCCTCGAGCGCCCACTCCTCGACGGGGAGCTGGAAGAGCACCGAGGAGATCACCCAGAGGGATTCCCGCCAACGCTCCGGTGGAGCGAGGTGCGTGAAGAGGGTGCGCTCCCGCCCCACGTCCACCCGCACGGCTCCCGACCGGTCACCGAGGATCGAATCCGCCATCCGGGCGAGGGAGTGGGCGAGGAGATACGCCGTTCCCTCCTCGTCGTCGGGGTCCTGGGCGGAGCCCGAGGGCACTCCGACGGTCACGGCGACGACGGTGCCGCCGGGCCGCGCCTCGACCCCGAGAGCCCGGACGTGCGGCGCGGCGAGCTGCGCCGCGCCGGCTCCGGGAAGGAGGCCGGGGAGGACGGCGAGGAGGAGCGCCGCGAGCCGACGTCGGGCGCTCACGGCCGGATCTCGTGGCGGAGGGGGCTGAGAGAGAGGATCTCGGTGAGGAAGTCCTCCAGCGCCTCCGTGTCGACCCGGCGGAGGTTCTCGAGGAAGCGCCACGCGGCCTCGGGATCGTCCGTGGAGTCGAGGGTCCGGCCGACCACCACCACCATCCCCTCCACGCTGCGGGCGCGGATGAGCAGGTCCCGCCGGACCCGCTCGACCGCGTCCAGGACCTCTTCCTCGTCGAGGGCGCCCTCCAGCTCGGGGAGGAATCCCGCCACCCGCCGCCTGAGGGCGGCCGCCCCGGGGGGGTACGCGCCGCCCGCGACCACGAGGAGGTTCTGTCCGCCGATCTCCCAGACCTCCACCCCGAGCTCCGTGCCCCGCCCCCGCACCTGCTCCACCCTGCGCGAGACGAGCGCGGCGAGCACCGTGGCTCGTGGGTCCTCCGGGCTTCCGGCCGGCCACGCCTGTGCGTACCAGTGGCGGAGGACCTCGGGAGGCGGGCTGGAGAGGCGGCGACCCTCCTCGGGAGGCGGGGCCCGTCGATCGGGCGGGGCGCCGATGCCGCGCAGCGCACGCGCGAGCTCGGCAGGGTCGAGCGCCCCCGCCGCCACCACGCTCATGTGCTCCGGCTGGTGGGTCCGCGCCCAGAACGCCTCCAGCGCGTCGGCGTCGAGGCTGTCGACCGCGTCCGGCCGGCCGACCATGGGCGGAAGATCGGGAAGCACCCTGTCCCGGAGACCGGCGAGGAGGGCGCCGCCCGGGGTCTCGAAGATCCGCTCCGCCGAGGTGCGGGCCGCCGCCTTCGCCCGCATCAGCCCGAGTCGCGCCGTGGTCGGAGGATCGACGGCGACGCGGAGGGCGGCGACGAGCTCGTCGAGATGGGCGGGAGAGCCGGTCACCGTCACGACCAGCCCCCTCGACGTCCGCTCGACGAGGGAGCGGGCGCCGAGCGGCCGGAGCGCCGATTCGACGCGGCCCCGGGCGAGCTCCCGGACGAGGAGGCCCGCACCCGTCTCGGAGGGCCCCTCCACGAAGGGCACCGTGAGGCGGAGGGAAACGGCGGGCGATCCCGGAGTCTCGAGGTGGACCACGCGGGGTCCGCCGTCCGGCCCCAGCACGGCGGCGGGGCGGAGGGGCTCGGGGTCGAGGAGCGCGAGCGCCCCGAGGAGGATGAGGAGGATCGTCACTGCGGGAGGCTACCGGAGGGGCCGAGGGGTGAAGGAGAGGAAGCGCCCTCGGGCGCCCCTAGTGTCCCTCACCCTACAGCTACCGGGCGCTTCGGTTCCGGCCCATCCGGTGGAGAGGACCCCGGATCACTCGTGGTTGAGGAGGAAGTCGACCGGGTTCTGCGGGTCGCCGTTCACTCGTACCTCGTAGTGGAGGTGCGAGGAGGTGGCGAGCCCGGTCTGTCCGACGTGGGCGATGACGTCGCCCCTGCGGACCCGCTCGCCGCGACGCACGAGGAGGCGCGATGCGTGTCCGTACCGGGTGGTGAAGCCGTAGCCGTGGTCGATCTCCACCATCAGCCCGTACCCCCCGTCCCGACCGGAGATGGTGACCACGCCAGAGGCGGCGGCGAGGATCGGGGTGCCCCGCGGCGCCGCGATGTCGACCCCCTGGTGCGGAAGGGTCCGGTTGTGGATCGGGTGGCGGCGCGAAGAGGTGAAGCGGCTGCTGATCCACCCGCGGGTCGGAAGGATGGAGGGGGTGGATTCGAGGAGCTCCCGGTGGGCCTGGAGGCTGTCGGTCGCCTCCGAGAGACTCTCGCTGAGGAGCCGTGCCCGCCGCTCCAGCGCGTCGAGATCGTAGCGCATGGCGAAGGCGGCCTCGCCGAGCTCGGGGTCGATCTCCGAGAGGGGGTGCTCGCGGGGCGAGGGCGTTCCCGGCCCTCCGATCCCCACCTGGTAGACCTCCGCGTCGATCGGGTCGAGACCGGCGAGCGTGCGGAAGCGGTCGTCCTGCTGGGAGAGCCCGCGGAGGTCGGTCTCGAGGCGATCCACGTGATCGCGGACGGAGTCGAGCTCGCGGACGAGCGCGACGTTCTCCCGCTCCAGCCGCTGCGCATGCACCCACGACGTCCCATCGATCCCCGCCCGGACCGTGACGCTACCCGCCAGGAGGACGAGGGCGGTGACCGCCCCGACGCCGTAATGGACGGTACGGCGAGCGACGCTGAACTGGCGAAGGGGGCTTCCTCCGTCGCGGAGGACGAGGAAGGTCCATCGGTCTCCCGTCATCGGGCGGGTGACTCCGGAGCAGAAGGCGCGAGGGCGCCGCGGCGTGCGGCGCGCGTCTTCGAAACAATTGTTTACAGGGCCAACATCCTGCGAGTGGGCGGTGCCTGTCAAGCATTTCGCCCAAAGGGACATTCAACCGGACACGGCACGGAAAGTCAAGCGGAGGGCCCGAACCCGTCGGCCGCGTGCCGGGGGGTTCCTCAGCGGGCCGGCTCGGGCTTCGGGAAGAGCGGGGGCACCTTGCGTACCTCCCGTCCGGCGATCCCGATGGTTCGCGCCTCTGCGAGCGTCGGTACGTCGTCCAGACCGAGATTTTCCGCCAGGATCCGGGTTTTCCGGGGAAGGACCGGACGGAACAGCGCGCACAGGAGGACGAGGACGCGGGCGAGCGTGGCCAGCGTCTCGTCGAGAGCGGTGGCCGCCGACGGATCCTTCGCCAGCGCCCACGGCTCGCGCTCCTCCACGTACCCGTTCGCGGCTCGTGCGAGCTCCATCGCGTGTGCGAGGGCGTCGTGGACCCGGTACTCGTCCATCGCACGGGCGACCTCCCGGAGCGTATCCTCGACGGTGGCGTCCATGGCCCCGTCGGGCGCGTCCGGCACCCGCCCCTCCCGATAGCGGGCGATCATCGACGTCGCGCGGCTGGCGAGATTGCCCAGGATGTTGGCGAGCTCCTCGTAGCGCGTGAGGAAACGCTCCGGCGTGTAGGAGGCGTCGCCGCCGGGCGTCGGCATCTCCCGCAGCAGGTACCAGCGCACCGCGTCGGCTCCGAACTCGTCGAGCAGCTCGAGCGGATCCACCACGTTGCCCAGCGACTTGGACATCTTCTCTCCGCTCGAGAGCCACCATCCGTGCGCCACGATCCGCCGCGGCAGAGGGAGCCCCGCGCCCATCAGGAGCGTGGGCCAGTAGACGGCGTGGGTGGTGAGGATGTCCTTGCCGATGAGGTGGAGGTCGGCGGGCCACCAGCGGTCGTCCCGGTAGACGAGATCGTCGTGGGTGTCCTCGTCGCCGTCCGGCTCGACCGCCCCGGAGGCGGTGACGTAGTTCAGGAGTGCGTCCACCCAGACGTAGGCGACGTGGTCGGGGTCGAAAGGGAGGGGGATGCCCCAGGAGACCCGACTGCGGGGACGGGAGATCGAGAGATCCTCGAGCGGCTTCTCCAGGAAGCCGAGCACCTCGTTCCGCCGGGATTCGGGGAGGATCCAGCCGGGATTCTCCTCGATGTGGCGGACGAGGGCCTCCTGGTGCCCGCTCATCCGGAAGAAGTAGTTCTTCTCCTCGATCTCCCGGACCGGCCGTCCGCAGTCGGGGCAGGCGAGCCCGGGGTCGAGGTCCTTCTCCGTCCAGTAGCGCTCCTCGTGGACGCAGTACCAGCCGCGGTAGAGGTCCTCGTAGATCTGCCCGCGTCGCTCGAGGCGCCGGAGGAACGCTTCCACCACCCGGACGTGCTCCTCCTCGGTGGTCCGGATGAAGCGGTCGAAGGAGATGTCCAGACGGTCCCACGCCTCCCTGAAGCGCGTGGCCATCCCGTCGCACAGCTCGCGCGGCGTGACGCCGCGTCGGGTCGCCTCCTCCTGGATCTTCTGCCCGTGCTCGTCCGTGCCGGTCAGGAAGAGGACGTCCTCGCCCCGTTGCCGGTGGTAGCGGGCGAGCGTGTCGGCGAGGAAGGTCGTGAAGGCGTGGCCGAGGTGGGGCTCCCCGGTCGCGTAGTAGATCGGGGTGGTGAGATAGTAGCGGCTCGAGGTCACCGCCCGCCCCCGGAGGAGGGCCCGGTCGGTGACGGGCCGCGCTCCGACACCTCCCGCTTCAGCTCGTCGAGCGCGACCGTGCGGCGCTCGCCTCCGCCGTCGCGGAGCGTGATCGTCTCGCCGAAGATGTCCATCCCCACCACCGTCTCCTCGCCGCGGTCCGTGCGCAGGACCTTCCCTTCGCGGGGGAAGCGCCGCCGTGCCTCGACGTACGTCTTGTGCTCGTACATGAGGCAGCACATCAGCCGTCCGCAGCACCCGGAGATCTGCGCGGGGTTGAGCGAGAGCCGCTGGTCCTTGGCGAGCTGGAGGGAGACGGGCTTGAGCTCGGGCAGCCAGGTGGAGCAGCAGAGCTCACGGCCGCAGCGGCCGACGCCGCCCAGAAGCGCGGCTTCGTCCCGGACCCCGATCTGCTTCAGCTCGATGCGGGTCCGGAACGTCTTCGCCAGGTCCCGGACGAGCTCGCGGAAGTCCACCCTCCGGTCCGCGGTGAAGTAGATGAGGAGACGGTTCCGGTCGAACTGCCACTCCGCCTCGGTCACCTTCATCTTCAGCCCGTGCTTCTCGACCAGCCGACGCGTCTCCTTCCGGACGCGGTCCTCGTCCGCGCGGTGCGCGGTCACGCGGTCGAGGTCTTCCGGGCCCGCGAGCCGGAGGACGCGGTTCTCGGGAGTGGGGGTCGAGCACCCGCCGGACGAGGAGCACTTCCGCTCGGCGACGGTCCCGAGCGCCGTGACCTCTCCGAGGTCCTCGCCCCGGTCGGCCTCGACGATCACCTCCGAGCCGGGCGCCAGGTCGAGGTCGTCGTAGATGTAGTAGTCCTTCCGCGTTCCCTTGAAGCGGACCTCCGCGAATCCGGCCACGCTCAGGCGTCCCCGGCCGGGCCCGATCCGGCCAGGGAGCTGGTGGCGGGCACCGGCGAGGGGTCCGTCGGTGACACCTCCTCCTCGCCTTCGATCCAGGCCCCCATGGCGGCGTACTTCGCGTGCCGGCGGTGGAGGAGCTCGGCCACGTCCAGCCGACCCAGCTCGTCGAGGTGCCGGCCGAGCGCCTCCTCGAGCGCGTCGGCGGCCCCGTCCCAGTCGGAGTGGGCACCCCCGGACGGCTCGGGGATCCGCTCGTCGGCGACCCCGAGCTCGACGAGATCGGCGGCGGTGAGGCGGAGAGCGGAGGCCGCCTTCTCCCGATGCTCCGCCGAGCGCCAGAGGATCGCCGCGCACCCCTCGGGCGAGATGACGGAATAGATCGAATGCTCCAGCATGAGGATCCGATCCGTGACGCCGAGGGCCAGCGCGCCCCCGCTCCCGCCCTCGCCGATCACGACGGAGACGAGGGGCACCCGCACCCTCGCCATCTCCCTCAGATTCATGGCGATGGCCTCGGCCTGGCCGCGCTCCTCGGCTCCGAGGCCCGGAT
>CAYPDV010000030.1:0-20041 GCA_964409525.1 uncultured Gemmatimonadaceae bacterium
CTGCGCGACGTCTTCACCATGGGCGCGCGGCCCATCGCGGTGCTGGATTCGCTCCGGTTCGGCGACCTCGACTCGCCCCGGGTCCGGTATCTCTTCTCCGGCGTGGTCCGCGGCATCGGCGACTACGGCAACTGCGTCGGCATTCCGAACATCGGCGGAGAGGTGTACTTCGATCGCGCCTACGAGGGGAACCCCCTCGTGAACGCGATGGCCCTCGGGCTCCTGCGTCGCGACGAGCTGATCCGCGCCGAGGCGGAAGGGGTCGGAAACACGCTGATGACGGTCGGTGCCCGCACCGGCCGCGACGGGATCCACGGGGCCACCTTCGCCTCGGAGGAGCTCAGCGAGGAGACGGAGGAGAAGCGGCCCCAGGTCCAGGTCGGCGATCCGTTCACGGAGAAGCTCCTCCTCGAGGCCTCGCTCGAGCTCATCGGGAGCGGGCACATCGAGGGCATCCAGGACATGGGGGCCGCCGGCCTCACCTCCTCGGCGTCCGAGATGGCGGGCCGGTCCGGGACCGGCGTCGAGTTCGACACCGCACGCGTCCCGGTTCGCGAGCCGGGAATGACGCCGTACGAGATCCTGCTCTCCGAGTCCCAGGAGCGGATGCTGGTGGTGGCGAAGCGGGGCCGCGAGGAGGAGGTGCGCCGGATCCTGGAGAAGTGGGAGCTCGAGGCGGCGGAGATCGGCCGGGTCACCGACGACGGCTTCTTCCGGGTGCTCGAGGAGGGGCGAGTGGTGGCGGAGATCCCCGCCCTTCCGCTCACCGAGGGCTGCCCCACGTACGAGCGGGAGGGAGTGGAGGCGGAGGCGGTCCGGGAGGCCCGGCAGGAGGACCTCTCCGAGCTCGCCACCCGCCAGGGCGACCGCACCGACGATCTCCTGGCGCTCCTCTCCTCGCCCAACATCGCCTCCCGGGCGTGGATCTACGAGCAGTACGACACCACCGTCCGCGCCAACACCGTTCTCCGCCCCGGCGGCGATGCGGGCGTGGTGCGGGTCCCCGGCACGAAGAAGGGCGTGGCGGCGAAGACCGACTGCAACGGCCGGTACTGCTACCTCCATCCACGCCGCGGGGCGATGATCGCCGTGGCCGAGGCGGCCCGGAACCTCGCGTGCGTGGGTGCGCTCCCCTCGGCGGTGACGAACAACCTGAACTTCGGGAGCCCGCTCCGACCGGAGATCTATCATCAGTTCCGCGAGGCGATCCAGGGAATGGCCGAGGCGTGCCGCCTCTTCGAGACGCCCGTGACGGGCGGCAACGTCTCCTTCTACAACGAGACGGACGGGAGGGCGATCCACCCGACCCCGGTGATCGGCATGGTCGGGATCGTCGACGACGTGGAGCGGGTCGTCGGACACGCCTTCCGTTCCGAGGACGACCGGATCCTCCTCCTGGGACGGAACACCGACGAGATGGGCGGCTCGGAGTACCTCTACCACCTCGAGGGGCGCACCGCGGGCGAGCCGCCCGCCGTCGACCTGCTGGCGGAGCGGCGCCTCCAGCAGGGGCTCCTGGCGATGATCCAGAAGGGCCTGCTGCGCTCGGCGCACGACTGTGCGGAGGGGGGCCTCGCGATCGCCCTCGCCGAATCGGCGCTCGGAGACGGCGACGCCCCCTTCGGCATCGATGTCCGCCTGGAGGACAAGATCGCCGCCGTCCCCTGTCTCTTCGGTGAGGGCCAGGGGCGGGTCGTGATCTCGTGCGCTCCCGCCGACGTCGAGCGGGTCCGGCACCTGGCGCACCGACACGGGATCCCGGCCCGGGAGCTCGGTCCCGTCGGTCCCCCGGGAGGGACGTTCCGGATCCGGCTGCCGAGAGGCTCCGTCGAGGTCGGGGTCGCCCGGCTCGCAGACGCGTACTTCGGGGCGATCCCCCGACGGATGGAGAGCCCGTGAAGCCGCTTCCGACGCTCCGGGACCTCCCGGCCCACCACCTCGACGATCGCCCCCGCGAGGAGTGCGGCGTGGTGGGGATCACCGGCATCGAGAACGCCTCGGAGGACGCGTTCCTCGCCCTCTACGCCCTCCAGCACCGCGGCCAGGAGTCGGCGGGCATCGCCACCGTGGACGAGGGGCGGGCGCGACTCCACAAGGGTCCGGGGCTCGTCTCCGACGTCTTCGGAGCCGATGTGCTGAGCGACCTTCCGGGAGACACCGCCGTCGGCCACGTCCGCTACTCGACGACCGGAGGGAGTCGACCCGAGAACGCGCAGCCGATCGTGGTGCGCTACGCGGAGGGCGATCTCACGATCAGCCACAACGGCAACATCACGAACGCCCACGACCTCCGCGAGCGCCTCGTCGGCGAGGGAGCCCTCTTCCAGAGCTCCTCCGACTCGGAGGTGATCGTCCATCTGGTGGCCCGCTCCAGGCACGAGTCGGTGGAGTCGCAGATCGACGACGCCCTCACGCACCTGGAGGGCGCGTTCAGCCTCGTGATCTCGGTGGGCGACACCCTCTACGCCGTGCGGGATTCCCGGGGCTACCGCCCCCTCGTCCTCGGACGGAAGGGAGAGGGCCACGTCGTCGTGTCCGAGACGTGCGCGCTCGACATCCTGGGCGCGGAGCTCGTGCGCGAGATCGAGCCGGGCGAGGTGCTCCGCATCCGACGGGGCGAGGTCGAGCGCCTCCGGAGCCTGCCGCCCGCCCCCCGTCCCGCTCCGTGCATCTTCGAGCTCGTCTACTTCGCCCGTCCCGACAGCCGTGTCTGGGGCGTGAGCGTCGATCGGGCGCGCCGCGCCTTCGGACGCCAGCTCGCCCGGGAGCACCCGGTCGAGGCCGACGCGGTGATCTCGGTGCCCGACAGCGCGAACTCCGCGGCGCTCGGCTACGCCGAGGAGAGCGGGATCCCGTTCGAGCTGGGGCTGCTCAGGAACCACTACGTCGGCCGCACCTTCATCCAGCCGACGCAGGCGGACCGGGACTTCGGCGCCCGGGTCAAGTACAACCCGGTGAAGGAGGTGCTCGAGGGGCGGCGCGTCGTGGTCGTCGACGACTCGCTCGTCCGGGGGACCACCAGCCGGAGTCTGGTCCGCTTCATCCGGGAGGCCGGCGCGGAGTCCATCCACTTCCGCATCGCGAGCCCCCCCGTCCGTTTCCCCTGCTTCTACGGCATCGACATGCCGAGCAAGGAGGAGCTGATCGGCTCCCGGCTGACGGTCGCGGAGATCACCGAGGAGCTCGGCGTCGACTCGCTCGGCTACCTCTCGCTCGACGGGATGACCGGGGCGGTCGAGGAGCACGGCCCCTTCTGCGAGGCGTGCTTCTCGGGCGACTACCAGGCTCCGCTGGTCGACGTGGAGAAGGGGTACATCTCCGCCGACGAGGCCCCGGGATGCTGAGCGTCACCCCCGACCGCCTGCGCCGGCTCCCGAAGACGGAGCTCCACGTGCACCTCGACGGAAGTCTCCGCCCGGAGACGATGGTCGAGCTCGCCCGTGAGCAGGGCGCGGAGCTGCCGACCACGGACCCGGAAGAGCTCGCGCGGGCCATGTGCGCCGAGGGGACCCGGAACCTCGAGGAGTACCTCGCCAAGTTCCGGGTCACGCTCTCCCTCCTGCAGCACTCCGACGCCCTCGAGCGGGTCGCCTTCGAGCTGGCGGAGGACAACGCGCGCGAGGGGGTGCGCTATCTGGAGGTCCGGTACTCGCCGATCCTGCACACCGAGCGGGAGCTCCCCCTCACGGCGGCCGTGGAGGCCCCCCTGGCCGGGCTCGCCCGGGCCGAGGGGGAGTACGGCATCCGCACCGCCGTCATCATCTGCGGGATCCGCAACATGGAGCCCGGGACCTCCCGGGACCTCGCCGACCTGACCGTGGCGTTCAAGGAGCGGGGGGTGGTGGCGTTCGACCTCGCCGGAGCCGAGTACAACTACCCGGCGAAGAAGCACAAGGACGCGTTCTTCACGGTCATCAACAAGAACATGGCCACCACCATCCACGCCGGTGAGGCGTACGGGCCGGAGTCGATCCATCAGGCGCTCCACTACTGCCGGGCCAACCGGATCGGGCACGGGACCCGGCTCCACGAGGACCCGGAGCTGATGCGCTACGTGGAGGACTTCCGGATCCCCCTGGAGATCTGCCTCACGTCCAACGTCCAGACCCGTGCGGTGCCCTCCTTCGAGGAGCACCCGCTCAGGCTCTACTTCGACGAGGGGCTCGTGGTGACGCTGAACACGGACAACCGCCTGGTCTCGGGCACGACCCTGATCGACGAATACCTGCGGGCCCACGAGCATCTCGGCTTCGGATGGGACGAGCTGGTCCGGATCGCCCGGATGGGATTCGAATCGGGCTTCGTCCACCACGACGAGAAGCTGGCGATGCTGGAGCGCTTCGACCGGGAGGTGGAGGCGCTGGACGAAGAGGAAGCGGCCGCCCGACCCGCCTGAGAGGCGCCGCCTGACCGGACCGGAGCCGCCGGGCGGCGGACCGGATCCGCCGGCCGCCCGGGCTGGAGCGCGGCGGATCGTCGGCCGTCGGATCGAGCGAACGAGAAAGGGGGCGGGCCGATCGGCCCGCCCCCTTTCCGTTTTCCTCCGCCGCCGATCGTGGCCGGCCCGGCTACGGCCTGCCGATCAGAAGTAGTACCGGAAGGCGACCCGCGCCTGGAACTGCATGAGCAGGTTGGCACCGATCACGCCCTCCTGGGCGAAGGTGTTCGGCACGCTGTAGAGGATCCGCTGCTCGTCCTCGTCGAAGCCCTGCACCTGGAGCAGGTTCCGATCGCTGCCGAAGACGCCGACGAACTGGCCCCAGCTGCACGGACCGGACGAAAGATCCTCGTTCGGATCGTCGGAGTCGCAGAAGAGCGAGCCGATGCCGTTGAAGACGTTGAAGAGGTCGAGCTGGAACTCCGCCCTCTGGCCCCGCACCACCTCGAAGTCGCGGCTGAGCCGCATGTCGAGGCGGTTGAACCAGGGAAAGCGGCAGGTGTTGCGCTCGACGATGCCGCCCACGTGATCACCGATGCAGTCCTCCTCGGCGAGGAAGCTGGCGTACCGCTCCCGCTGCTCCTCGGCCTCGGCGCCCGTCGCGGCGAGCGGGAGGTCCTCCGGCGCGAAGATGAAGGGCCGGTCGTTGAAGCGGACTCCGTCACCGTTCAGGTCGCCGCTGACCTCCGGGCCCCACGGCCGGCCGCTCTGCAGCCGCCAGAACGCCGCGAGATCGATCCCGTACGGCAGCTCGGTGAAGCCCGATAGGATGAAGGTGTGGTCCCGAGCGAAGTCGCTCCGCCCCCACGCCTTCTCCTCGTCGCCGATCCCGCCCACGTCGTTCGGGCCGAAGGCCCCCACGGTGGGGTTGCTGAAGCCGGAGCTCGCCGTGCAGCAGGAGTACGAGGAGTTGTCCCACGCGCGGGTGAACGTGTAGGAGCCCCGGAGCGAGGTGTTCTCGTTCAAGCGGTGGTCCACCTCGAGGGTCGCATTGATCGCGCGCGCGCGCCCGTCGTTGAAGTTCATGAAGACGTCGCCGAACTCCAGGTTCCTGCGGGAGCGGAGCGAGTTCGCGGTGGGATCGGAAGCGCTCGGATCGAAGACCGACGCCGGCTGGAAGATCCGGCGCCCCCCCTCGCCCTCGAGCGCGAACTGCGGATCGCGGAGGTTCAGGTTCCGCACCGTGTAGAGCTTCGTGCTCTCCGAGAAGAGGAGGTCGAGCGACGCGCGGGTCGACTCGCCCAGGAGCTGCTCGTAGCCCAGGCTCGCCTTGAGGGTCTCTGGAAACTCGAAGTCGTCGTTCCAGAGGGTGTAGGTGGGAACGCCCCCCACACCGCCCCCGCCGGCGCACGACTCCGGATTGTCGAAGCCCCTCGTGCCCCAGCCCGCGTACCCGACGGGCGGCGGGGGCGCATCGGGATCGCCGTCCTCGATGGAGCCGGTGCAGTTGAGCTCGAGCACCGGCCGCACCGTCTGCTCCACGTTCCCGCCGAGCACGTAGGGGACGCGCCCGTAGAAGTATCCGACGCCGGCCCGCGCCAGCCGCGTGCCGTCGCCGTCGATATCGTAGACCAGGGCGGCCCGCGGCGAGATGTTGTCCGTGTCCTCGGGCGCGATCCCGGTCGGTACGCCGAAGGCGCGCTCGACGTCGATCACCCGTCCCGGGTCACTGGTGAAGTCCTGCACGTCGTAGCGCAGCCCGAGGGTGGCCGTGAGCCTGGGCGTCACCTGCCACTCGTCCTGCGCGTAGAGCGACCACTCCACCACGTCGAAGGTGCTCCTGGGAATGCCCCCGCCCTCCTGGATGTTCCGACGGAAGGAGGAGGGCCGGAAGTTCTCGAGGTCGTCCAGGCTCGAGAAGCTGTAGGCTCCCGCGCCCTCGAGGATGAACTGGTTGAAGATCTCGGTGGTGATGAAGTTGCCGCCCAGCTTCAGGGTGTGCTCGCCGAGCTGGTGCGTAAGGTTGTTCACCACCTGGACCTTGCTCTCCTCCAGGATGTTGTTGAAGGAGGCGAAGGTCCCGCCGTAGCCGATCCGCTGACCGTTCGAGAGGTTCAGGGCGATCTCGGGCCGCAGCTCGTGGCCGAGCCGGGGCCGGTCCTCGTCGGCGTACTGGAAGCGGAAGACGTTGAAGGTGTTCGGCCCCAGCACCGACTGGAGCTCCGTCACGAAGGAGTGCGAGACGTCCTGCAGGCGCTCGGCCCGCGAGCGCCCGAAGGGGGAGTCGAAGAACGGGCTGAACTCGTTGTCGTTCTCGAAGTCCGCGTAGTTGTGCCGCACCGAGAGCCGGTGGTCCTCGTTGATCGTCCAGTCCAGCCGGCCGAAGAGGGTGAGGACGTCGTTCGTCGTCTCGAACGGTGCGTATCCCTCCGCCGGGTTCTCGACGCCGTACTCCGTCCCGATGATGTCGACGAAGCGCTGCATCTCCTGGAACGCCTGCGGATTCGGGTTCGTGCCCTCCGGCGAGAAGCGCGTGAGCGTGATGGGAAGCTGCGGCTCCCGCCTCCGCTGTCCGTCGAGCGAGAAGAAGTAGAAGAGCTGGTCCTCGATGATCGGGCCGGAGGCCTGGGCGGCGAACTGGATCACCTCGAAGTCCGCCGGATCCTCGCCCCGGAAGCCGGTGCCGGTCAGCGCGTCGCTCTGGAAGTTGCCGTAGACCGAGCCCTGGAACTCGTTGGTCCCGCCCCGCGTGATGACGTTGACGATCCCGCCCGAGTAGTTCCCGTGCTCGACGTCGAAGCCGTTCGTGATGATCTGGAACTCCTCGATCGACTCCAGCGAGAAGACGAAGGGGATCCTGGACCCGCCACGGTTCTCGCCGAAGAAGGAGTTGTTCGCGTCCACTCCGTCGATCTGGAGGTTGGTCTGCGAAGCCCGCTGGCCCGCGATGGCGAACTGCCCGCCGGTCGTCTCGCCCGGATCGGGCGAGACGAGCCCGGAGAGGTTGATGAAGTCCGTGAAGTCGCGGCCGAGCGCGGGAAGCTCGTCGATCTCCTGTCGGTTCACCAGCTGGGCGACGGAGCCCTGCCCGACGTCCATTCCGCGACGCTCACCCACGACCTCGACCCCCTCGAGCTCGACCGCTCGCTCGCCCATCTCGAACCGGACCACGGTCGATCCGCCCACGGTGACCTGCACGTCCGTCACCGCCTGCGAGGCGAAGCCGAGCTGCTGCACCTCGACCCGGTAGGTTCCCGGGGGCAGGAGCCGGAGCACGTACACGCCGCTCCCGGAGGTCAGGGTCGTGCGCCGGAATCCGGTCTCCTGGTTCTCGGCGACGACGGCGGCCTCGGCGAGCGCTCGGCCGTCTTCGGTGACGACCTGACCCCGGATCTCACCGGAGGTGGTCCGCTGCGCCTCGAGCGAGGCCGGCAGCAGGGCGAGAGCGAGGGCCAGGAAGCCGGAGGCGACCAGGCCGGTGAGGTGCGGGAATCCGCGTCTGTTCTGCATGCCGTCTCGGGTGTCGATGGGATCGGAGGAGCGGGCCCGCAGCAACCGGATCAGTCGCACGGGACCTCCTCGAAGTCGTCGAAGGAGCGGGGGAAGAGCTGGGCCGTGCCGCGGAAGGTCCCGAGCACGCCCGTGATGTCGTAGCAGGCGCCCACCGTCAGGCCGCCCTCGGTCAGGATGTCGTCGCCCGTCCCGGACGAGACGCCGGTCTCGATCCGGATCTCGGTCGAGCCGGTGCCGTCGTCGACGTTCGCGTTCCGGTCCCCGCCGGAGACGAAGCCGGTCTCGAGCTCGGCTCCCTCGACGCGTACGAAGCTGCCGAGGAGAGGATTGTCCGGGGGCGAGCCGGCCGCCGCGATCTCGCCGGTCGTGAGGAGCTCGGGCGTCGGGTCGGCGAAGTCCTTCTCGATGTCGTTCACCGTCACGCTGCCGGAGAGCTGGAGGTCGTCGTTGAACGCATCCAGCGTTCCGGAGACCTCGATACGGTCACCGATCTCGATCCCCTGCCCCTCGGGCACCGAGCTGAAGATCCGGATCGCGCCGGTCGCATCCTCGATGTGGGTGTAGGAGGAGCGGAGCTGGCCGGGGAAGGAGGTGACGACGCCCCGGACGGTGACGAACTCGCCGAGCGACTGCTCTTCGGCCTCCGCGATGGTGATCACGCATCCCGTGCGCGCGTCGACCTCCCGGAAACGGGTCTCGTCGATGAAGACCGAGACCTGCACCGGATTCTGGCAGAAGTCGACGTCCTCGGTGACGGTGGTGGTGTCGATGAAGAGATCGTGCGTGCCCGTCGGAACGCCTGAGACGCTGAAGCGGCCCTCCGGTCCCGTCGTGGCGCCCGAGAAGACCTGCTCGGTCCCGCGCTCCCGCACGAGGACGTCGACGCCCTCCAGGGCGAAATCGCCGGCTGCGGGGTCGAAGCGCGCGTCGCGGTCCGCGTCGAAGAAGAGCAGACCCTCGACGGTGCCGGTCTGCCCCTCGAGCTCCAGCGGGCCGGCCGGGTCGTCGGCGCAGGCACCGACGGCGATCGAGAGGGCGACGGCCAGGGCGGACACCACGTGTCCGCGGCCACCGGATAATTCGTTCATACCGCTCACCTGGAGGTTCTCTGGAGGTTGGGGGCGTCGTCTCGTCGGGCGGCCACTCACTGCAGGACCACGTCGGAGGGCTGCCGCGGCTTGAGCTGGAAGGTGTCGAAGAAGCGGCTGGCGATGCCGGTCACGTCGTAGGTCTCGCCCACCGTCCAGGCGTCCGAGCCGATCCCGGTCCGGCTGTCGACCCGGATCACGACCGTCTCACCGTCGGGGTCGGTGGCCGTGACGTTGTGGTTGTCGAAGGTGAAGACCTCGACCTCGTCGACCGTGAGGCCTCCGACCAGGATCACCTCGCCCTGGTCGTCGCCGGCGTTGAGCTCGGCGCCCGTCCGGGTGACGGCATCCGGCCCGGGCCCGCTCGCCACGAGCAGTGCGGTCTCGACGGCGATCTGGACCTCGTCGTTGAAGCTCGACCGCTCGCCGCTCACGAAGACCGTGTCGCCGATCTCGAAGCCCGGTGCGCCCGAATGGAAGAGGGCGATCCCTCCCGAGCCGTCCTGGAGGTAGTAGGCGCTGGAGCCGAAGGCGCCCACGTCCACGGAGACGACGCCCTGCACCCGCACCTCGGTTCCCTCCGCTGCAGACCGTGCGTCGGCGACCGACAGCGTAGCGGGAGACTCCTCCTGATCGGAGGGCTGTCGCGGCTTGAGCTGGAAGGTGTCGAAGAACCGGCTCGCGATACCCGTCACGTCGTAGGTCTCGCCCACCGTCCAGTCGTCCGAGCCGATCCCGGTCCGGCTGTCCACGCGGATCTCCACGATCTCACCGGACGGATCGAGGGCCGTCACGTTGTGATTGTCGAAGCTGAACGTCTCCACGTCGACGACGGTCAGCTGCTCGATGCGGATCACCTCGCCCTGGTCGTCTCCGGCGTTCAGGTCGGCCCCGGTGTGGAGGACGGGCTCCGGTGGCGGACCGCTCCCGAGCAGCTCCGCCGCGTCGGCGCCGCTGATCTGGGTCTCGTCGTTGAAGAAGCCGATGGGACCCGTCACACGGACGACGTCTCCGATTTCGAAGGAAGGCGCGCCGGAGTGGAAGACGGCGATGCCGGCCGTCTCGTCCTGCACGTAGTAGCTCGAGGAGCCGAAGGCGCCGACGTCGACCGAGACGACGCCCTCCACGGTGACCGTGGTGCCTTCGGGCTGATCGCGTGCCTCGGCGACGTCGATCGTGGGCTCGCCCGTGAACTCGACCTCGAGCGTCGCGGTCGCGTCCGCCTCGACCTCGACGGTACGCGTGTTCCCGCCGACGATCTCGATCGTCCCGAAGGGCGTGAAGCGGAGCGTGTACGTCCCCGGCCGCACCCCCTCGAAGGTGAAGCTGCCCGACTCGTCGGTCGTGGTGGTGGCCACCGGATCACCCGACACGTCCGTGCCGGCGAAGAGGTCCACGTCGATCCCGGCGGCGGGGGTGTCCTCGTCTTCCTCGAATTCGCCCGAGTCGTTCTCGTCGCGGAAGACCGTGCCGGTGAGGTCTCCCGGGAAGAAGACGAAGCGGAACTCGGCTTGGACCTCCCCTCCCTGGAACGGTACGGCGACCACCGGCTGCGAAGCCGTCGCGAGCGTGGCGCCCTCGGGCACGTCGCCGCTCAGCGAAACGGTGTAGCTCCCGGGCGCCAGCCCCTCGAAGACCGCCCGCCCCTCGGCGTCGGTGGTCTCCTCGGCGACCGTCTCGCCCTCCGAGGCGAGGGTCACGGTGGCTCCGTCGAGGGCGAGATCGCCCCCGTCGAAGCTCCCGCTCCCGTCGGCGTCGACGTAGGCCTGGACCGTGACCGTCCCCTCGCCGGCGGCGGGGCCGGTGGCGTCGTCACAGCTCACCAGCGCCAGGGCGGCGAGAGGAAGGAAGAGCGTGCGTGGGAGAGAGCGCAGCATGGGGTTCGAGGCCTCCGCGAACCGGCGTGGGGATCTGGTGGAGCGGCGCGGGGCTCGTACGAGGAGCGTGCCCGCGAACAACGAGGGCCGATTGTGCGGCCGAGCGGTCGCGGTGTCAACCGCCCTCCGCACGGCGATCGGCACAAGGGCCGTCGTAATGGCGTGGGCCGGCCGATGACCGGCCGCTCCACCGCCGCTACCTTGTACCGCGGACCCGCCACCGGACGTCGTGCTGCCGACCCGACCGGGCCGCACTCCCCCGCCTCGATCGATCCTCTCCGCCCGTATCCCGATGCTCCGACCCCTCCGCGACCCCGTACCGGGCGTGCTCGTCCTGCTCGTCCTGGCCGCCTGCTCCGGCTCGAGCCCGACCGATTCGCCGCCCCGGGCCCCGACGATCACCATCGACGGGGTGGAGGACGGAGGCGTCTACCAGGAGCCGCGGACGATCGGAATCGCCGTCGATCGGGGCAGCTTCCATGCGACCCTCGACGGAGAGCTCTTCACCTCCGGCGCCACGGTGAGCGCGCCCGGAGACCACACCCTGCGGGTCGACGCCAGTCACCAGGGCCGGACCTCGTCGCGGGAGGTCCGGTTCCGGATCGACCTCACCGGCGAGAGCGTGCTGATCCTCCGGATGTTCGATCTGGGCGACAACGATGCGGGCGGGGGAGGAGACGCGATCCTCCTCACCGATTCGTCGTCCACCGCGATGATCCACTTCCTGATCGACGCCGGCCCGGAGGGCACCGGGGGCTCGAACCGGCGGTTCGTGGCGGACCGCCTGACCGGCCTCGGAGTGGACTCCCTGCTCGGGATGCTCCTCACCCACGCGCACACCGACCACTTCCGGGGCATGCCCGACGTGCTCGACGAGGTCCACGTCCGGACCTTCTGGTACAACGGGCAGGAGCGGAGCTTCCAGGAGTACCGCACGCTGATCGACCGGGCCCGGAGCCGGGCGGAGGAGGTGGTGGTCCCGGAGGCGGTGGAGACCGTCCCGCTCGGAGCCGGGAGCACCCTCCGGGTGGTTCCGCCCCTGTCCACCCACCTGGACGATGCCTCCGCCGGCTCTAGCGAGCTCAACGAGGGCTCGCTCGGCACCGCGCTCGAGAGCGGCGGCATCCGGTTCTTCTTCACCGGCGACGGCGAGGTCGAGGCGAACCGCCGCTGGAGGACGTCCTTCCCCGATCTGACGGAGGCGGTCGACGTGCTCAAGGCGGGACACCACGGCGCGAACGACGCCGTCTTCGACGACGGGTTCTCCGGAGCCTCCACGTGGCTCGAGCACACCGATCCGGCGATCACCCTGATCACCGCGAACGGGCGGTCGCACCCGAGGCAGCGGGCGCTGCAGGCGCTGATGGAACGGTCGGCGGACCGGGTCTACTGCACCCCCGTCCACGGAGACGTCGAGCTCCGGGTGAGCCCGTCGGGTCAGATCGAGGTGACGGTGGAGCGGAACGCGAACGCCGACTGCGAGCCGGGGAGCGAGGCCACGACCTGAGTCGCCGTGACGGTCCGCGCAGGACGCGCGGGACGGGCGGCCGGGCCGCTCGCCCGGGACCGAATCACGCCTACGCTTCCACGGGCTCGGTCGCCTGCGGCTCCTCCGCGCCCCCGGGGCCGCGGGCCACGGCCGGTCCTCCGTCTCCCGATACGAAGCGCTCGGCCAGGTCGACCCAGCTCTTCGATCCGATGTAGAGGGGCGTGCGTGCGTGGAGATCCTCCGGCTCCTTCTCGAGGATGTCCCGGGTGCCGTCCGAGGCCCGTCCCCCGGCCTGCTTCACCACCATGGCGAGCGGGGCGGCCTCGTAGAGTAGGCGGAGCTTGCCGCCCGGGTTCCTCGAATCGGCGGGGTACATGAAGATCCCGCCCTTGAGCAGCGTGCGGTGGAAGTCGGCCACCAGCGAGCCGATGTAGCGGGCGCTGAATCCCTCGGGGCCCACCCCGTCCTCGCCCTTCAGGTGCTTCACGAAGTCCTGCTGCCCCTTCGACCACCGGCCGAAGTACGCGTCGTTCACCGAGTACTGCTTGCGGCCGGGATCCGGGATGCGGATCTCCCTGTGGCTGAGCAGGAACTCGCCGATCGAGGGGTCGAGGGTGAAGCCGGAGACGCCGTTGCCGGCGGTGTAGACGAGCATGGTGGAGGAGCCGTAGAGGACGTAGCCCGCCGCGACCTGCTCGGTGCCGGGCTGGAGGCAGTCCTCGACGGTGCCCCGGTCTCCTTCGCTCAGCCTCCGGTGGATCGAGAAGATCGTCCCGATGGAGACGTTCACGTCGATGTTCGACGAGCCGTCCAGCGGATCGAACATCAGGACGTAGTCGCCGGTCGGGAACCGGTCCGGTATGGGGATGATCTCGTCGCTCTCCTCCGAGACCATGCACGCCAGAAGACCGGTGTGGTCCATGGCATTGTAGAGGACCTCCTGGGCGAACTCGTCCAGCTTCTGGACCCGCTCGCCCTGGACGTTCGTCTGTCCGGCGGAGCCGAGGATGTCGACCAGCCCCGCTTTGTTCACCTCCCGCGAGATCATCTTCGCTGCGAGGGCGATGTCGGAGAGGAGGTCGCTGAAGGCACCCGTCGCCTCCGGGTGGCGCCGCTCCTCGTCGATGATGTGGCGGTCGATGGTGACGACGTGGGTGTCGGCCATCCTCGCTCCCTGGATCGGTCGGGCGGGCCCCGGTCGCGTGACCCCCTTCCCGGGATCCTACCCGGGAGGGGAAGTCGGGTCAAGGAAGGACGGGATCCGGCTCCCTGCGCCGGATCGCCCGGGCGCGGAGCCCTCGCGGACGATCGGGGAGGGCCACCCTCCACGCTCCATCCGCATCCACCCGGACGACGACCGTCCCGTCCCGATCGGTACGGAAGATCCGTGCCCCGGAGTCGTGGAGCCGGGCGAGCACCCGGGGGTGGGGATGGCCGTACCGGTTCCGGCTCCCGACCGGGATCACGGCGATCTCGGGACGGGCCCGATCGAGGAGCGCGGCGGAGGTCGAGGTGAGGCTTCCGTGGTGGCCCACCTTGAGCAGGTGCACCGGTCCGTCGATACGTCCGAGCACGGCCTCCTCGACCTCGGCGGGCGCGTCGCCGGTGAGGAGCGCGCGGAAGCGGCCCCATCGGAGGAGCAGCACCACCGAGTCGTCGTTGGCCACACCGCCGCCCCCGGCGTCCGCGCCGGGACCCGGGGCCGGTGGATGGAGCACCTCCAGGTCCACGCCGTCCCACGAGAGGCGCCGGGCGTCGCCCGCTCGCGCCCACCCCACGCCCCGGGAACGGGCGAGGTCGAGGAGATCGACCCAGGCCGCCTTCCCCGTCACCCGGGCGGGATCGATCACCGCGCCGACCTCCACGCCCCCGAGCACCGCGAGCGCGCCGCCGATGTGATCCATGTCCGGATGGGTCAGCACCACCGCCTCGAGGCGCCCGATGCCCCGACGCCGCAGATAGGGCAGGATCCGGCGCTCCCCGGCGTCCCAGCCGGGGCTCCGCGGACCGGCGTCGACGAGCACCCACCGGCCCCGGGGCGAGCCCAGGAGGATCGCGTCGCCCTGCCCGACGTCGAGCACGACGACCTCGAGGGTCGGAGGAAGGAGGAGAGGCGGAACGACGGGAAGCGCGAGAGCGACCGCGCTCCCGGCGAGGAGTGCGGGCAGGAGCCGGGTGCGTCCGGGACCGGCGGCACGGCGCCCACCCCGCACGGGATTCGTCCGGAGCGCCTCGCTCCGCTCCCTCCGAAGCCTCCGGAGCACCCATCCGCCCGCTCCGACCGCACCTCCGAGCGCGAGAAGCCCCGGACGGGACACCGGCACCGAGGCTCCCGGCACGGAGGCGACGCCGCCGACCACCCGGACGAGGAGCTCCAGGAGGAGCTCCACGCCCCCGCCGAGGAATGCGGCCGGAAATCCCGGCAGGAGATCGACGAAGAGCAGGCCGAGGAGCGCGGGGATCGCCAGCGAGACGAGCGGGGCGGCGAGGAGCGTCGCAGGAATCGACGCCGGGGCGAGCCGGCCGAAGTGCCAGGCCACCAGCGGCGCCGTGGCCGCCGTGGCGGCGACTCCGGCCGCGATCGGTCCGATCGGACCCCGGGGCGCCCACGGCGGACGGATCCGCTCGAGCCCCCGCCGGATCGGCGGGCCGAGCACCGCCAGCCCGGCCGCTCCGGCGAAGGAGAGCTGGAAGCCCGCACGGGACAGGGCCCCGGGATCCAGGACGAGGAGAAGGAGGAACGCGGTTCCGAGCGCGCCGAGAGGTGCGACCTTCCGGCCCAGCATCCGTCCTGCCGCGAGGCAGCTCAGCATGGCGCACGCCCGCACCGCCGCGTCCGGAGCGCCGATCGCCGCCACGTACGCCCACGTCCCGCCGACCGCCAGGGGGAGCACCCTCCCCCGCTCCACCCCCGCCACGCGAAGGAGCACGAGGAGGAGCCCGGCGATCACTCCGACGTGGAAGCCCGAGATGGCGAGAAGGTGGGCCGTGCCGGAATCCGAGAAGGCGTCGCGCACCTCCGGATCCAGACCTTCCCGGCGCGCGAGGATCAGGGCCTCGGCCAGCGGGGCCCCGGCCGGGAGGAGCCGCCGGAGCCTGTGCTGAACGCCGCCACGCAGCCGGAGCACGGGGGCGTCGGGAAGGATTCCCTCCGGGGCGACCGCCCACCCCTCCACCTCGAGCTCTCCCGCCCACTCCGCGCGAAGCGGATCCGGACGGGGGGCGGGCCTCCAGCGGCCTTCCAGCCGAACGGTCCGGCCTACCGGGGGGGCCGGCGAGGCGTCGCCTCCGTTCCGGAAGACGGCGTGGATCCGGCCCCGGCACGTGTCGCCGCTCCCGATCATCCGGAACGGGAGCCGCTGCCGACCCCGCACCTCGGCTCCGGGGTCGACCATCGGCGCCGTCTCGAGGCTCCCCCGCACCTCCAGCCGCCCGTCCGGTATCCTCAAGCGGCACTGCGAGGCCGCGTTCCGGAGGTCGGCTTCGCCCCAGAGAGCACCCGCGAGGACCACTGCGAGGAGGACGCGCCACCGGCGATCCGGGCGGCGGGATGGAAGGAGGGGAAGGAGGAGGAGCGGGAGGAGGAGAGGCGCCGGGAGGGGAGGTGCGCCGAGGAGGGGCGGGGTCAGGCCGCCGGCGAAGGCGGCGGCGAGGACCGCGACGGGAGGGGGCCGCGCTTTCAACGGGCGGGCGGCGCCCCCGGCGGAAGGGGGGTCAGGGGAAGGCGCCTCCGCGTTCGGCGGACGTCGTCGAAGGCCCCGTCACGCTTCCTCCTCCTGGAAGAGGTCCCGTTGATGGCGGTCGTACATGCGCTCCCGCTCCTCGCGGTCCTCCTCCGCGAGGCGCTCGCGGAGGATGCGTCGCACCCTGAGATCCGCGTGGATCCCGGCCAGGAGCATCGCCCCCATCCCGAGAACGATCCCGGCGAAGAGGACGAAGGTGAGAGGGACCCGGTAGAAGGTCCAGAAGCCGAGATCGACGGTCACGATCTGACGTCGGTTCAGCGATGCGAACGCCGCCGCGAGGGTGGCGACGAGGACGACTCCTGCGGCGACGGCCGCCTTCCTCACGCGCTCTCTCTCGCTCCGTTCCCCCGCACCACCCGGCCGGCGAAGGTCGCGCCGGTGGTCTTCTCGAGGTGCGCCGTGCGGTAGCTCCCGATCCACGCGTGGGGCCCCGGCACGGCCACCACCTTGTTCCTGCGCGTCCGACCGAGGACGTGGCCCGGATCCCGGGCCTTCCGCTCGATCAGCACCTCCTCCGTGCGCCCGACCTCGGAGCGGTTGACGTCGGCCTGGACGCCGCGGGCGACGCGGATCAGCTCCTCGAGGCGGGCCTGCCCCTCCCCCTCCGGGACCGTCCACTCCTCGGGCATCCGGGTCGCCGGAGTCCCCTCCCGAGCCGAGAAGCGGTACGTGAACGCGTCGTCGAAGCGCACCTCGCGCATCACGTCGAGCGTGGCCCGGAAGTCCTCCTCGCTCTCGCCGGGAAAGCCGACGATCACGTCGGTGGACAGCGCGACGTCGGGAATCGCGTCCCGCACCAGCTCCACCTTCTCGAGGAAGGTGCCGACGTCGTAGCGCCGCACCATCCGGCGGAGCACCTCGTCACTGCCGGACTGGAGCGGGAGGTGGAGCTGCTCGCAGACGGCGGGCTCGGTGGCCATCACCTCGACCAGCTCCGGACCGACGTCGTTCGGGTGGGGCGAGGTGAAGCGCACCCGTCGGATGCCCGGGATCCGCGCCACGTCGCGGAGGAGGTCGGGAAAGGCCACATCGCCGTGTCGGTACGAGTTCACCGTCTGGCCCAGGAGCGTGACCTCGCTCACGCCGGAGGCGGCGATCCGCCGGATCTCGGCGAGTACCTCCTCGGGTGTGCGGTTCTTCTCGGGGCCGCGGACGTAGGGGACGATGCAGTAGGTGCAGCGGTGGTCGCAGCCCCGCTGGATCGGGACCCACGCCGACACCTCGGAGGTGCGCCGCTGCTCGAGCCCCTCGTAGTTCTCGCCCGGATCCATCCGGAGCGCCGCCACCTGCGGCCGGGTCTCGGCGCGCCCCCGGCGATCCTCGATCTGCACCAGGGGGGGCGCGGAGCGGGCCGTGCGGGTCGATTCCACCCATCCCCCGCGGGCGGCGACGGCACTCGCGCCCTCGGCTCCTGCCCCGGATCCGGGCTCCTCGGCGGCCGGAGCGTCGGCCGTGTCGTCATCGATCGCCCCCTCCCCGCGGGCATCACCCTCGGCCGCTCCGTCCAGCGCCTGGAGGGCGTCGGGAAGCCCGCGGTAGCCGTCGGGACCCATGACCAGGTCGACGTAGGGCGCCTTCTCCAGGAGGTCCTCTCCCATCCGCTGCGCCATACAGCCGGTCACGCCGAGCACCATCCCCGGCCGCTCCCGCTTCAGGGCGTTGAGCTGGCCCACCCGGCCGAGGACCCGCCGCTCGGCGTGCTCCCGGATCGCGCAGGTGTTCACGAGGACCACGTCGGCGTCCCCGGGATCTCCCACGAGCTCCCATCCCCGGGCCGCGAGGATGCCTTCCATAAGCTCGCCGTCGGAGATGTTCATCTGGCAGCCGTACGTCTCCACGTACGCCCTCTTCCGCTCACGAACGGTCTTCACCATCACGACTCCTGCCGGAAACGAACGCCCGGATGCCGGGGCGTTCCAATATATCGACCCGACGGGCCCCGTCGCATGGTCCCGATCAGGGCGTGGAGAGGCGCAGCGAGAGCGTCGCGGTCCAGAAGTCCTCCTCGACGGCGCCGCCCTCGCGGCTGCCCCGCTCCAGGGAGAGGTCGAAGCGGGCGAGCGGATCCTCGTCCACCCGCGTGAGCGCCGCGCCGACGCCGAGCGAGAAGGCGCTCTCGTCGGCCGCGGCCCCTTCGACGGTGAAGGGAAGATCCGCCCGCCGGTAGCCCAGCCGGATCGGGAACTCCCGCCCGACGAGGCTCGGCCCCGCCCACTCCACGCCCCCTCCGATCTCCCAGGTTCCGCCGGGGCTGCCACCCTCGTCCAGCCCGGCGGCGGCGTCCGACCAGTCCGCGTAGCGCATTCCCACGGCGCCCACGACCCGCGACGTCAGGATTCCGCTGAGGCCGAGATCCACCTGGAGCGGAAGATCGAACTCGCGATCCCCGCCCGGCGTGTCCTCGTCCGGATCGGCGGTGAGCGTGCCCGACCAGGTGAGCCGCCCCCCGACGCGCACGAACTCCGTCACGTCCCAGGCCGCGCCCACCTCCGCCGTCGGTCCGCTGTAGCTCCATCGGGAGCGCCGCTCGAAGGGGGCCACGGGCGCCTCTTCCACCCCTTCCGGAAAGATCCGCCGGAACGTGCGCTCCGACTCGCCTGTGTACGCGCCTACGGAGACGATCACGGCGAGCTCGTCGGAGAGCCGATGATTCCAACCGAGGCGGATCGCCGAGATCCCCCCGTCGGACTGGAAGCCGTCCACGACGGGTACGAAGTCGTCGTCGATCACGAGGATCTCGTCCCGCTCCACCATCCAGCGCTGGTCGAGCAGCGCCTCGAAGGTCAGGCTCAGCATGCCCCACCCGCGGAAGGGGTAGGCGACCCCGATGAACGGAAAGCGGGCCCCCTCCAGGTCTCCGCTGCCTCCGGGCTCGTCGAAGCTCCCGCTCGTCGCCTGGTAGGTCGCGGCCAGGACCGGGAGCCGGAGGTCGAGAGTCGTTCCGGGATCCCCCGGAAAGAGAGCCGGGCCGCGGAGACCGACCCGGATGCCCCCGAGGGCCCGCGTCCGGGCGTCCCGTGCGTGGACGGGGACGCCGAGGCCCCCGGTGCTGAAGATCGACTGGGCCGCAGCCTCCACCGGGGCGAGGCCCCCGAGCAGGAAGAGGAGAACGAGGACCACGAGGGATCCCGGCGACGCGGAGGGGCTGGAGCGGATCGGCGTCATGGGTGCTCCACCTCGCCTGCGAACGTGAGGATCAGCCGGAGGACCGGCTCGCCGGCCTCGTCGGGCCCCGCGAAGGAGGCGAAGCCGAAGGCGGAGGGCTCGGGAAAGGCGAGGATCGACAGCGTCCGGGAGACGGTGGGTCCTTCGTCCTCGGCCCGGAGGAGGTCCCGCACGTAGTCGGAGAGCGGAATCGCCACCACCCTTCCCGCCCCTTCCGTCGTGAAGGCGGCGGGGTCGACCCGCACCCCCTGCTGGGGGGCGACCGACGCGCCGAGCGGAGATTTCGGGAGCAGCTCCGGAGCGAGCACGGGCCTGAGGTCCAGAAGGAGGGAGTCGGCCGGCTGGAAGGCTTCGGGTACCTCCCGGGTGCGGAGGAGGAGGAACGCGGCGTTCACCTGCTCCGGCTCGAGACGGATCGGGCACCCGACACGGGCGCAGAGGTTCGGCGGCCCGTCGAGCTCCTCCGGGAGGTCCAGCGTCAGGATCGTCCGTGCCGCCGGTACGCCCCCCACCCGGAGCCCGGCCGTGGACGGCGGCGGCGGGTCGAAGACGAACGTCAGGTTCTCGCTCGAGCGGGTGAGGGTGATCAGGGTGTCGGGGTCGACGCTGGGCCTCGTGGTGAGCTGGAGCTCGACCTCGTCGAAGGTGAGCCGCACGTCGGTCGTCTCCATCGACAGGCGCACCCCCCGGCTCGGGTCCTCGCGGTCGCCCAGCCGGGCCACCTGCGCGGAGTCGAGCTCGAAGACGACCTCGTGGGTGCCCTCCTCCTCGTCGTCGTCCTCCTC
>CAYPDV010000030.1:20141-28061 GCA_964409525.1 uncultured Gemmatimonadaceae bacterium
TCCTCCTCGTCGTCGTCCTCCTCCGCCGGCTCGAGCACCGCCGTCCCGAGATCGTCGACGGGCCCGCCTCCCGGGACCGGCCACGCCCTCCGGTCGTCGAGCGTGTCGACGGCCAGCTCCCACGTGGCGGTCCGGTGGTCCCACTCGACCGTCGTCAGCCCAGCGCGGAGGGTGAGGGTCCGGTCCTCCGGCACTCGGTCGGAGGAGACCCGTGCCACGATCCGACCTCCGACGAAGGTCAGCACCGTGTCGGTCACCGTCTCCCCCTCCGGGTTCCGCACCTGGGCGGAGGTGGGATAGGGGCGGAATCGGGTGAGCGTCCGGGCGTCGAGGCTTCCATGGAAGTCGCGCGCGACGACGGCCGTTCCCAGATCGGCGGCGGTGCCGAAGCCCTCCAGGACCGTCGCGTCCGTGGCGAAGGCCGAGAAGGGGAGGCGCACCTCCACCGTCACCGGATCGACCGGCATGCGGCCCGGATCGGGCGAGGTCGGGAATTCGTCCCCGCAGGCTGCGAGTGCCACTCCGGTCCAGAGGGTCAGGAGGGCGGCGACGCGTGATCTCAAGAGTGTTCCTCGGAATGAATCGATGGTCGCCGCCTTCACGCGACGCCCGGACGGCACGATGCCACACCGGCCGGGGGTCAGGTGTTCCCGCGCCCCTCTTCCCGCCAGCCCAGAAACGGATGCGGGAGGAGGTCGTCCAGACCCCATTCCAGCCGCTCTCCCGTCTCTCCTTCCGAAACGATCGCGAGGTCGGGCGCGAACTCGGCCAGCACCTGCCGGCACGCTCCGCAGGGAGTCGCCGGCCCGCCCTCGCTCACGCTGAGCGCGAGTCGGACGAAGCCGGCGCGTCCCTGTGCGACGGCCGCGGCGACCGCCGCCCGCTCGGCGCAGACCGTCAGACCGTACGAGACGTTCTCCACGTTGCAGCCGACGTGGACGGATCCGTCCGCGGTCAGGAGCGCCGCTCCGACATGGAATCCGGAGTAGGGAGCGTGGGCGCGATCGCGCACCGCCCTCGCGCGCTCGAGGAGCCCCTCGTCGTCCGACCCGCGGGCGGCGGGCGATCCCGTCTTCACCGACCTCCCTCCTCGATCCAGATGCGCGGAAGCCGCCGGGAGAGCCCCGTCAGCACCTCGTACGAGACGGTGCCGGCGTGCGCCGCCACCTCCTCGAGTCCGATCGTCTCCTCGCCGTCCCGGCCGAGGAAGGTCACCACCTCGCCGACCTCGACGGCGTCCACCTCGGAGATATCTACCACGGTCACGTCCATGGAGATCCGTCCGACCACCGGAACGCGCCGGCCCCGGAGCAGTCCGTGGCCCCGGTTGGAGAGCGCCCGCGGGAGCCCGTCCCCGTACCCGACGGCGACCGTCGCCCACCGCGCCCACGAGCGCGCGGCGTGCGTCGCTCCGTATCCTACGGTCGTCCCGGGAGGTGCGTCGCGGACGTGGACGATCCGCGCGCGGAGCCGAACCGCCGGCACGGATTCCGGGAGCTCCTCGCCCGCGGCTCCTCCATACAGGAAGATCCCCGGGCGGACCCCGTCCGCCGCCAGTTCGGGACACCGGAGCGCGGCGGCGCTGTTGCAGGCGTGGAGCATCTTCCCGCCGCCACCGCCGGGGACGCTCTCGAGGGCACCCACGAAGCGCTCCCACTGCGTGCGGATCGAGGAGTCGTCGGCACGGTCCGCCGAATGGAAGTGGGTGAAGCAACCGCTCCACCGGAAGCCTTCCACCCCCGCCTCGATCTCGCTCACCTCCCTTCCCCACCTCCCCGATTCGCGCCAGTCGAACCCCGCCCGTCCCATCCCGGTATCCACCTCGACGTGGAAGTCCACGGATGCGGAGCCCGACCGCACCGCCGCCGCCAGCTGACGGAGCGCCGGAACGTCGGAGATCGCCGGGGTCAGCCGCGCCTCCACCACGTCCGGGTACGAGCCGGGCGGGACGGGACTCGCGACGAGGATCGGCCGGTCCGGATCGGCCGCTCGCAGCTCCCGGCCCTCCTCGACCGTCGCCACCCCCCACCCCCACGGATCCTCGGGCTCCAGCGCCCGCACCGCGCGGAGCATCCCGAGGCCGTAGCCGTCCGCCTTCACCATCGGCATCATCGCCGGGCCGGGGCCCACCCGCTCCCTCAGCGTCCGGAGGTTCGCCCGGAGGGCCTCCGCTCGCACCTCCACCCAGGCCCGGGTCCGGCGATCCGTTGACATGTCCCGTGAAAGATGCGACAAAGAGGCCCCGGAGCAAGGCGGAGCGCCCCTTTCCGCCGGTCCCGAGGATGCGCGGCAGAAGCCCGCCCGGCAGGGCCGCAGGCGAACGTGAACGGGAGGTGACGTGGACCGCACGGAAGGAGAGGAGATCCGACGCGCCATGGAGGACGCCGGGGTGGAGCGGCCCCCCGGCGAGCTCGACCACGCGCTCGCCCTGGTCCGGTTCCTCCGGAGCCGGGATCCGTGGGACGCCCGGCAGACGCCCCGCAGCCTGATTCCCCACCTTCTCGAAGAGGCGCACGAGGTGGTGGACGCCATCGGGGCGGACGATCCGGCGGCGCTCGAGGGCGAGCTGGGCGACCTCCTGCTCAACGTGGCCTTCCAGGTCGTGATCGGAGAGGAGGAGGGACGCTTCGAGCCCGCATCCGTCGTGCGCCGGCTCGAGGAGAAGATCGTCCGCCGACACCCGCACCTCTTCGGCCTGGGCGAGGAGCCCGGCTGGGAGGAGGCGAAGGTCCTCGAGCGGGAAGCGGAGGACGACGGGCTCCTCGACTCGGTCGCCCGCGAGCGCGACCCCCTGCTCCGGGCGCACCGCCTCCAGGTGCGGGCCGCGGAGGTCGGCTTCGACTGGCCGGACTTCCAGGGCGCGCTGGCGAAGGTCGTAGAGGAGGTGGAGGAGGCGCGGACGCTGCTCGAGGGCGCCCGGGACCGCGGCGTGCCCCCCGCGGAGGGTCGTCCGTCGCCCGGGACCGGCGGCCGGAGAGCGGATCCGGACGATCACGCCTCCGCACGGGAGGCGCACCTCGAAGCCGTCGAGGAGGAGCTGGGGGATCTCCTCTTCGCCGCGGTGAACCTCGCCCGCATCTCGGGGGTGCGCGCGGACGCCGCCCTCGAGGGGGCGAACCGGAAGTTCGTGCGCCGCTTCGGGGCGCTGGAGCGGATGGCGCGGGAGCGGGGCGTGGATCTGGAAGCCGCGTCCCTCGACGAGATGGATGCGATTTGGGAGGAGGTGAAGGGTGCCGGGAAATGAGCTTGCCGGATCCACGAGGTGCGACCTACGTTCGCTTTCGGTTTCCAGCGGGTCGCTGAAGGGGCCGGTGGAGGAGTCCGGAGGAGGACGACCGACTTGAACGTCAGGATCCTGGGTGGATTGCTCGCCCTGACGCTCGCCGCGTGCTCGGCGGCCGTACAGGACGGGAGCGGAAGCGACTACGAGGTCTGGGCGGCCGACCAGAACGGGAACGTCCTGTACGTGCTCGCGCCCGGCGGCGATCTGCTGCGGGAGGTGGACCTGTCGGAGCTGGTGGGCGCGGATCGCCCCCATACCCTCCACACCGACCGCGACGGCCGGCGCATGTTCTTCGCCAACACCGTCTCCAACCAGGCGTCGGTGCATCGCATCCCCGGCGCCGAGCCGGCGGCCGTCGTGGACGACGTCGGCAAGTCACCGCACGCGGTCCAGCCGCACCCCGACGACCCGGCGCGGGCGTACGTGAGCAACATCGCCCCCCGGGCCCGCGACGGGGAGGGCCGGCCGGACCGCGGCGAGACGATCGCCGAGATCGTCCGGGACGCCGACGGCCGGTGGAGCGTCGCCCGCTACCTGGACCTGGCCGCCGAGCCGGCGCTCGCCGACGACGAACGGTTCCCGAGCCGGCGGCCGGTGCTGGTCGCCTTCGGCGCGGACGGACGCCACATGCTGGTGACACTGTTCCACGGGGGCGTCGCCGTGGTGGATCTGGACGAGTGGGGGGTGACCCGGGCCTGGGGCACCGATCACATCCGCGGCCACGGCACCGTGGCGGTTCCGTCACCCGACCGCGGCGAGATCTACGTCACCGCCGGCGCGGAGGACGTCTCGTCGCTCCACGTGTTCGACGCCTCCGGCGAGCCGGAGCTGGTGGCGTCCCACGACCTGTCGGAGTGGGGCTCCGACGCCCACGGCGCCGCGATCCACGTGGCGCTGGGCGAGTTGTGGCTGACGCACCGGGCCAGCGGCACGCTCACGGTGCACCCGCTGCCCGCGATCCGCGACTCCGGCGAACCGGCCGCGGTGCTCGACCTGCAGGGCGAGACTCCGGACCTGATCGAGATCGGATCCGACGGTCGGCGGGCCTACGTCACCCTACGCGGCCCCGACCCGGCGCCCACGATCCCGTTCCCTCTCCAGGGCACCACTCCCGGCGTGGCGGTGGTGGACGTGCAGGCACGCCAGCTGCTGCGGATCGTGCCGCTCGGCGACAGGGAGCGGAGCGATTTCCACGGGGTCGCGATCGTGAGCGCGGGGCGGTAGATCCGCGCCTTTCGGCCGCGCACGTCGACGGTACGGCCCCTTCTCCCGGCTGTCCCGGCGCTCCCGGCCTCAGGGGCCGTCGTGCGTCCAGATCAGGACGACGCCGCAGGCTCCGTCGAAGCGATTGTATTCGGGCGGAATCTGGGAGGGTCCGCGGTACACCTCCACCGCCCGGACCATGGAGGTGGGCACCATTCCGTCGATGTCCGGACGGTCCGGCATGGGGAGGTGGACTCCGTTCAGGTAGTACTGGATCCCGCACTGCCCGAACCCCGCGGTGGCTCTTCGGGAGACGAGCCGGCAGACTCCGTCGAGGCACTCTCTCTGAAGTCCGGAGTTCTGCGCGATCACTCGACCGAGCGATTGATGGCTCCGCTCCTCGAAGACCTCGGGCAGGATGAAGTCGCCCCGGCCGATCCTGCGACGTGCTTCGAACCTCTCCCGCACGCTGCCGAGCGGGCGGCGCCCGAGCACCTCCAGCTCGTCGAGGAGGACGGGGCGGGGGCGGAGTCGTACGCGGATCGGAGACCCGGTCTCCGCCGCCGAGTGGCTCAACTCGCGGCGGAGTGTCTCATAGCCGAGGTGTTCCACCGTCAGCCGGTACGTGCCGTCGGAGAGGCCTTCCCAGGACACCCTTCCCGCCGCGTCCGAAATCCTCTCGTGCCCTCCGTCCAGCCTGGCGAGCGCGCCCTGCAGCGGCTGATCCGAGCTCGCGTCGACGACGATCACCGACAGGGTCGCCGCCTCCGTGCGGGGCCCCACGGCGTTCACCAGCAGTCCATGATCGACCCCGGGAAGAACCGAGGCGAGCACCAGCGCCAGCTGTATGAGCATGATCGGAAGCCTGAGCCGGATCTCCTTCGGTGATCCTCGGGAGGGCGTCTGCGTGTGCCTGTCGTAGCCGTCGGACCGAATTCAAGCATACCACCTGAAACGGGGGAGAGCCCACACTCTTCCGCAGGCCGAGCCGCCGGAAGCGGCCCGGGGAGAGAGGTGCCCTACTCCCCGGGCCGCTCCACGCCCCCCTTCCGGCCGATCTCCTCCCTCCCCTCCCTCCGCACGGTCCCACCCACCACCAGCGCCGCCGCGATGATCAGGAGGTTCTTGAAGATGTACTGCCCCTCGACGGTGGGCGCCCAGGGAAACCGCCCCGCCTGGAACGTCACGTCGGGCAGCAGGACCAGCGGGAGGAAGGTGCCCACCATCTGGAGGGCGAGCAGCGCGATCGCGACGCGGACCGCCGGGGTCCAGAGGAAGCAGAGCCCGATCGCGACCTCCCACCACCCGATCACGGCGAGCCACGTCTCGGGCGCCAGGAGCGGCATCCACTCGACCGTCGCGAGCACCAGCGGCGCGGCCGGCGAGGCCCCGAGCGGCTTCAGCACCCCGAACCAGACGAAGATCACCGCGAGCGCCCCCCGCAGGAGCGGGATCCCCCAGCGCGCCATCGTCCTCGAGATCCGGCGGTCCAGCGTATCGAAGTCCCACACGGCGCAGTCCTCCTCTGAAGCCCCCGCGAGCAGCGGCCGACGACGAGCGGATACCCCGACCCCGCTCGGACGTTGAGTGAACCGGAGTGCCCCGATGCCTCGCGCCTGCGGTCCATCCGCCCACGAAGGGAGCCGCACCGACGCGACGCCCAGCATCGGTCCTCTCACCAGAAGGGAGCCCCGGCGGGGCTCCCGCCGCCCGTCAGTACCCCCGCTGCGGATCCACCACGTTCACCAGCTCCTCGCCCGCGAGCCACCGCCGGAGGTTCTCCACCAGGAGGTCCGTCTCGCGCCGCCAGAACCCGCCGGTGACGGCGGACACGTGCGGCGTCACGAGCACGTTCGGCATCTCCCACAGCGGGCTCTCCGCCGGAAGCGGCTCCTCGCGCGCGACGTCGAGGTAGGCGCCCCGCAGGTGCCCGGAGCGGAGGACCTCCACCAGCGCCTCCTCGTCGACCAGGGCGCCCCGGGACACGTTCACGAGCACGGCGCCCCGCTTCGTGCGCTCGAGGGTCTTCCGGTCGATCATGCCCTCGGTCTCGGCGGTGTGGGGGGCCGTCACGACCACGTGGTCGGCCGCGGCCAGCGCCCGGCGGCGGCCCCCGTCTCCGTGCACCACCTCGATCTCGCCGCCGAGCCGTCCCTCCTCGGCCGGCCCCCCCGCCCCCTCCGCGGGCGCCGAGCGCCGGACGCCGATCACCCGCACCCCGAGAGCCGCCAGCCGGCGCGCCACCTCGCGGCCCGTGCCCCCGTAGCCGATGATCGCGGCCGTGCTCCCGGCGAGCTCCCGGACCGGCGTGTCCGCGGCGAGGAAGGGCTCCGGGTCCCACTCCCGCCGACGCATCCCCCCGAGGGCGAGGTCGAAGCCGCGGGCGAAGTGGAGGATGCCCGCGACCACGCTCTCGGCCATGGGGGGTCCGTGGACGCCGGCCGAGTTCGTGAAGACGAGCCCCTCGCGGATCCGGCGGCGCATCGCGGGCGTGAGCGACGAGCCGACCCCGGCCGCCCCCGAGTGGACCCAGCGGAGGTCGGGACCGGCCTCGAGCACCTCCGGGGGCACCCCGAAGCCGACGTAGACCTCCGCACCGGCGAGCGCGTCCCGCACCTCCATGGACACGCCCCGGGCTCCGTCCCCCGCACCCGACGTGGACCCGGAGCACACCACGACCTCCCACTCCGCCGGGACGGCGGCGCGCACCTCCTCCGGCACCCGGTCCGGAAGCGCCCACACCGGGCGCCGGTCGCGGAGGTCGAGGACGATGCGGCTCAGGGCGTCAGCCGGTTCAGCATCCGCGGGAAGGGGATCACCTCGCGCAGGTGCGGGCGTCCCGTGATCCACGCCACGGTGCGCTCGACGCCGAGGCCGAAGCCCGAGTGCGGAAAGCTGCCGTAACGCCGGAGGTCGAGGTACCACTCGTACGCCTCCTCGGGAAGGCCCTCCTCGGCGATCCTGGCACGGAGCCGGTCCAGGTCGTCCTCCCGCTGGCTTCCTCCGATGATCTCGCCGTACCCCTCCGGCGCCAGCAGGTCGTTGGCGAGCACGGTGCGGGGCTCGTCGGGGTTCTCCTTCATGTAGAAGGCCTTCGCCTCCTTCGGATACTCCGTGACGAAGACGGGCCGGTCGTGCGCCTCGGCGAGAGCGGTCTCGTCGGGGGCTCCCAGGTCCCGGCCCCACTCGATGTCGCTCCCCTTCGCCTTCAGCATCTCCACGGCGTCGGTGTAGGTGATCCTGGGGAAGGGCGTCGCCACCCGCTCCAGGGGCGCGGTGTCGCGCTCGAGCACCTCCAGCTCCTCCGTGCAGCGCTCCAGCGCCCGCTCGATCAGGTAGGAGACGAACGCCTCCTGGAGGCGCATGTTCTCGTCGCTGTCGGCGAAGGCGACCTCCGCCTCGATCATCCAGAACTCGGTGAGGTGCCGGCGCGT
>CAYPDV010000031.1:0-20656 GCA_964409525.1 uncultured Gemmatimonadaceae bacterium
GTTCGGATGTGGGCGCCGTCGACGTCGGCGTCGGTCATGATGATGATCTTGTGGTACCGCGTCTTCTCGATGTCGAAGTCCTCGCGGATCCCGGCGCCGATCGCGGTGATCATGGCCCGGATCTCGTCGTTCGAGAGGATCCGGTCGATGCGCGCCTTCTCGACGTTGAGGATCTTCCCCTTGAGCGGGAGGATGGCCTGGAAGGAGCGGTCGCGGCCCTGCTTGGCGGAGCCGCCCGCACTGTCGCCCTCCACGAGGTAGATCTCGGTCATCGTCGGATCGCTGATCGAGCAGTCGGCCAGCTTGCCCGGCAGGACGCCTCCTTCCAGCGCGCTCTTCTTCCGGGCCAGGTCGCGCGCCTTCCGGGCCGCCTCCCGGGCCCGCGCCGCCTGCAGGCTCTTCTCGATGATCGTCTTGGCGGCCTTCGGGTTCTCGTCGAGGAAGATGCCGAGGTGCTCGTTCACGGCCGCCTCCACGGCGCCCCGCACCTCGCTGTTGCCGAGCTTCGTCTTGGTCTGCCCCTCGAACTGGGGCTCCATGACCTTCACGCTGAGCACGCAGGTCAGGCCCTCCCGCACGTCGTCGCCCGAGAGCGACTCGTCGTTCTTCTTGAAGAGGTTGTTCTTCCGCGCGTAGTCGTTGATGGTCCGCGTGAGGGCGGCCTTGAGGCCCGTCAGGTGGGTCCCTCCCTCATGGGTGTTGATGTTGTTGACGAAGGTGTGGGTGTTCTCGCTGAACCCCTCGTCGTACTGCATGGCCAGCTCGATGTCCGCCTCGTCGCGGCTGGCCTCGAAGTAGACGACCTTCTCGTGGAGGGCGTTGCGGGTGCCCCGGAGGTGCTCGACGAAGGAGGCGAGCCCGCCCTCGTAGCGGTACGCCTCCTCGACCGGCTCCTCCTCGTCGCGCTCGTCCCGGAGCACGATCTTCAGCCCCTTGTTGAGGAACGCGAGCTCGCGCAGGCGGGCCGACAGGGTGTCGAAGCTGTAGCGGAGCTCGGTGAAGATCTCCGGGTCGGGCTTGAAGGTGACGCGGGTCCCGGTCCCCTCCGCCTTCCCGCGGTCCTCGAGCTCCTTCACCTTGAGCCCCTGCTCGTAGCGCTGGTGCCAGAGACGCCCGTTGCGGCGGATCTCCACCTCGAGCCATTCGGAGAGCGCGTTCACCACGCTGACGCCCACTCCGTGGAGCCCGCCGGAGACCTTGTAGCTGCTCTTGTCGAACTTTCCGCCGGCGTGCAGCGTCATCATGGCCAGCTCGACGCCGGGCACCTTCTCGGTCGGGTGGATGTCGACCGGGATCCCCCGGCCGTCGTCCACGACGGTCACCGAGTCGTCCTCGTGGATGGTGACCAGCACCTCCGTGCAGTAGCCCGCCATCGCCTCGTCGATCGAGTTGTCGACCACCTCGTAGACCAGGTGGTGGAGCCCCCGCGCCGACGTGGAGCCGATGTACATGCCCGGGCGCTTCCGGACCGCTTCCAGGCCCTTCAGCACCTGGATCTGCCCGGACATGTAGTCGCCGTTCCCGGCCGTCTTCTTCACCATGTCATCCGCCATCGTCGAATCCCTTTCCGGGTTGCTCTCTAACCGTCCTCGGCGAGGACGAAGACCAGCTTTTCCAGCGGCGCGTCCTCGCGGCCCTCGTTCAGGCGCCGGAGGATGTCCTTCTTCATCGTGTTCAGCTCCATCAGCCACGCGCTCGAGCGCACCTCGACGAAGAGGACGCCCTCGGACACGGAGCGGGGCTCCGCCACCCGCGCGATCCGCTCACCGACCCGCTCGGACCACTCGTCCATGACGCCGGTCCGCCGGACCTGGCGACGGACGCCCGAGGCTTCCAGGACGCCCTCGAGCAGGTCGCCCACCCGCTTCGGACCGCCGTCGCCGCTCATCGCCCGGCCCTCGTCACGCCTCGACCGTCCCGCCCCGGATCCGCCACCGGGGCAGCACGTCGCTCCGGATCCGCACGTCGCCCTCCTTGGGCGCCGTGAGGATGACCTGTCCGGTCTCCTCCCGCCCGAGCAGCGCGAGGATCCGCTCGCTCCGGCCCTGGTCCAGCTCCGCGAACAGGTCGTCGAGGAGCACCAGCGGCTCCCGCCCGCGGCTCTCGCGGATCGTGTCCGCCTCGACCAGCCGCAGGGCGAGCGCGGCGGTGCGGCGCTGCCCCCCGGAGCCGAAGTCGCGGAGGTCGAGGCCACCTTCGCGGCCTCCCACCGTGAGTACGAGCTCGTCGCGGTGCGGACCGACCGACGTGTGGCCCGCCCTCCGCTCCCGCTCCTCCGAAGCGAGCAGCGCCTCGCGGAGCGCGTCGGCGACCGGATCCTCGTCCGGATCGCCGTCCGGGTCCCCGACCGGGCTCCCCGCCGCCGAGCCGCCCGCCGCGGCGGCGGGCACCTCGACCTCGCCGAGCTCGACGTCCGGCGCGTACCTCATCCGGGCCCCCTGCCCCCCGCTCACCTCTTCGTAGTATCCGCCGAAGGAGCCCGCCCAGCGGCCGACCCAGCGGGCCCGCTCGCGCATGACCGCCGCTCCCGCGCGCACGAGCGGATCGTCCCAGGCACGCACGAGCGCCTGCGGGCGCTCCTCGCGGAGCGTCGCGTTCCGCTGCGACAGCACGTGTCGGTAGCGCTGGAGTGCGGACAGATAGCCGGGCGCGTTGAGAGAGAGGACGATGTCGAGGAATCTGCGCCGTTCCGACGGCCCCTCGCTGACCAGGGCCACGTCGGACGGCGAGAAGATGACCGCTGCCAGACGCCCGATGGCGTCGCCGATCCGCTCCGGCTCGGCACCGTCCACCGTCACCTTCTTCCGGCGACCGCGGCGCTGGAAGGCGGCGGCGACCTCCGTCGGCCGTTCGCCCGGGGCCTCGATTCCGGGCGCCGGCGGCTCCGGCGCACTCCCGGAGCCGCCGGCGTCCTCCCGCCCCTCGTCCCGGTCCGCGTCCAGCGTGCCCACCACCCGGAAGACCTCCTCGTCGAAGGCGAGGAGCTGGTCGTCCCGCGCACCGCGGAAGGACCGGAAGGTCTCCAGGTAGTAGATCGCCTCCAGGAGGTTCGACTTTCCCTGGGCGTTCTCACCGAGGATCGCCGCCCCTTCTGGCGGGAAGCGGAGATCCTGGATCCCGAGATTCCGGAAATGCCGGATGCTCAGCCGCCCCAGGCGCACCGGGGCCCGTCGGAGAGGTTCCGGTTCAGCATGTGGAAATCTACCGGATCGGGGCTGAAAAATCCACCCTCGCCTCCACCGGGAAAGCGCAGACGGACAAAGGATTTCCGGGCCGCGGCGACCGCCCGGCCCCGTGACGCTCGTGACGCGATCCGCCGTGCTTCCTCGGCGGCCGACTAGCGTAGCGTGAGGAGCACGAGCCCCGTGAGCATGATCGCCGCTCCCGCGAGCCGCCGGAGGGTGGCCCGCTCGCCGAAGAAGATCGCGCCGAAGAGAACGGCGAAGAGGATGCTGCTCCGCTTCGCCGCGATCACGTAGGCGGCGAAGGTGAGCGGGAGCGCCGTCATCTGCGCCGCGACCGAGGCCGCCGACGCCGCGCCCCCCGCCAGAAGGGTCAGCGGCCGGCCCCCACCGAGCCCTCCCCGCCGGATCGCGAGCGGGAGGACGAGGAGGGCCACGGTGGCCTTGAGCGCCACCGCCCAGGTCAGCGGCGAGGAGGCGAGCACCCCGACCTTGTCGACGGTGGCCGAGACCGCGAAGAGGGCGGCGACGCCCGTCATGAGCCGCACGCCCCGGTCCCGTGCGAGCGCCCGGAAGGGCTCCAGGAGCCCCGGGCCGGTGCGCGCCAGGAGCCATCCTCCGCACCCGACCGCGAGCACCCCCGCCGCGCCGATCGGGCCCGGCAGCTCACGCAGGATCAGCGGCCCCGTGAGCAGCATGAACACCGGGGTGAGCGCCTTCAGCGGCGAGACGAGGGAGAGGTCCGAGACGTAGACCGCCCGTACGATCATCACGGCGGCCACCGCGTTGATCCCTCCGGAGACCGCCAGCGCCCACCAGAAGGACGGCTCCGGCCGGAGAAGGCCCTCGCGGAGGAGCAGGAGGGGAAGCAGCAGGAGCGCCCCGGTGCCGTGGACCGCGACGGCCACGCCGTGCGGGTGGAGGTCGGCGGCGGCCGCCTTGAAGAGCGCCTCCCGCGCCGCCGTGAGGACGGCCGCGGCGAGCGCGAGGAGGAGCCAGAGAGGCACGGGGCCGCGGCCCGGCCTACCGCCCCTCGAACTCCGGCTTCCGCTTCTCCAGGAAGGCGCTCATGCCCTCCCGCATGTCGTCCGTGGAGGCCAGCAGCCCGAAGAGCGACGACTCGAAGGCGAGCGCCTCGTCGGTCGAGGTGTCCAGGGCGCGGTAGACGGACTCGAGCGCCATCCGGACCGCGACCGGCCCGTTCTTCGTGATCTGCCGGATGTACGCCTTCGCCCGGTCGAGCAGCTCGTCCCGGGCCACCACGCGGTTCACGAGCCCGATCTCGGCGGCGCGGTCCGCCTCGATCATCTCCCCGGTCAGGGTCAGCTCGAGGGCGAGGCCCAGGCCGACCAGCCGGGCGAGCCGGATCGTGCCCCCGTAGCCCGGAATGATCCCGAGTCCGACCTCCGGCAGCCCGAAGCGGGCGTTCTCGCTGGCCACACGGAGGTGGCAGGCGAGGGCGAGCTCACACCCCCCGCCCAGCGCGTAGCCGCCCACGGCTGCGACGACCGGCTTCGGGAAGCGCTCGATCATCCGGAAGACGTCCTGTCCCTGGCGGCTGATCTCCACGCCGGATACGGGATCCATCTTCGACAGCTCGCCGATGTCGGCGCCGGCGACGAACGCCTTCTCCCCGGCGCCCGTGACGATCACCCCGAGGACCCCGTCGTCGTCGCGAACGCTCTCGAGCGCCTGGCCCAGCTCCCGCACGACGTCGGCGTTCAGCGCGTTCATCTTCTCCTGGCGGTCGATCAGGACCACCGCCAGCTCCCCGTCCCGCTCCACGCGGATGTTCTTCCAGTCGGTCATGGCTCTCGGCGTGCGGTTCTCGCTCGGCTCCCTTCCGCCCGCGACGTGCGGGCCGGGAAGCCCGTGGTGGTGCCCGGCGCCCCCACACTAGTGCGGCACCGCCGGGCGCCGCCACCGCCCCCGGCGCCGGCTTCCGTCCTCCGGCGCCTCGGGCTACCTTGCGGATCCGCCCACACGCAGACGCCACCCGAGGAGGATGTCCCCCATGAGCCGGTCCCTGAACAAGGTCATGCTGATCGGAAACGTCGGCAGCGACCCCGAGATCCGGGCCACCTCCACCGGCTCGCGCGTGGCGAAGCTCTCGGTCGCCACCAACCGCACGTTCCAGGACCGCTCCGGCCAGCAGCAGGAGCGCACGGAATGGCACCGCCTCACCTTCTTCGGCAAGCTCGCCGACGTCGTGGAGCAGTGGGTGAAGAAGGGCGACCGCCTCTACGTGGAGGGGCGGATCGAGTACTCCCAGACCGAGGACAAGGAGGGGGGGACCCGCTACTGGACCGACATCGTCGTCCACGAGATGGTGATGCTCGGCTCCGGAACGGGCGGCCCCTCGGGCGGCGGCGAGTACGGGGGCGGCGGGGCGGGCGGAGGCCGGCAGGGCGGCGGTGGCGGCCGGCAGCAGCCATCCGGTCCGGCGGGGCCGCCGACCTCCGAGCCGGACGACGACCTGCCCTTCTAGACGCCCGACCTCACGGCTCGGCCCCTCGGTCGGAGATCGGCGGTCAGCCGAGGCCTCCGACCTCCTCGGGGGTCTCCTCCCACAGGCCGAGCAGGTGCTCCTCGTAGACGTCCGGGTTGCGACGGTAGTCGTCCACCCAGACGCGGAAGGGGGGAAGCGGGATGATCCGCGAGATCTCGCGGGTGGCGACCTGCACCAGCTCGTCGTAGGCGAGGCTGGTCACGTCCAGGCCCTCCGAGGAGGCACCCTTCTGCGCCAGCTGGTAGATGCGGTCGGGGCTCAGCAGGAGGAGGATGCCGGCGAGCTGGGCGGAGCAGTAGTCGAGGTACTTGGCCCGGAGGACCTCGTCGCTCGTCCGCTGCTTCTCCTGCTCCGGCGGAAGGGCCGGGCTCTCCGACTCCGGCACGCGCGACTCCCGGCAGAAGGGGATCCGTGGATCGGCTTCAGCTCCACGGGCGAAGGACCTTCTACCTGTATGTGCCGATTCGGCAGAGGTCAAGCGATTTCGGTGGATCCGCAGGGGAGGGACGCACGAAGGGCCGGCTCCCGGGTGGGGAGCCGGCCCTCTGCGGATCGGTCGGAGCGGGGCGCTAGAGGACGGCCTGCTGGACCACCCCCGCGTCCTGGTCACCCAGATCCGCCTGCTCCCGCAGGTGCCGGTAGATCGACCGGCGGGTGAGCCCGTAGAGCACGATCCGACTGAGGAACTCCGGATCGCTCCGCTGCACCTCCTCCGCCTGCTCGGCGATGTCCCGGGGAAGGCGGACCTCGAGTTGGACGGACCGGGTGTCCCACATGCGCATACCTCGTGTTCGAACGGAGCGGAAAAGTGTGCGAATTCCTCGGTCGGATCGAAGCCGGCGCCCGGACTGCGTTTCCCCGGGACTCCGGCGCCAGCTCTCCCGACGCGGGAACGATTATAAACGGCCCCCCCGGCAGGCGCAAGGATCACCGCTCGCTTCGAAGGGACCCGAACAAAACCCCTAACTCGTTGAAAACCAATAGGTTACGCGATTCGCTCGATTTGGCAAAATCACCTGTTCCGGCACCTGCCCACGAGCGGATATCGAGGCGATTTTCGAGAGGCACGTCCCGCAGTTACAGGACGTTCGGCGATCGGGGCGAAGAAAATGCGGTCCGGCCCGGGATGAAATTTTTTTAAAAAATCACCCTGGGAGCACCGACCTCAGAAACGCCTCCAGAGTGGAGGGTCGGAAGTCGGCGAAGCGGGCGCGGATCTCGTCCGGATCGCTCTCGGCGAAGATCTCGGCGGTGCGGTGGGCCAGCCCGTCCGGGCCGGCCTGGAAGGTCACGTGACCGCGCCACCCGCCGTGCTCGTCCGCGCGGAGCGAGAGCGAAGCCGACCACTCCCGACCGGCCATCACCAGGGCGCGCACGTCCACGACCACCGGATCGGTCGACGGAGGGAGGGGATCGGCCCCGGACTCCCGGAGGTGCGCCTCCCGGTGGGCGATGAAGTCGGTCCGCCAGACCTCGAACGGCGGAAGCGGCAGCAGGTCGCGGCAGCACGCCACCAGGGTCTCCATCGGGTCCTCGCCGACGGGATCGCCTCTTCGGCGGGCCCGAGCGACAGCCTCCCGGTAGAGGGGTCGGATCGCCTCCCGGGGGAGGAGGTGCGGCAGGCGGGCGGCCTGGTCGCGCACGTACGCCTCGTAGCGGCGACGGAGCGCCAGATCGGGATCGGTGGCGGGGCGGGGGCCGAGGCCGGCGGCGCGGCCGGCGGCCTCGACGGGATCGGCCGGACGGCCCCGAGCCGCGGCGGCGGATCCGGCTCCCGCCTCCACCCGGGGATCGGCGGGCTCCCGTCCCGGCGCGTCGCCCGGGAGCCTCAATGGACCGCCCCCGGCGGAGGGGCGGCTTGGGAGGAGCCCCCGCCCGCCCGCTCCGGGACCCCGCCGGAACGGGAGGCCCGCCCGCCTTCCGCGCCGACCGTGTTCACCGAGTCCGCGGGGGCGGCTCCGCGCCGAGCGCCGCTCCTCGCCGCGCCACTTCCCCCTCCGCCCGCGCGCAGCCGCAGACGGTCCAGCGTCCGCCGCTCGCCGAAGGTCCGGATCTCCCGGTCGAGGGCCCGGTAGCGGGCGGGCTCGAAGCGGGCGAGGAGGTGCACGAGCCCTCCCCGGACGGTGGCGAGCAGCCGTCGGAGCTCGTCGGCGTCGAGCGGGAGGGGAAGCCGCACCTGGTATCCCCCCGGAGCGTGTCCGGAAGCCACGAGAGGCACGACGCGTCCGGCCGGGAAGGCATCGGCGAGAGCATCTTCCAGGAGGCGGTCCCGCGTGCCCGTGGCCGTGCGGAAGACGAGCGCCACGCCGTCGTAGTCGAGGTGGACGCGGGTGACGCGCCCGGCCCCGAGAACGATCCGGACCGAGGTCGCCTCGTGCAGATCGAGGTCGCGGCAGAGGTCGCGGAACCCGATCCGGAGGAGGGTCGGCCGGGTCAGGGGGCCGAACCCGATCCGCTCGAGGACGGCCACGGCCACCTCGAAGCAGTAGGCGCGGAGCTCGCGGGCCGGCGCGGGGTCGGTCGCGTCGGGGCGGGTGGCGGAGGCGCGCAGCAGGCGGCCGAGGTGCTCGTGGGTGGGCTCGTAGGCCCAATCGAGGATCACCAGCTCCGTGCTGAGGTCGAGGAGCCGGAGGCGGCCGCTCCCGAGGTCGACGGCCTCGACGTGGGAGGCGTAGCGCCCCTCCAGCACGAGGCCCAGGCCGATGTCCTCGATGCGACCGCCGGGGGGGTCCACCTCGTGGCGCTCGCCGTACTGCACCACGGCGCGGGTGAGGGGAAGCTCACAAATGCCGGGGACGTCGGCCATCGCCTCCGGCCGGGTCCCTCCGTCCAGGCTCGCCTGCATCGCGGTCTCCGAGTGGGGAACGGGGGCCCCACGATAACCATCTGTTTCCGACGGGAGCAAGGAATTCCGCAGGGGGGCACTTGCCCCCTCCTCCGGCGGGCGGCGATCTTCGGACCGACCTTCCTCTTTCCCCCGCCCCATGTCGCTGCACGAGCCGCGCCGCCGCTCCGTCGGGTTCCTCGACCGCGAAGGCGAGAGCTGGGCGTGCTTCCTCGTGACCTTCCCGGACGGGAAGGGTCGCTGGCACGGCTACTTCTCCTTCCGCCCGCGCGACGGAGAGGTGGAGGAGGACGAGGTCCGTACGGCCGACATCTTCCTGGAGGACTCCGAGTCCGAGATCGACCGGAAGGCGAGAGGCCTCGGGCGCCCTCTCCTCACCGGCCTGCTCGCCTCGTCCATCCACACGCGAGACCAGGAGCGCAACGGGGGCTCGCCCCGGCTCCGCCGGTGGTTCCGGAAGATGCTCGCCGACAACTCGCTCGAGCTCGCCTCCGAGCGGGCGGACCCGGCCTCGGCACCCGGGAGCGGGGCGGAGGGCGAGGCGAACCTGGCCGAGCTCCGCTCCCTCTACGCCTCCTACCGGCTGGACCAGGTGGCCCACTTCATCGCGCTCCTCCGGCCGGAGGACTTCCAGGACGCCGTGGACCGGATCCTGGAGGGCACCTCCTTCGATTTCGGCGCGCGCGACCGGCTCCAGTTCGCGATGATGGTGGTCGAGTACATCGAGGAGCGGCTGCCCCTTCCGCCCTTCGAGGTCTGGGTGGAGGACTACCTGCAGAACCGCGACGCCTACGCGCTCTACGCCCACACCCTGCACCGCGAAGGCCGGCTGCCGTGAGGCGCGGGACCCGGAGAAGGCCGGGGACGCCGGTCCCGTCGTGATCTTCGCCACCTCGCTCGCCGTGGCCGAGCTGCCGGTGACCGAGCCCGTCCTGATCGTCGCGATCGCTTTCGCGATCTTCCTGCTGGTCCCCGCGGTGGCGGAGCGGCTGCGCATCCCGGGCATCGTGGGGCTCATCGTCGCGGGCGCCCTCATCGGCCCGAACGCGCTGAACCTGCTCGCCCGCGACACCACCATCGTGCTTCTCGGGACCGTCGGGCTCCTCTACCTGATGTTCCTGGCCGGGGTGGAGATCGACCTGCACGGATTCCGGAGGTACCGGAACCGGAGCATCGTCTTCGGGGCGCTGACCTTCCTGATCCCGCAGGTGCTCGGCACCGGGCTCGGGCTCCTGCTCGGCTATCCGCTCTCCGCGTCGATCCTCCTGGCCAGCCTCTTCGCGTCGCACACGCTGCTGGCGTACCCGATCGCCATGCGGTTCGGCATCGGGAAGACCCAGGCCGTGACCACGGCCGTCGGCGGGACGATCCTCACCGACACCGCCGCGCTCCTCGTGCTGGCCGTGGTGGCGGCATCGGTCGAAGGCGCGCTCAACGCCGCCTTCTGGATCCGACTCGTCACGGGCCTCGCGCTCTACGGGGCGCTCGTCCTGGTCGTCCTTCCCAGGGTGGGACGCTGGCTCTTCCGACACGAGCGGGCGGGCGCGACGACGGAGTTCCTCTTCGTCCTGGCCGCGCTCTTCGCCGGCTCGTACCTGGCCGAGGTCGCGGGCGTGGAGGCGATCGTCGGCGCCTTCCTCGTGGGCCTCGCGCTCAACCGGCTGATCCCGGAGCACGGCCCGCTCGCGAGCCGCGTCCACTTCGTGGGCGAGGCGGTCTTCATCCCGTTCTTCCTGCTCTCGGTCGGCATGCTCGTCGACGTCCGCGTGCTCTTCGGCGGCGCGCGGGTCTGGGAGGTCATGCTGGCGATGACGGCGGGAGTGGTCGTGACCAAGGCGGCCGCGGCCAAGCTGACGCAGCGGATCTTCGGATATACGAGCGACGAGGGCTGGACGATCTTCGGGCTCTCGGTGCCGCAGGCCGCCGCCACCCTGGCGGCCACCCTGATCGGCTACGAGATCGGCCTCTTCGACGACGCGGTGCTGAACGGGGCCATCCTGATGATCCTGGTCACGGCGATCCTCGGGCCGTGGATCGTCGCGAGGTACGGCCGGATCGTGGCGCTGCAGGAGGAGCAGAAGCCCTACGAGCCGAGCGAGGCGCCGCAGCGGATGATCGTCCCGCTCGCGAATCCGGTCACGGCCGACGCGCTGATGGACCTCGCCCTGGCGCTGCGGGAGCCGGACTCTCCCGAGCCCGTCTATCCGATCACCGTCGTGCCGCCGGAGGACGAGCCCGCGGGCGCGCGGGTGGCCGAAGCCGAGAAGATGCTGAGCCACGCGGTCGCGTACGCCGCGGCGGCCGACGTGCCGGTGGTGCCGATGATCCGGGTCGATCACAACGTCGCGAGCGGGATCGCCCGGGGGATCGCCGAGCGGAGGGCGTCGACCCTCGTGATCGGATGGGACGCCGGCGTTCCGCGGCGGCGCGCCGTCTTCGGAGGGGTGCTGGACCAGGTCCTGGAGCAGACGAGGGAGCAGGTGTTCGTGGCCCGGCTCGGCCACCCCCTCAACACCACCCGTCGCCTGGTCGTTGTCCTGCCCCGCGGCGCCGACCACATGCCGGGCTTCTTCGAGACGGCCCGCGCCGCCAAGCTGCTGGCCAACCGGCTCGGGATCTCGATCCTCGGGCTGGTCGTCGCCTCACCGGCGCGCGGGTACCTCGACCTCCTCACGGACATGAAGCCGGAGGCGCCGGTCGAGGTCGAGGAGGTCCGGGACTGGGACGCGCTCCGGGACGACCTCGATCACCGGCTCGAGGCCGACGACCTGGTCTTCGTGATCGGGGCCCGGAAGGGGGCGCTGGCCTGGCACCCCGCCCTGGACCGGCTGCCGGCGGCGCTCGCCGCCTCGGCGCCGGCCAGCTTCATCATGGGGTATCCGTCCGAGGTCGAGTCCGCGTCGGCGTCCACCGTCGATCCCGACTCGCTGCCGCCCGGACTCCTCGTCCCCGAGCGCGTGGTGACCGACCTCGCCGCCGACTCGTTCGAGGACGCGGTGCCGGAGATCCTCGCCACCGCGTTCGGCCAGAGCCCCGCCCGCCTGCGGGAGGTGTCGCGGATGCTGATCCGGCAGGAGCGGCAGGTCTCCGGAGACCTGATCCCGGTCTCGGGCGAGGTGATCCCGGGGGTGGTGCTCCTCCACGGCCACCTGGCCGACCTGCCCGCCTCCATGCTCTTCCTCGGGACGAGCGCCCGCGGGGTCGCCTTTCCCCGCGCCACCGAGCCGGCCCGGGCGGTCTTCATCCTCCTGAGCCCCCGGGAGCGGCCCGAGGAGCACCTGCCGGACCTCACCGCGGTCGCGCGGATCGTGAGCGACCCGGAGCGGGTGCGGGAGCTGGTCGCGAGCCCGCTCGCGCTCGCCCGGTAGCCCCCCGTTGATCCGCCCGGGCGTTCGCTGGTATATTGGAGAGCTTACAAGGGAAGGTCTGATCCGAATTCAGGGAGCGTGATCGTCTTGGAGGTCAAGGTACAGGACAACGAGAGTCTCGACCGGGCCCTTCGCCGGTTCAAGCGGAAGGTGCAGCGGTCCGGCCTCTACTCCGAGCTCCGCAAGCGGCGCTACTACGAGAAGCCGAGCGCGCAGCGGAAGCGGAAGAAGGAAGCCGCCATCCGTCGCGAGCGCCGGCGCCAGAGGAAGCGGAGCTGACGGAAGCAGACGGGTAGACGGCCCCGAGCGGGCCGACGGTCGCGGCCGGACGGGCTCTCCGTCCACCGATTTCCGGAAAGGGCCTCCTGCGGGGGGCCTTTTTCTGTCCGGGTGTCCACTCATCGAGGTGGCATCCGTCCCCCCCGATGGACATCTTATCCGGGAGATTCCCCGGATTCAGGGGCTTCCGTGGAGGCACGGGCCGTGCCCCTGGTCCTCCGCGGTCCACCCATCCGTCCGATCGGAGGCCTCCGATGTCGAGAATCACCGCGCCGCGGCCGGTGTCCGCGGGACCGCCTTCCCTGCCGGCTGCGCTCCTCCTCTCTCTCCTCGGCACCGTGCCGGTCTCCGCCCAGACCCCCGAGGCGGAAGACGCCCCTCCGAGGTGGGAGGGCCCGGACGTGCGCGGGACGGTCGTCGAGCTGGCGACCGGAGCCCCGCTCGTCGGCGCGGAGATCGCGGTGGTCAACCTGGACCGCCGCACCTTCACCGACGAGGGCGGACGCTTCCTCCTGCCGGATCTTGCCGTGGGCGAGAACGTCCTCGTGGTGCGCCACCTCGGCTACGAGGACCTGGTCCGCGCGCTCGTCGTGGACGAGGAGGCGGCCCGCACGGACGAGGACGTCGTGCTGGAAGTCGTCATGGAGCCCCGCCCCGTCGTGCTGGAGGGGCTGGAGATCATGGGCGACAAGTTCGAGAGCCGGGTGCGAGCGGCGCCCGTATCCACCCGGGTCCTCGGCCCGGACGAGATCCGCAGGTCCAGCGCCGTCACCGCTCTGGATCTGCTCCGCCAGCGGAGCGGGGTCAACGTCGGGCGGTGCCCGCCCTCCGTCCTGGACTCCCAGACGTGCCTCCTGCGCTACGGTCGCCGGTTCGCTCCCGAGCTCCTGGTGGACGAGGTCCCCATCTTCTGGGGACTCGACGAGCTCGAGCACTTCCCGGCCCACGACGTCTACCGGATCGAGGTCTACGACGGCCGCCACATCCGGCTCTACACCGTGGACTGGATGCGCCGCGCCTCGGTGGAGCGGCCCCGGCTTCCCTACATCCGCTTCCAGGGCCACGGCAGATCCGGCTTCCGGTCGAGCCGCGGGCCGGGCTGGCAGTAGCCCCGCCGCGTACCGTCCGGCGCCCCGCGGGCGTCGAGGGGCGAACGGGCCGCGACCGCCCGCGGCCCCTCAGAACAGCGGCAGCGGCACCGGCTTCTCGCCCGACCAGTCGTAGAACCCCTTCCCGGTCTTCTTCCCGTAGCGGCCGAGCGCGACCATGCGCTTCAGGAGCGGGGGCGGCGCGTAGCGCTCCTCCCGGTACTCCTCGAACATGATCTCGCCGATGCTGTGGAGGGTGTCGATCCCCACGAAGTCGCAGAGGGTGAATGGCCCCATCGGATGGCCCGTTCCGAGGACCATCGCCTTGTCGATGTCCTCGACGCTGGCCACCCCCCGCTCGAGCTGCCGGATGGCGTCCAGCATGTAGGGGACCAGGAGCAGGTTCACGACGAACCCGGAGTTGTCCTTCGCCGTGATCGGCTCCTTGCCGAGCTTCCTCGCGAAGTCGTAGGCGGCGTCGAAGGCCTCGTCCGCGGTGGCGATCGTGCGCACGACCTCCACCAGCTTCATCACCGGAACGGGGTTGAAGAAGTGGAGGCCCACCATGCGCTCCGGGCGGTCGGTCGCGGCCGCCATGTCGGTGATGGGGAGCGAGGAGGTGTTGGAGGCGAAGATCGTCTCCGGCCCGCAGAGCTCGTCGAGCTTCCGGAAGAGCTCGTTCTTCGCCTCCGGGTCCTCGACGATGGCCTCCACGACGAGATCGCGGTCGGCGAGGTCGTCGACCTCCGTGGTGAAGCTCAGCCGCTCCCACGCCTCGTCGCGCGCGGACTCGTCCAGCTTGCCCTTCTTCACGGCGCGGTCCATCGACCCGCGGATGCGGCCTTTTCCCGCCTCCAGCGCATCGTCGTCGATCTCCCGGACCCGGACGTCGAAGCCGGCCTTCGCGGCCACCTCCGCGATCCCGCTGCCCATGAGCCCGCATCCCACCACACCCACCTTCTGGATCTCCAAGGTCGTCCCCCTTCGGTTCGATTCACGTCTCACGTTCCGGGGCGGCCGTCCCGCCCGATCACACCTCCGACTCGTCCTCCGCGAAGCCCAGCTCCCGGGAGATGCCGTGGAAGTGCCGCCGCACCCATCGGCGCCACGCCGGCGGGGGCGGCTCCAGCGACTCGCCCGTCTCGAGCCGGTCGAGGATGCCCTCCATCTCCTGCCGGACGTCGTCGACCTTCCGCCGGTGCGCCGCGGCCGTCCACCGGAGCACCGCGCCCCCCGCGAGCGTGCCGGCGACCAGGGCGACCGCCAGCGCCAGGGGCAGGGTCAGCAGCAGGACCTCGCTGAGGAGCGGCGTCAGCACCACGGCCACCACGCCCCCCGACGCGATCCCGCCGGCGAACCCGCCCCAGAGGTACTCGCCCCGGGTCGCCGGGTCCACCTCGAGCTCCACCCGCGTCCGGGACTCGCCGAGCGGCTCCAGGCGGACGTCGATCCGCCGGGCCGACGCCACGTAGTACTTGCGGGCCGTCGAGGAGGCGGTGCGGGCTACCTGCGACACCCAGTCCACCGAGGGGCGGTACTGGAGACGCGAGTGCCCGCTCCGCACCTTCTGGAGCAGCGTCGTTCCCGTGAAGTACCGGTCCAGCGCCCGCACGAGCTCGTCCCGGCCGAGCGGCACGGTCCGGGACGCGGCGAGCGTCTCCGGCCCCCAGAGACGTCCGGCCAGGCCGCCGGCCCCCGGGGCCGGGCGCTCCGAGCGGACCTCCGAGAGGGCACGCCGGAGGTGACGGTCCGGAAGGCCGACCTCCCGCCCGATCCGGAGCACCTCCTCCTCGGAGAGCCCGGCACCGGTGCCCTCGTCCGGATCCGAGGAGGAGAGCTCCGCCGCGCGGCGCATCACCTCCTCGAACTCCTCCCTCCTGAGCCCCCGCTCCTCTCGGGTCATCCCCTCCGTCAGTACGCCTCCACGATCACGGCGCCGCCCTGGCCCCCGCCGATGCAGGCCGAGCCGAGACCGTACCGCCCGCCCCGCCGGCGGAGCTCGTGCAGGAGGTGGATGGTGATGCGGGCCCCGGAGGCCGCCAGCGGGTGGGTGAGCGCGATCGCGCCTCCGTCCACGTTGGTCTTCTCCGGGTCCAGGCCGAGCTCCATCTCCACGGCCTTGTACTGCGGCGCGAACGCCTCGTTCACCTCCACGAGGTCCATGTCGTCCAGCTCGAGGCCGGCCGCCTTCAGCGCGTTGCGCGAGGCGGGTGCGGGTCCGATGCCCATGATCGAGGGGTCCACGCCGGCGAAGCCCCACGCGACCAGGCGGCCGAGGGGCTCCAGGCCGCGCTCCTCGGCCCACTCCCGGTCCGCGACGACGGCGCTCGCCGCCCCGTCGCCGATGCCGCTGGCGTTTCCGGCCGTGACCAGGCCGTCCTTCTTGAAGTAGGGTCGCAGTCCGGAGAGGCTCTCCATGGTGGCGTCCGGGCGCATGTGCTCGTCGGCCCGGTACTCCGTCTCGCCCTTGCGGGTCTTCACCGTGACCGGCGTGACCTCGTCGTCGAAGCGCCCCTCGTCCCAGGCGGCCTTCGCCCGCCGCTGCGACGAGAGCGCCACCTCGTCCGCCTGCTCCCGGGTGACGCCGTACTGCTCGGCCAGGTTCTCGGCCGTCTGAGCCATGGTCAGCCCGCACCCGGTGTCGACCAGCGCCTGCCAGAGCAGGTCCTCGAACTGCTCGCCCGGATCGCCCAGGCGGAGCTTGCCCCAGCGGGCGCCCCGGACGACGTGGGGCGCCTGGCTCATCGACTCGGTACCGCCGCACAGCGTCACCGAGGCGCCGCCCACGAGGATCTCCTTCGCGCCCTGCACGATGCCCTCGAAGCCGGAGCCGCAGAGCCGGTTGACGGTCACCGCCGGCTTCTCCTGCGGCACGCCGGAGCGGAGCGCCACGTGGCGGGCCAGGTAGATCGCGTCCGAGGAGGTCTGCAGGGCGTTTCCGAAGAAGGTGTGGTCGACCTCCTCCGGCTCGATGCCCGCCGCCTCGATCGCCGCGCGGCTGCTGAAGACCCCGAGATCGGTGGCGCTGAAGTCCTTGAGCGTGCCTCCGAAGGCACCGAAGCCGGTGCGCTTGCCGGAGAGGATGACGACGTCCTTCGATCGACCCTGCGTAGCCATTGGAGGCGGATCTCCGTGTTCGGTTCGTGTCTGGAGCGGCCCCGTGGGGCCGGACCAGACGCTACCCTCGGGAGAGGGGTTGGGTTCGCCGGACCCGGTTCGGCGCGGACCGGGTCGCGCGGACGGCCGCGGCGCGGACGAGGGGCTATCCGCCCAGCGCCCCCCGGACGGCGAGGGCGAGCTCGCTGATCGTCCACGGCTTCTGGAGGAAGGATGCCGGGTCCAGATCGGAGGAGCCGAAGCCCCTCTCCTCGGGCGGATAGCCGCTCATCAGGATGCAGGGCGTCCCGGGAGCGCGGTCGCGCAGGCGGTGGATCAGATCCAGCCCGTCGATGCCGGGCATCATCCAGTCGGTGACGATCAGGTCCACCTCCCGCTCCCGCTCCTCGTAGAGGTCGAGGGCCGCGGCCCCGTCGGAGGCGGTGAAGACCCGGTAGCCGAGCCGCTCGAGCGTGCGCCGGGCGGTGGTGCGGAGCGCCGGATCGTCCTCCACGAGCAGGACCGTCTCCTCTCCGGCCGCCGTGGGGACGGGAGGGGCCGCGGGCTCCAGACGCTCCGCCACCGACTCCTCCGCCGCGGGCAGATAGACCGACACGGTCGTTCCCTCACCCGGACGGCTGACGACGTCGATCCACCCCCCGTGATCCCGCACGAGCCCGTAGACGACGGCTAGCCCCAGTCCGGTTCCCTTGCCCCTCTCCTTCGTGGTGAAGAACGGCTCGAAGATCTGACGGCGGGTCCGCTCGTCCATGCCCGAGCCCGTGTCGCTCACGCTCAGCCTCGTGTAGATCCCCGGTCGGGCATTCTCCTGCTCGACGACGTCCTCCTCACCGACCCGGCAGCGCTCCTCACCGACCCGGCAGCGCTCCGCGGCGACCCGGATCGTGCCCCCTCCGGCCATGGCGTCCTGGGCGTTCACCACGAGGTTCATGAGGATCTGCTGGACCGAGGCCGGATCGGTCAGGGCGTTCGGCAGGTCGGGGTCGACGATCGACTCGAGCTCCACGTTGGCGCGGATCAGGCGCCGGAGGGTGCGGACCTCGGTCTCGAGGAGGTCGCCGAGCTCGACCGGCTCGGGGTCGAGAGCGGTCTGGCGCCCGAAGACCATGAGCTTCCGCACGAGGGTCGTGGCGGAGCTGATCCCGGCACGGAGATCGCCCAGGATCTCGAGCGACTCCGACTTCTCGCCCGGATCGTCCGGACCGGTGCCGGGGGCGAGGTCCGGGTCCGACCGGAACGCACCCATCCGGTGCGCGAGGAGCTCGGCGTTCGTCCCGATCACCGTGAGAAGGTTGTTGAAGTCGTGGGCGATGCCCCCCGTGAGCTCGCCCAGCGATTCGAGACGCTGGACCTGGCGGAGGCGGTTCTCCCGGACCTTCCGCTCCGTCACGTCGCGGTAGTGCCAGAGGTGCCCGAGAAGCTGCCCGTCCGTGTCCCGGATCGGGACGTGATCGCGCTCCAGCGTCCGGCCGTCCGCCATCTCCAGCTCCTCGGCCCAGACGGGATCGCCCGATGCGATCCTCGCCTCCACGGCCTCCTCGAAGAGGTCGGGCCGGGAGAAGTGGTCGGCGAGTGAGCGGGCCAGGCCCCGGAAGTCCGGACCGTCGAGGGTATCGGAGGAAGGGTCCAGCCCGAGCATCTCGGAGAAGCGGGCATTGGCATGGACGGCCTGCCCCTCGAGGTCCTCCACGAGCAGAGCCCCGCGGACCGCCTCGAACAGCGCGTTCATGAGAGCGAGGTTCCGGTTCCGTTCCCGCTCGGCCTCCTCCCGCTCGGTGATGTCGCGCGCCACGGTGTGGACGTACGGGCGCCCCCCCACCTCGATCCGGCGGTTGTTGAACTCGACCGGTACCTTCCGCCCGTCCCGCCGCAGGATCGGAGCCTCGGTCACCACCTCCATCCCGTCCAGGATCCGATCGTGGTACTCCCAGTACGCCGCGGGATCGAGGTCGTCGTGGAGATCGGGGAGGCGCATCCCGAGAAGCTCCTCCCTCGAATAGCCGGTGAGCTCACCGGCCGCCCGGTTCACGCGGACGAGGCCGGCCCGCTCGTCGCTGATGAAGATCGCGTCCGGCGAGCCCTCGACGACGGCCTCCAGCCATGCCAGTGTCTCGAGGCGACCCTCTTCGGCTCGACGGCGCCGTCCGTGGAGCGCCTCCGAGAGCCACCCGATCCCGAGACAGACCCCGACGTAGACGGCCAGCGCGATCGCCAGCCACAGGACCCGGTTTCCGGTGATCTCCGGGATCGGAACGAACGCCTCGGTGAAGCTGATGGCGGCCATGCCGCCCGCGATCGCCGCGGCCACTCCCCTCCAGCCCCGGTAGTAGGCCAGGAGGAAGGCGGGGATCAGCGCCAGCAGCCAGAAGAGGAGCTCGTAGCCGCCCGCGGTGGGCGCGAAGAAGAAATTCCCGGCCGCGGCCGCGGCCAGCGCCAGGAGGGAGAGCAGGAGCGCCCGTGGAGGCACCCGATGATCGGCTGAGGTGGATCGCATCCGGTGCTGGTGGCGTTCGAGCGGGGCGGCGGGCGGCGGAGTCCGGGGTCGTGGTGGGCCGGGTCACGAAGATAAACCCTCCGCGGAAGCGGGGGCGACTCTCGGTTCCGCGGCGCCGGGCCTATGTTGGAGCGAGTGCAACGTCCGACGGAGGACCGGTGAGGCGATACGGGAACGGAGAAAGGCCGCGCGAGCGAGGCCGATGGAGCGGGCCCGTGCGGGCGCTGCTGGTCACGCTCGGGGCGGTCTCGCTCCTGACGGGGGCGTGGTGGCTCGCCCGGTGGCGGACGTACGAGTGGCTCGTGGTGGGGCCGGCCGTCGGGTGGGCTGCCGCCGGGGCGCTCCTCCTCCTCTTCTCCGCACCCGACCCCCGGGGTCCGGCCCGACGCGCCGGCCGATGGGGGTGTCTCTGGGGAGCCACGCTCGGCGGACTCTTCCTCCTCGGCGGGGTGCTGGTCCCGGTCTTCTCCTTTCCCGAGACGCCCGAGATGATCCTTCTCGGCTTCTACGTGACGGGTCCGGTCGGGTTCGCGGTGGGTGCGGCGGGCGGGGCGCTTCGCCACCTGCTCCGCCGCTGACGCCGGTTCCTACACGAACTCCCGCTGGGGCTCCTCGTCGAGGTGCTTCGCGAAGGCCTGCTTGTTGTTCGACTTCATGTACGCCTCCTCGGGCGTGATGTCGCCCGCCATCAGGAACTCCATGATGTGCTGATCGAGGAGCTGCATCCCGTCCTTCTTCCCAGTCTGGATGATGGACGGGACCTGATGGATCTTGTTCTCGCGCACGAGGTTGGAGATCGCGGCGGTGCCGACCATGATCTCCATGGCCGCCATCCGACCCTTCCCCCCCTTCTTCCGGAGCAGCACCTGGGAAAGCACTCCCTTCAGCGACTCCGCCAGCATGGAGCGGATCTGCTCCTGCTGGTCGGCGGGGAAGACGTCGATGATCCGGTCGACGGTCTTGGGCGCCGAGTTCGTGTGGAGCGTCCCGAAGACCAGGTGGCCGGTCTCGGCGGCCGTGATGCCGAGCTCGATCGTCTCCCGGTCCCGCATCTCGCCGACGAGGATCACGTCGGGATCCTCCCTGAGCGCGGCCCGGAGCGCGTTGGCGAAGCTCTTCGTGTTCGTGCCGATCTCGCGCTGGTTCACCAGCGCCTTCTTGTTCCTGTGGGTGAACTCGATCGGGTCCTCGATGGTGAGGATGTGATCGGCCCGCGCGTCGTTGATCAGGTCCACCATGGCGGCCAGGGTGGTGCTCTTGCCCGAGCCGGTGGGGCCGGTGACCAGGACCAGCCCCTTGGTGAGCATGCAGAACTTCCGCACCGCGTCGGGCAGCCCGAGCTGGTCGGCGGTGAGGATGTCGGAGGGGATCGTGCGGAGCACGGCCGCCAGCCCCTTCCGCTGCCAGAAGACGTTCACCCGGAAGCGGGCGAGCCCCTCGATCTCGTAGGCGAAGTCGAAGTCCATGGTGTCGAGGAAGCGCATCCGCCACTCCTCGCTCATGATCTCGTAGACCAGCGTCTCCATGTCCTTCGAGGTCAGCTCGCGGAACTTGATCCGCTGCATGTGTCCGTGGACCCGCATGACCGGCGGGGATCCGGTGGTGAGGTGGAGGTCGGAGCCCTTCTGCTCCACCAGGACCTTCAGAAACTGGTCGATCTTCGCCATCACTTCCTCCCGGAACTTCGATGATCGCGCTCGGCGGTCTCGCCGAACGCCGGCTCCGTCGTCACGCCCGCAGCGGATCCAGCGTCCAGCTCAGGTGGCCGTCCTCG
>CAYPDV010000031.1:20756-27968 GCA_964409525.1 uncultured Gemmatimonadaceae bacterium
GGCGGCGGCCCCCTGGTCGCGGTCGTTCACGTAGACGCTCCGCCACGACGGATCGAGCAGGAGCGTCGGAAGGTGCGGGAGCAGCTCCCGCCCGAGCTCCGCCGGCTCGGTCTCCACCAGGAAGCGGGCGGTGCCCGAGCGGGCGAGGAGCCGGATCTCGGACAGGATCCCGGCCGGCGGCGCCGAGAAGCGCTCCTGGAGGGCGGCCCGCTCCTCGAAGGGGACGAAGAGGTACTCCCGACCGCTCTCGTCCGAGAGGTAGCGGACCTCCACCGGCGTGGTCATCCCCGCCCGGCTCACGTGGCCGCGCCACCGGGCGCGGCGCTCCTCGCCGATCTCCTCCTCGGGCGCGGGCGAGACCAGCTCGTTCAGATCCGACCCCCACGTGCCCTCCAGGGGGCGGCGGCGGATCCGTCCGTCGTCCTCGTACCAGGCCCACGCGCGGTGACCCCGGCTGCTGACGCCGAAGCGGCTGGAGAGCGCGTCCAGCGCCAGCGCGAAGAAGTCCGGGAGCGAGACCGGCGCCGGGCGGTCACCCTCGTCGTGGGCGGCCGCCCGGGCGTAGACCTCGCGGATGAGCTCGCGGATACGGGACGAGGAGGCGAGCGCGAGCGCGACCTCCCGATCCGTGCGCGCCCGGAGCTCGGTGACCGCGTCCGCCTTGTTCGGCGAGTCCACCACCACGGTGAGCGTCTCGGCCGTCTTCATGATCGGGAGCGCCATGTTCGCCAGGGCCCATTCGGGCGAGACGAGCGCCGCGGCGTCCGGATCGATGGAGTCGGCCTCGGGGAAGACGTAGGGGAGGTCGAACTGGGAGGCGAGCCCCCACTCCACCTCGTCCTCGGTCACCATTCCGAGGGCGACCAGCGCCTCGCCGAAGTAGCCCCCGTGCTCCCCCTGGTGAGCGAGGGCCCGTTGCACGTCGTCGCCGGAGATCCGGCCGGACTCCGTGAGGATGTCTCCGATGCTGCGTTTCTCGGGCATCTCGGCTCTACCCCCTGGCAGTCGTGTGAGAGCGGCGAGGGGATATGGTCCCCTTCCGGGGCGGCGTTCGCAAGCTCGCTCCCGTCCCGGCGCGGCTCAGCCGACCCTCGCCGCGATCCAGTCGCCGACCTCTTCGGTCGTCGAGCCGCCACCGATGTCCGGAGTGCGGACGCCCTCCTCGAGCGACCGGAGCACCGCGTCCTCGATCGACCCGGCGGCCGCGGGATGGCCGAGGTGCTCGAGGAGGAGGGCGCCACAGCGGATGGCGGCGAGGGGGTTCGCCGTTCCGCTGCCCGCGATGTCCGGCGCCGAGCCGTGGACCGGCTCGAAGACGGCGTGGCGGCCGGGGTGGAAGTTGGCCGACGGCGCCAGGCCGAGGCCGCCGGTGATCGCGGCGGCCAGGTCGCTCACGATGTCGCCGAAGAGGTTCGAGGTCACCAGCACCTCGTAGCGCTCCGGTCTGCGGACCAGCTCCATGGCCATCGCGTCGACGTAGACGGCGTCGGTCCGGATCCCCGGGTACTCCGCGGCCACCTCGCCGAACGCCGCCCTCCAGAGGGCCCCCGCGGCGGGCAGCGCGTTCGCCTTGTCGATCAGCGTGACCCGCTCCCGCCCGCGGGACCGGGCGTGCTCGAACGCGGCGCGGACGATCCGCTCCACTCCCTTCCGGGTGTTCACGTCCTCCTGGATCGCCACCTCGTCCGGGGTGCCCGCCTTGAAGCGCCCGCCGAGATCGACGTAGGCGCCCTCGGTGTTCTCGCGGAAGATCTCGAGCCGGATCTCCCGCTCCCGGGCGCCCTTCAGCGGGCAGAGCGCGTGGTCGAGGAGGGCGCACGGCCGGTAGTTGACGTAGAGATCGAGGCGGAAGCGGAGACCGAGGAGGATGTCCCGGGCGTGGGCGTGGTCCTCGACCCGGGGGTCTCCCAGGGCTCCGAGCAGGATGGCGTCGTGATCGTCGGCGAGGGAGGAGAACTCCTCCTCGGTGATCGCGACGCCGCGCTCGAGGTAGAGGTCGGCGCCGAGCTCCCAGTGGCGGAGCTCCAGGGGCACCCGGTGCCGCTCGGCCGCCCGCTCGAGGACGCGCACCGCCTCCGGGACGACCTCCTTGCCCACCCCGTCGCCGGGGACGACGGCGACGCGCAGGGTGTCCGCTCCCACGCCTATCCCGAGTCCCCGACCACGATCGCGCCCCGCGCGGGGCGGGCGCTCCCCTCCACGACGAAGGGGTAGCGCCCCGCCGGCGCGTCCGTGAAGTCGACGACGAAGCGGGCCTCCGTCTCCACGAGGGGGGGGCTCCCCTCCTGGCCCGTCCGGACGAGGAAGGATGCGGCCTCGCTGCCGAGCGAGTCCGTCTCGAAGGCGACGGTGCGCACGCGCCGGTCGCCGGAGCGGAACTCGACGAGGTAGCCGGGCCGGATCTCGACGACCTCCGGATCGAGCATCTCGGTGCCTTCGGCGATCTCCATCCGGACGGTGCGCACCTCCCGGTCGGACCCCACGCCCAGCGCCTCCTGCAGCTCCTCGTCCGGAGGGTTCTCGGCGGCCTCGCAGGCGGCGAGGGGCGCGAGGAGGAGCACGAGGAGGAGCACGCCGGGAATGCGACGGCGGCTCAAGCAGGCACCTCCGTCCCGCAGCGGACGCAGAACCGCCAGTGCGGCTCGAGCTCCTCGCCGCATTCGGTGCACGGGATCACGTCGAGCGACGTGCCGCAGAACGGACAGAAGTCGAGATCGGGCCGGCCGGGGAGGCGCTCCCGGCACCAGGGGCAGGTCGCTTCGTCCGCCGCCGCGGAGGCGGGGATCCGCTCGTCCGTGACCCCCTCGTCCGCCTCGGCGGAGGGGGGGTTCCGTTCGTCCGCCTCCGGAGCAGACCCGACGGCCGGCGGATCCTCGGCCGGGGTGGCTCCCGCGAACGCCCCTTCCTCGGCGTCGTCCGGCCCGGGGCCCGGCTCGCTCGCCGGAATCTCCTTCGCGAGGCGCACGGTGGCGGCCGCGAAGTTCCGGAAGATGCCGGTGTCCGGATTGGGCGAGCGGATCTCGGAGCGGAGGTCGCGGCGCGCGGCGTCCGACTCCAGGTGGAGCAGGTCTCCCTCGCCCGCCAGCAGCCGGAGGAGCGCGTCCTCGTAGTCGGCGTTCATCTCCACGCCGAGCCGGTCCCGGTGCGTCCGGTAGGGGATCAGGTCCTGGTAGATCTCCGCCACCGTGAACGATTCACCGAGGTACTCGGGGCGCCGGGCCCGGATCTCCTCCACCAGCACGCGGTGGAATCGCTCCGGCATCTCGGGGTCGGGCAGGCTCACGAGCTTCCGCCGCCCGCCTCGTCCTCTCCCGCGGCCGGACCGGCTCGCCCGTCGTCTCCGGCGGTGAGATCGGGGCCCTCGTCCTCCTCGTCCTCGAGGTGCACGAGCTCCGCCTCCACCGCGGCCCGCAGGAAGCTCTCCGGATCGAGGAAGGGGATCTCCAGGCCGCTCTGCTCGTGCCAGCGCTCCGCCAGCCTGCGCATGTAGTGGGAGATCGTCTCGTGCGAGAAGCCGGCGCGGTCGCGCATCTGCCGCACGATCTCGTGCCACGTGCCCTGGAACGTGTGTCCGTTGCGCAGGCGCACCCGGTGGACCCGGACGTCCGACGAGGAGGAGGCGGTGGAGCGCTCGAAGAGCTCGAGCTGGCTCGGGTCGACGGGCATCTGCCCGGCCGGCCCGTTCACCCTCGCCTCGACCTCGGCCAGGAGGCGGTCGATCGGGTCGGCGTCCCGCTCGAGCTCGTCGAGGCGCTCCTCCCACGGGGCGAGCCGCGCGTCGCCCGACTCCATCTGCCACAGCGCGCGCTTCAGCTCCAGGACCCGCCACACCGCGAGCGCGTCCCAGTGATTCGGGGGGGGGACCCGCTCGAACTCGCGCAACGCGCCCTCCCAGTCGCCGCGGTCGTAGAGGAGGTGACCCAGGTAGACGCGGGCCTCGTGGAGGTCCGGGTCGAGCCGGAGCGCCCGTCGGATCTGGCGGGCGGCGCCGACGTCGTCTCCGAGCCGATGCAGCGCGTAGCCCAGCGAGGCCGCGGCCTCGCCGCTGCCGGGGTGCGCGGCGGCGGCGCGCGCGAAGACGTCGCGGCACTCGCCGTAGAGCCCGTCCCGATACAGGGCCCGCCCGATCGTGAGCATCAGCTCGACGTCGTCCTCGAAGCCGAGCGCGGCGATCTCGCCGAAAAGGCGCAGCGCCTCGTCGCGCTCGCCGAAGCGGAGCAGCGTCTCACCCATCCCGACGAGGGCGTCCTCGTGCGCGGGGTCGAGGACCATGGCGCGCTCGAAGGCCCGGCGCGCCCAGGCGTACTCCTCGCGGGCCAGGCGTGCGTATCCGAGGCCGACGTAGAGGTCGACCGCGTTCGGATACAGAGAGAGGCCCTCCTTCAGCTTCTCGAGGGCCCCGTCGTAGTCTCCGCGGTTGTAGAGTTCGTGCGCCTGCTCGTCGTATTCCTCGGAGCTGAGGAACGGATCGGGCATCCAGGACCGCTCCGGTCGAAGGGAGAGGGTTCGGACGAGCGGAATCTAACGGGCGTCCCGCTCGAATAGGAAGGCCGAATCGCGCCGTCCGACGTCGCCGTCCGCGTTCACGGCGAAGCGAGAGCCCTCCCACAGCGCCGCAGCGCCGAATTCACCACGGGCGTTGACGGCGTAGTAGTTCACATTGAAGGCCGGACGGCCGTCGTCCCGGAGAAGGCGGGGCTCGACCGTCCACCGGACCACCCGCCGCAGGGCCTCGAGGCAGGCGTCGGTCGGGCTCGAGCCCCGGCGCATCCCCTCGACGACCGTGTGCGAGCCCACCGTCTTGATCACGGCCTCGCCGCGGCCGGTGGAGCCGGCCGCCCCCACGTCGTCGTCCACGTAGAGGCCGGCCCCCACGATCGGGGAGTCCCCCACCCGCCCCGGCACCTTGAAGGCGAGCCCGGAGGTGGTGGTGACCCCGGAGACGCTGCCGTCCGCGTCGACGACGTTGCAGTTGATCGTGCCGTGGGGACGGAGGCCGTCGTGCGAGTCCAGGAGGCCGGCGGGGCCGAGCGCGGTCGGCGCCCCGGCGTCGGCACCGCCGTCGGCACCGTCGGCCTCGTCGTCCATCCCGTCCCTGGGCGCCGGAGGAAAACCCTCCACCGGCTCGCCGGACTCTCCCGGCGCGAGGTAGTCGTCGTCGCCGAGGCGGGCGCGCCAGCGCAGCCAGGTCCGTCGGGATTCCTCGGTGAGGAGGTCCTCCACCCGATGTCCCATCGAGCGGGCGAACCGCTGCGCACCCTCTCCCACGAGCATCACGTGATCCGTGTAGCGCATCACGTCGAGCGCCACGAGCGACGGCGTGCGGATGCCCTCGAGCGCTCCGACCGCGCCCGCGCCGCGGGTCGGCCCGTGCATCACGGACGAGTCGAGCTGGACCACGCCTTCGAAGTTCGGCAGGCCCCCGTATCCGACCGACCGGTCGTCCGGGTCCCGCTCGACGAGGTTCACGCCCCGCACCGCCGCTTCGACCGTGCTCCCGCCCTCCGCGAGCACCTCGAGGGCCCGCTCCACCGCCGCCATCCCGTTGGCGCTCGAGATGGCCACCGGGGTCGCCCGGAGCGAAGTGTGGACGGCCGGGGCCCCCCGTAGCCGGGCAGGGATCGAGACCGCCGCCGATCCCAGGGCGGCGCCGGCGGCGGTGCGGAGAAAGTCTCGGCGGGTGGTCACGGCTCGCTCCGGGAGCGGGTCTCCAGCGATCGTCCGGAGGGTAGGGACGGAACGGAAGCGACGCCAGGCGCCGGCGCCCCCGGCAGGCTACGCTTCAGACGCCCGGGCGTCTATGATCAGGGAGGCGTCGGGGGCGCGGTGGGGGGCTCGCCGCACGATCCGGCCGTCCCCGGTCCCGGAGAGGAGAGATGTCCCGACTGCCCCAGCCCGTCCGGAAGCTGGGCACCCGCCTGCTCGGCTCGATCCCGGTCCGGATCCGCGGCGGGCCGAACGCCGGGCTGCGGTGGTCGCTCGCCAGCGCCGGCCGGGGATACCGCACGGGCACGTTCGACGAGGAGCGGGTCCGTGCGATCGTCCGGCTCCTGCGGACGGGGGACCGGGTGTGGGACGTGGGCGCCCACAAGGGCTACGTCACCCTGGCGGCGGCCCGCGCCGTCGGTCCGGACGGGCGGGTGGTCGCGATCGAGCCGGCCGGAGCGAACCGTGCCCTGCTCGAGCGGCACCTGCGCTGGAACGACGTGCGGAACGTCCGCCTGATGCCGGTCGCGATGGGCGAGGCCGACGGCGAGACCCGGATCGGCGGACCGGGCTCCAGCCTCACGTTCAGCGCGGGGCGCGGAGACGAGGTCGTCTCCTGCCGCTCGATCGGTTCGCTGGTGGAGCGGGAAGGCCTGCCGCCCCCCACCGTCCTCAAGATCGACGTGGAGGGGAGCGAGGCCGCCGTGCTGAGGGGAGGAGCCGACCACCTCGGTCCGGAGGCGCTGATCTGGGTCTCCCTACACGGCCGGCGCCTCTACCACGAATGCCGGGCGGTCCTGGAGGGGCGGGGCTTCCGCCTGTTCGAGTCGCCCGCGGTGGCGGCTCTCGTCGCGGACCCCTCACGGACGTGGAGGGGCGATCCCGAGGTCCTCGCCGTCGGCCCCGACCGGGGCATCGGCGATTCCGAGATCCGGGCGATGCCCTTCTTCCGGCCCTGAGGAGCAGGATGGAAGCCGGCTCAGGCGGCGTTTGCGTCCTCGACTTCCGCCCCGGTATCCTCGGCTTCCTCGTCGCCGGCCCGCTCCTCGGTCGTCCGGGACCGGTCGCCGTGGGGGATGGCCGGTCCGCAGAAGCGCATCCCGACGTCGTGGAGCTCCCGGAGGTCCGAATCGCTCAGATCGGGGTAGCGCTCGCCGAGGTACTCGATCGTCTCGTCCATCCACTGCGCCTGGTCGTCGACCGAGGCATGGAGGACGTCACAGCGGTTGATATGGCTGAAGAGCTCGTCGCGAGCCCGGTCCAGCAGCTTCTCCTTGGGCATGCCGCACCTCCTCTATCCGTCACGGGCCGGAGCCCGCCACCGTGGCACAAGCTTCAGCCATGAAAGATAACCTGCGGGAGGGGCGGTGAAAACGGGACTCGACACCGGGGAAGGCGGATCCGGACGCTTCGGTCCGGTGGCCCTCGAGGTCTTCAGGCACCTCTTCACCGCGCTCACCGAGGAGATGGGCGCGGCGCTGCGGCGAGCCGCGCTCTCGCCCAATA
>CAYPDV010000032.1:0-26441 GCA_964409525.1 uncultured Gemmatimonadaceae bacterium
GCAGCGGCGCCAGACGATGCTCAAGGTGATGAACTTCATCGTGGACCGGCAGCGGCCCTTCTTCGAGAAGGGAGTGCAGCACCTGAAGCCGCTGACGCTCCGCGAGGTGGCCGAGCACATCGACATGCACGAGTCCACCGTCTCCAGGGTCACGAACGAGAAGTACGTGCAGACTCCGCGCGGGGTCTACTCGCTGAAATTCTTCTTCTCGAGCGGCCTCTCGACCACGTCCGGAGAGGACATCAGCGCGCGGGGCGTGAAGGCCAAGATCGAGCGCCTGGTCGAGAACGAGGACTCCAAGAACCCGCTCACCGACCAGTCGATCGTAAACGAGCTCAAGGAGGACGGCGTGAAGATCGCCCGCCGCACGGTCGCCAAGTACCGGGACCAGCTGGGGATCCTGCCCGCCCGCATGCGGAAGCGGGTGTAACGCCGGTCCGGTTTGAGGCCGCGGGGACGGCCGTTACCTTTCCGCCCATGTCGGAACCGTACGCCCGCACCGATCCGTCCTCCCGGCCGGCGGCCATGTCGCCGTCGGAGCCGTCTGCCGCCTCCGTCCACTCCTCTCCGGTTCCGGGAGCGGAGGATCGGCGCGAGCGGGCCCGCGAGCTGAGCGGGCTCTCGCCGGCCGAGGCGGCGGCGCGGCTCGACGACGCCCACCGCACCGATTTCGCGGTGGTCGTCCCCGCCTTCGACGAGGCCGAGGTGGTGGGGACGTGCGTGCGCGAGCTCCGAGACGTGTTCGAGCGGCTGGATCTCCGGGGCGAGGTCGTCGTGGTCGACGACGGCTCGACGGACGGCACGGCCGGTGTGGCACGTGAAGCGGGCGGGGGATGGGGCCCCCTCCGGATCCTCCACCACCGGCGGAACCGGGGGAAGACGGAAGCGCTCCTCACCGCCGCGGAAGCGACCGAGCGGAGTGTCCTCGTCCTCTTCGACGCCGACCTCCAGCACCGGCCGGAGGAGATCGGGCGCTTCCTCCTCCTGATCCAGGAGGGATGGGACATCGTCGCGGCCCGTAAGGTGGGCCCGTACGACAAGCGGCACGTCTCGACGGTCTACAACCGGCTGTCCCGCCTGATCTTCCGCGTCCCGATCTCCGACCTCAACTCGATGAAGGCGTTCCGCCGCTCCATCCTCGACGAGGTCCACCTCCGCCACGACTGGCACCGCTTCTTCGTGGTGCTCGCCAGCGAGCGGGGATACTCGGTGACCGAGATCGACGTGGACCTGCATCCGCGCCGCGCGGGAACCTCGAAGTACACGGGCGCGGGCCGCATCGTCGTGGGGCTCCTCGACCTGACCTCCGTCTGGTTCCTCCTCCTCTTCTCCCGGAAGCCTCTCCTCCTCTTCGGGATCGGGGGCGGCGCGCTGATCCTCCTCGGGGCCGCGGTCGGGGCGGTGGCCTTCTATCTCCGCTTCGTCCACGACTTCGGCTTCCGGCCCCTCCTGTACCTCGTCATGCTCCTGGAGACGCTCGGCTTCCTGCTGGTCGGGTTCGGACTCCTGGCCGAGATGGTGGCGCAGACGCGCGAGGAGGTGGACACGCTGCGGCGGCGCCTCGTCGAGGACCGTCCGGGCCGGGGTCTTCGCTAGGTGGTGGCGACCGGAGAAGGGAGGACCGCGGACGGGGCCCCCCTCGTCCTGGCGGTGGTCGGAACGCGCCCGGAGGCGATCAAGATGGCGCCCGTGGTGGCGGCGCTCCGGGCTCGTGCCGAGGTCCGGACGCGGGTCGCGTTCACGGGCCAGCACACGGGCCTCGTCGACGACGTCGTGGAGGCGCTCGGGCTCCGGCCGGACCACGACCTCGCCCTGATGCGGGAAGGCCAGGATCTCTACCACGTGGCGCGGGAGTGCCTCGACGGGATGAGGCGGGTGATCGAGGCGGAGCGGCCCGATCTGGTCCTGGTCCAGGGGGATACCGCCTCCGTCTTCTTCACCTCCCTCGTGGGATACTTCGAGGGAACGCGGATCGGGCACGTCGAGGCGGGGCTCCGGAGCGGACGGCGGCGCGCCCCCTTTCCGGAGGAGATGTTCCGGCGCCTCGCCGACGTGCTGGCCGAGCTCCACTTCGCCCCCACGGCCGGCGCCCGCCGGCACCTGCTGGAGGAGGGGATCTCCCCGTCCTCCATCCACCTGACCGGAAACACCGTGGTCGACGCCCTCCTCACGGCGTCGGCCCGATCGGGCCGATCGGACGGGCCGGGCGGGCCCGACGTCGCGGACGCAGGGGACGAGCCCGACGACAGGAATGCACGGCGCGCGCCGGACGACACGGACGAACCGGCGCCGGGTGCGACCATCGCGGAGATCCTCGGGAGCCCGGAGCGTCTCCTGCTCCTGACCGCGCACCGTCGGGAGTCGTTCGGCGAGCCTCTGCGCGAGGTATTCGGCGCCGTTCGCGAGGTCGTTGATGCGGTGGAGGACGTCCGGGTCGTCTATCCGGTCCACCCCAACCCCCACGTGCGCGGGCCGGCGGAGGAGCTTCTCTCGAACCATCCGCGGATCCACCTGGTCGAGCCCCTCGGCTACCGCGACCTGGTGCGGGTCCTGCGGGCGGCCACGCTGGTCCTGACGGACTCCGGCGGAATCCAGGAGGAGGCTCCGACCTTCGGCACGCCCGTCCTGGTCCTGCGCGACGTGACCGAACGGCCGGAGGGGGTCGAGGCGGGCGTCGCCCTCCTCGTCGGCACCCGCCCGGACCGCATCGTGGCCGAGGCGCGTAGGCTCCTCGGTGACGAGACGGCGCGGCGGGCGATGGCGGGGGCTCCGAATCCGTACGGCGACGGGAGGGCCGGGGAGCGGATCGCCGACATCGTCGTCCACGAGCTGACGGGCAGGCCGCGCCGCACCCGGGACTGGGTGCCGCCGCCCTCTCCCGCGACGGCCGGCACCGGGACGGCTCCCGGCGTCGCGGCCCGGGCTCCGGGCGGGGCAGGGAAGGGGGGCGGCGGATGAGGATCCTCATCCACTGCGTGTACTACCCGCCGGAGGTGGGGGGGCTCGAGAGCCACGTCCACCACCTGGCCCGCGGGCTGGTGGAGGCCGGGCACGGGGTGGACGTCGTGACCTCCCGCTCCAGGGAGGGCCTCCCGGCGCGGGAGGAGCGGGAGGGCGTGCGGATCTGGCGTACCTGGCTGCCCTCGCGGAACGCACCGGGATGGATCGGGCACGCGATCTCCTCGACGTACCGCACGGTGCGGATCGCGCACGAGGCGGACGTGATCCACGCACAGGCCTTCCAGTCGGTGCCGCCGGCCGCCGTCGCCCGCCGCCTGTCGGGCACGCCCCTCGTCGCCACCTTCCACACCTCGCACTTCCTCCGTCGCGCGCAGAGCCGCCTCTGGCGCCCCGTTCTGGGAGCGCTGGTCCGCGCTCCGGACCGGGTCCTCGCGGCGAGCGAGGAGATCGCCCGTGTCGCGGAGTCCCTCGCGCCGGGCACCACCGTGGAAGCGGTGACCAACGCCGTGGACACCCGGCTCTTCCGCCCGGTCGAGCCGACGCTCCCTCCGGCGGAAGGGTACCGGATCGTCGCGCCCCGGCGGCTCTTCCGTAAGAACGGGGTGGAGCATCTGATCCGTGGGCTCCCCCTCCTCCGGGAGCGCCTGGACCGGCCGGTGGAGACGGTGCTCGTGGGAGACGGCCCCGAGCGAGGGCGCCTCGAGGCCCTGGCCCGGGAGCTCGGGGTGGAGCGGGCGGTGCGCTTCCTCGGGGCCCGTCCGCACGACGAGATGCCGGGGCTCCTCTGCTCGGCCGACGCGGCGGTCTTTCCCTCGCTGATGGAGGCGACCTCCGTGGCCGCCCTCGAGGCGATGGCGTGCGGGGTGCCCGTGGCCGCCTCCCGGGTCGGGGGCCTGCCCGAGATCGTCGACGCGGGGGTGGGCGTCCTCTTCGAGCCCGCCGACGCGGAGGGGCTCGCTCGGGCGGTGGCCGGGCTCCTGTCGGCGAAGGACCGGGAGGAGCGGGGGCGCCGCGCCCGCACGCGGGTCGAGGAGCGGTGGGGGAACGAGCGGCTGGTGCGGCGGCACCTCGAGGTGTACGAGGCGCTCCGGGAGCGGAGCGGGAGCGGCCGGTCCGTCGGAGCCCGGGGCGCGACGGCGGGAAGGGAGCGGAGATGACGGCCGCGAAGCGGAGGAGCGGGAAGGCCGCGGAGAGCCGCGGAGCGCAGGGGGGCGGAGTCGGTCCGCGCGAGGGGCGGGGAGCCGTGCGGCGGAGCGGAGGGGCCGATGGTGGAAGGGGGGCGCGCTACCTCCCCTTCCTCCTCTACGCCGCGGCCACCCTGATCCTCTTCCGCGAGTTCGTCTTCAGCGACGACATGCTCCTCGGGATCGACACCCTCGGCCTCGGCTACGTGGCCCGCGACTTCTTCGCCGCCGCGCTCGAGAGGGGCGTCTTCCCGCTGTGGAATCCCCTGATCCTCGGCGGCACGCCCTTCCTGGACTCGCTCGCGGGGGGAGACTCGCTGTATCCGCCGTCTCTCTTCCTCCTGGTGGCGATGGACACGCACCGGGCGCTCGGGTGGAAGCTGGTGCTCCACATCTTCCTGGCGGGCGCCTTCATGCACCTCTGGCTGCGCAGCCTCGGGGTGGCGCGCGGTGCGACGACCGTCGCGAGCCTCGGCTACCTGCTCGCCCCCTTCATGGTCAGCCTCGTCTATCCCGGCCACGACGGGAAGATCTTCGTGACCGCCCTCACGCCGCTCCTCTTCTGGGTGACGGAGGGTACGATCCGGGACCGGGGCCTCCTGCCGTTCGTGGGGGTCTCCCTGGTCGTGGCGCTGGTGATCCTGACCACCCACTTCCAGATGGCGTACTTCCTCTTCGGCGCGGTGGGGATCTACGCCGTGATCCGGCTGGGACTCCGGTGGTGGGAGGATCGCCGGGAAGTCGGGGACGAGCGGGACGTCGACGGCTCCGCAGCGGCGCGGGGCCGGCCGGGAGGCGCCCTCTCGTCGCCGGTGGCGCGGCTCGCGGGCTTCCTGCTGGCGTCGGTGCTCGGGGCGGGCGTCGCCGCCGTCCAGCTCGTCCCGGCCGTCGAGTACGTGACGGAATCGTCGCGCCGTACGGCCACCACGGTCCGTGCGGAGGAGGCGGGCGGGGTCGAGTACTCGTCCTCCTGGTCACTCCATCCCGAAGAGATCGTCTCGCTGGTGGTTCCGGAGTTCGCCGGGGCGAACGTGGGCGAGGAGGGGTGGAGCGCGAACACGTACTGGGGCCGGAACCCGGTCAAGCTGAACAGCGAGTACGGGGGCGTGGTGATCCTCCTCCTGGCGGGACTCGCTTTCTTCGCGACGGAACGGCGGCGGATCCGGTGGATCCTCTCGGGCGTGGGAGGCGTGGCGCTCCTCTACGCGCTCGGGGCCCACACACCGGTCTGGCGCATCTTCTACGAGGTGGTGCCCGGCGTCCGTCTCTTCCGCGCCCCGTCGATCTCGATCTTCCTCTTCGGCTTCGCGGCGGCCACGCTCGCCGGGCTCGGCCTGGACTGGGCGGTGCGGACGGCGGAGAGGCCGGCGGAGGGGAGGGCGGAGACGCGCTCCGGGTGGCGGGGGGCCTCCGCTTGGCTGTGGGGCGCGACGGGCGCGCTCGCGCTCGGCACGCTGCTCGCGGCGTCCGGGGCGCTCCTCTCCGCATGGCAGGGAATCCTCTATCGTGAGATCGGTGCCCAGGCGACGAGCGCGCTGGCCAACGCCGAGCCGTTCATCGTGCGCGGATTCTTCCTGGCCACCGTCCTCGTCGCCGCGACGGCGGGACTCCTGTGGGCGCTCCGCCGCGGTCTGCTGGGACGGACGTGGGTCCTCGCCGGCCTCGGGCTCCTGGTCGCGCTCGATCTCTTCCGGGTGGACGCGCCCTTCCTGGAGACCGTGGACTTCCACGCCTGGGCCGCTCCCGACGAGAACGTCCGCTTCCTCGTGGATCGTCAGGAGGAGGAGCCCCCGTTCCGCGTGCTCTCCTTCCTGCGCGGCGGCCAGGACGTGGAGCCTTCGATGTACGGGCTGGAGCTCGCGGGCGGCCACCATCCGAACGACCTGGCCCGGTACCGGGAGCTGATCGGCATGCGGGGAAGCGGCCTTCCCGTCAATCTTCTCCACCCGAACGTCTACCGGATCCTGAACGTCCGCTACCTCGTCTGGCCGGAGTACCAGCAGGGTCCGCTCGAGGGACTGTCCCGGGTGAGCGCGGTCCGGCTCCCCGACGGCCGCGTCGTGGAATCCGTCTACCGGCTCCGGGATCTGCCTCGGGCCCGCCTCGTGGCCGAGGCGCGGGTCGTCGCCGAGGAGCAGGCGGTGGATACGATCCTTTCGGACGACTACGATCCGACCATGGAGACGGTGCTGGACAGGGAGCCTCCGATCGCGCTCGGAGGGGGCGCGGTGGAGGGCGGGGTGGAGTGGCTCGAGCGGGAGACGAATCGCCAGGTGCTCCGCGTGCGCGCCGACCGGCCGTCGCTCCTGGTGCTCGCCGACAACTGGTATCCGGCCTGGCACGCCACCGTCGACGGGGAGGAGGTGGAGGTGCTGCGCGCCGATCACACGCTGCGGGCCGTCGCGCTCCCGGGTGGCGAGCATCGGGTGGAGCTGGAGTACCGCTCGACGCTCCTCGGCGCGAGCCTCGGCACGAGCGTCCTCTCGCTCCTGGTGGTGCTGGCCGTGGGCGCCTTCGACGTGGTCCGGCGGCGCCGAGCGGGGCGAGGCCCGCTCGATTCCCGCGAGGGAGGGGAGGCGTGACGCATGCGGACGGTGACGGTGGGTCCCGGCGGATCCGGCGGGTCCTGGTGCTCCTCGCCCAGCTCCTCCTCACGGGTCTCGTCACGTGGTTCATCTTCCGCAGGCTGGGGATCGGACTGGACGAGCTCTCGGCGGCCGACCCCGCCGCATGGACGCTCGACTGGTGGATTCTCGGGCTCGCCTCCGCCGTCCTCCTCGCCGGCTACCTCCTGTCCGCCGCGCTCTGGGGGGTCATGGTCCGGGAGCTCGGGGGACCGGGGGTGGGGCTGCGCGCCGCCGTCCGGGTCTTCCTCCTGGCCAACCTGGGACGCTACGTCCCCGGAAAGGTGTGGCAGATCGCGGGGCTCGCCTATCTGGGACGGGACCTCGGGGTGGGTCCGGGCCTCTCGACGGCGGCGGCGGTGCTCGGTCAGGTGACGGCGCTGCTGGGCGCCTCGGCGGTGGGCTCCGCGGCGCTCCTCGGCGCACCGGCGGGCGGGGGCGCGGGGGTCGCGGCCGTCCTGCTCGTCGTCGCGGCGGCGGTGCTCTTCCTGTCGCTTCCGCCCGTCTTCCGACGCGTCGTCCGCTTCGGGTACCGGCGCTCCGCGGAGGGTCCTCCCCCGACGCTCCTCGCCGACCGCTCCTTCGTGCCCCGCTGGGTGGCGCTCTACGCGCTCAACTGGGGGGTCTACGCGGTCGCCTTCTGGCTCTTCGTCGAAGGAGTCGGAATGGAGGCGCCGCCGGCGGTCGCCGCCTCCTCGTTCGCGGCCGCGTACGTGCTCGGCTACCTCGCCTTCTTCGCTCCGGCGGGGGTCGGCGTCCGGGAGGGACTCCTCGCGGCCTTCCTCGGACCCTCGCTCGGAGCCGCGCCGGCGGGGATGGTGGCGATCGCGGCCCGCGTCTGGACTACGGCGGTGGAGGTGGTCCCGGCGGCCGTTCTCGGCGGCCGGCATCTGATCCGACGCACCTCCCGGCGGAGGAAGGCCGGATGAAGGGGGGGGAGGTCGGCGCGGTCGAAGCTCCGGGAGGGATCCCGGGCAGCCCGCTTCCCATCGACGGAGAGGGGCGGCGAGATCCCGGTCGCGACGATGCCCCCTGGCCTCCGGACGGCGGGCGCTTTCTCGTCATCGTTCCCACCTACAACGAGCGGGAGAACGTCGGTCGGCTCCTTCCCGAGGTGCTGGAGCGCGACGACCGGATCGACGTGCTCGTGGTCGACGACGCGTCGCCCGACGGAACCGCGGATCGGGTGCGTGAGCTGAGCCGGGACCGGGGCGATGACCGACTCCACCTCCTGTCCCGGGAGGGGAAGCACGGGCTCGCGGGGGCGTATCTCGAGGGGTTCCGCTGGGGGCTCGAGCACGGGTACGATCTCCTGGTCGAGATGGACGCGGACCTCTCGCACCCTCCCGGGGCCCTGCCGGAGTTCTTTCTGCGCGCGCGGGGCTGGGACGTCGTGATCGGCTCGCGGTACGTCGGGGGTCGGGTGACGGTCGTGAACTGGCCGATCGGCCGGCTTCTCCTCAGTCTGTTCGGGAGCTGGTACGCCAGGATCGTGACGGGCCTGCCCGTCTCCGACGCCACCGGCGGCTTCAACTGCTGGCGCAGAGAGGTGCTCGAGGCGTTGGACCTGAACCGGATCGGCTCCGAGGGATATGCGTTCCAGATCGAGCTGAAGCTCCGTGCCTGGCGCCGCGACTTCCGCATCGTCGAGGTCCCGATCGTGTTCACGGAAAGGGAGACCGGGGAGTCGAAGATGTCGAAGAAGATCGTGCGAGAAGCGGTCTGGAGGGTCTGGCACCTCCGCCTGCTCGAGCTCGTCGGCCGGCTGTGAGAGAGCGATGCCACTGACCTATCTCCTCTACCGATGCCCGAGGTGTGGCCACGACCCCGTGGAGGGAAGGGGGGACGCCGCCCGCTGCCCGGCCTGCCGCACCGCCTTCGCCCGAGTGGGTGGAACCGGACGGATCCGCGTGCAGGACCCCGCCGGAGAGAGCTGGGACGTCGCTCCGGCGGCGCTCGTCGACGCGATCGACCGCCACGGCGGCCCGCTGTCCGCCGTGGAGGAGCGGGACGGGCGGCCGGAGTACACCGCCGCCGCCGTCCTCCGCCGCGCGAGGGAGGAGGAGCCGGTCCGTGTGGGGGGACGGCTCCTCGGCTTCGTCGAGCGGTTCGGGCAGCCGCACGACGGTACGCTCCGGCTCCGCGGCGAGACCCTATCCTTCACCGTGGACGGGGCCACCGTGGGCCAGTGGAACCTGCTCGACCTGAGGTCGATCCAGACCTCCTCGGGCAGCCTCCAGATCACCGGCGAGGACGGCATGGTCCAGTTCCGATTCCACGACGACTCGCCCCGTCGCTGGGAGAGCCTGCTGCACCATCTCATCCGCGACGGCTACCGACGGGAGGGCCGGGGCGAGATCGTCGAGTTCCAGCCGCGCATCGTGGTGGGCGAGCCCGGAGGCGGACCATGAGCTTGTACCACCTTCTCCGCTGGATGGCCCGGCTCTTCCTTCCCCTGATGGCGGACTATCGGGTGGAGGGGCTGGAGAACGTCCCTTCCGAGGCCCCGTTCATCCTCGTGCTCAACCACCAGAGCGTTCTCGATCCGGTGGTCACACAGTCGATCTGTCCGAGAGTCGTCCACGCCATGACGAAGAGCACCCAGTTCGCGAGCCCCGTGTTCCGGTGGCTCCTGCCCCGCGTGCACACGCTGCCGACCCGGAGGTACCGGGTGGATCCGCAGGTCGTGCGGGTTGCGCTCCGGGTTCTCGGGGAAGGCGGGGCGGTGGGCATCTACGCGGAGGGAGAGCGTTCCTGGGACGGCAGGCTCCAGCCCTTCCGGCGTGGAACGATCCGGCTGCTCCTCAAGGCGGGCGTCCAGATCGTACCGTGTGCGATCGAGGGCACCTACGGGGTCGTTCCCCGCTGGAGTCGGAAGCTACGCCGGGGAAGAGTGGTCGTCCGGTTCGGAAAGCCCCTCCACTTCGGCAAACACGACGACCGTGCCGAGCGGGAGGCGGCGCTCCCGGACGCCACGCGTCGCCTCCGGGAAGCGATCGAGGACCTCGGGATCGACCCGGTCCGCCGCCTTGGACCGGAGGACGTACCGGAGTGGCCGCAGGAGCATTCGACCGGCTTCGATCCCGCCTCCCGGGCCCGGACGGCTCCGGACGAACGGGAGGTGGCTGGCGAGGCGACGGAAGCGGCCGGATCCTCCGGGAAGGACGCGGGCCGGGTGGAAGGTCCCGGGGCGTGAGCGCCGATCGGATCGGCCGGGAGTTCTACGACCGCACCGGATACTTCGAAGAGGACGCCGGGCACCTGACGGACCCCCGGAGCGACTTCCAGCGCTACCGGGTCCGCAAGGTGCTGGAGATCCATCAGCCTTCTCCGGACGAGCGCGTGCTCGACCTCGGGTGCGGCTGGGGGACCTTCTCGTTCGCGCTCGCCCCTCGGGTCCGTGAGGTGGTCGGGGTCGACTTCAGCCACCGGGCGGTCGAGCTCTGCCACGCCCGGGCCGGGAACCTCGGAGTGGAGAACACGCGCTTCGTCGAGACCGACGCCCGGGACACGGGCCTGGAGGCCGGTTCCTTCGACACCGTGATCGCGGCCGACCTCTTCGAGCATCTCTACCCGGACGACTCCACGGCGGTCGTAGGGGAGTGCCACCGGCTGCTGCGCCCGGGAGGTCGGCTGGTCATCTGGACCCCGCACCGGGGGCACCTGCTCGAGATCCTGAAGAGCCGGGGCATCCTGCTCCGGCCCGATCCGAGCCATGTGGACTACAAGTCCATGAGCCGTCTCCGCCGACTGCTCTCCGAGGCGGGCTTCGAGGTGGAGCGCGCCTATTACACGGAATCACACGTTCCGCTGCTGCGGACGGCCGAGCGGCTCCTCCTGCCGTGGATCCCCCTCCTGCGTCGTCGGATCGCGATGCTGGGACGACGGACCCCGTCGCCACATGCCCCATAGCCCCGGAGGGCTTTCCTCCTGGACGGGGGAGGACCACGTCCCCACTAACTTTACATAATGTATATTATACGAAGTGGGGACGGGATGTGGAAAAGGCTCCGGAGAACAGCGTTGGCGCGGATGAGGAGGGCTCCCCCCCACCATCGGGAGAGCCCGAGGAGGTGCGGAAGGCGCCGCGGAGGACAGGTTTCCCGGGGGAGAATCGGGGTGGATCCCGTCCCCGCCCCCGGGACGGTGTGAGGGGCGGAGCCGCGCGTCAGCTCGCGGCCGCCTCCATCTCGCCGAGCCGGAGCAGATAGAGGCTGCGTTCCGGATCGTCCTCGGGCATGCCTTCGAGGATCCGGCCGTAGAGCTCGGCGGCACCGGCGTATTCACCCTGACGTGCCCGGATCCGGGCCGCTCCGGTCAGCGCCTGGCGACGCTGGAAGGTCATCTCGGCGCGATCCGCGATCTCGAGATAGATCTCCTCGGCGTCCTCCCACCTTCCCACTTCCTCGTACGCCGCGGCCAGGAGGAACGCGCCCTGGATCTCGAGGGGTCTCTTCGGGGTGCCCGCGAAAGCGGGTTCGAGGGTCTGGACCGCTCCCGGCACCTCCCCGGTCTCGAGCTGGAGCTGCCCGAGGAGAAGACGCCCCTCGAGCGCGGACACGTCCCTCTCGTAGCGCTGGATGAAGACGCCCAGCTCCCGCTTCGCCGCCTCGGCATCCCCCATCTGCGCCGTCTGGCGGATCTGCTGGATGCGCATGGTGGCCTCGGAGGAGCGCTGCTCCCGGAAGTCCACGTAGTAGAGCGCCCCCCAGATCACCAGCCCGAGGGCGATCCCCATCGCGATGAGGATGGTGGCGTTCTCCCGTGCCCACTCCGTCGCCTGGAGCGTCCGGGCGATGAAGAGATCCTCACCGGTGTCGGGTTCGCCTCGAGGGCGGCGGTTGGACGGATGTTTTTGGGCCATGGACGGGGCGGAAGGAGCGAGAAAGCCTCGGAATGAAGCGAAAAAAGCTAACCGCGGGAGGGGGGGCGGTCAACGCGTGTCGCGGTCGACCGGGCTCCGTCGCGCGGGGTGAGGGAGGGTCAGTCCGGGGCGTCGGAAGCCTCGAGGAGGGCCCCTTTCCCGCGCAGGAGCACGAGGGAACGGCGATCGTGCCGGAGGAGCCCGCGATAGCTCCAGTCGTTGAGGAGGGTGGTCACGGTGGAACGGTGGGCACCGGTGAGCTCGGCGAGGACCCGGTGGGGGATCCAGTGCGACACGAAGACCTCCCCGTTGCCTTCGTGAGGGGCGCCGAAACGCTCGCAGAGCGCGAGCACGACATCGGCGAGACGGCGGGAGGTGGGGGGAGAGGCGCTTCCCGGGGCGACGGTCCGGGCCTCCGCGAGCTCCCGCTCGAGGTTCTCCAGGAGGGCCTCGAACGTCCTTCTGGAGCCACGGACGATCCGGGCCGCTTCCTCCCCTTTCGCCTCGCGGAGCCGGGTCCGCTCACCCGCGCAGGCCCCGTACAGGCGCGTCCGGGCGGGCAGGAGGGCCTCCGCACCGAAGAGATCTCCCGGGCCGGCCAGATCGACGGCCCGCTCGCCCCGACCATCGTCGAAGGGAACGGTCAGGCAGACGTAGCCCTCCTCGACGTGGAAGAGGTGGGCCGAAGGATCGCCGCGTCGGTAGACCACTTCGCCCCGACGCAGCTCCCGGAGCGGACCCTCCCCGAGCAGCCGGGCGAGCTTCCGGTCCCTTCGCGGATCCATTCGTACGGCCAAAGGCAGGGCTCCCTCGAGGGGATTCTCCTCCTCCGAAGGATTCCCTTCCGACGTCGCCGGGGCAAGGATCATTCGTGACCGGCATTCTCGCCACACTCTCTTCCCCTCCCGGACGCGGCTCGGACCGGGTCCCGGAAAGAGGTCGGCAGGGGGCGCGGCGGGATCGGGGAGCGCAGGAGATGAGGCGTTCCAACTTCTTGAACGACAGGGAGATAAACGTGGATACCTCGGGTGGTGAGAGAGGGGTCGGGGGGCGGGCCCCGGAGGAGATCCGGAGAGGTGGAGCGAGCGAGGAGGGTGGGGAATGGATCGCACGTTCGTGACGATCGGGGCCGTCCTGGCGCTGGTGGCGGTCGCGCTGGGCGCCTTCGCGGCCCATGGACTGGAGGGGCGCGTCGACGAGGCGGGTCTCCGCGCATTCGAGACCGGCGTACGCTATCAGATGTACCATGCCCTCGCGCTCCTCTGGATCGGGTGGGGCGTCGTGCGGTGGCCGGCGATCGCCCCCGGCGCCTGGCTTCTGGTGGTGGGCACCTTCCTCTTCTCGGGCAGTCTCTACCTCCTGGTCGGCGGCGGGGTGCGGGCCGTCGGCATGGTCACTCCTCTGGGCGGACTCTCGCTTCTCGCCGGCTGGGCCGTCGTGATCCGGGGCGTGTGGAAGGGATGAGGTCCGACGAGGCGAGCCGGGCCGCGGGGCTCGTCCGCGAAGCCCGGTCCCTCTTCGTGCTGAGCGGAGCCGGGATCAGCGCCGAGTCGGGAGTGCCCACGTTCCGCGGTGACGGTGGCTTGTGGCAGGAGCATCGTCCGGAGGATCTCGCCACTCCCGGGGCCTTTCGTCGTGACCCGCGTCTGGTGTGGGAATGGTACGGTTGGCGGAGGGCGCGGGTGGCCCGGGCCGCTCCCAATCCGGGGCACCGGGCGCTCGCCCGCCTCGCACTCCTCCGACCGGGTGTCACGCTGGTGACGCAGAACGTGGACGCGCTCCACGAGGAGGCTCTCCACGAGGAGGCTCTCCACCAGCGGACTCTCCACGCCGAGGCGCACCGCGAGGTGGCGGAGCGCGGCGAGGTGCCGGACGAGCTCCGGCCGATCCACCTCCACGGCTCCCTCTTCCGGACGCGCTGTACGGGATGCGCGCGCGGCTCCTCGCACTCGGAGGCGGTGGACGCCTCGAGCGAGGCTTCCCTTCCGCGCTGCCACGCGTGCGGCGAGCTGCTGCGGCCGGACGTGGTGTGGTTCGGCGAGAGCCTGGCGCCCGGGGTGCTGGAGCGGTCGTTCGAGGCTGCTGGCCGCGCCGAGGTCGCGCTGGTCGTGGGCACCAGCGCCGCCGTCCAGCCGGCCGCTTCGCTACCGCTCGCGACGCTCGAGGCCGGGGGCGATCTGATCGAGGTGAATCCGGATCCGACTCCGCTCTCCGCACGGGCCTCCGTCCGCCTGCGGGGGCCGGCGGGGACGGTGCTCCCGGATCTGGTGGAGAGGGTGCTGGAAGGCCGCTGACGAGCTACGGCGGGCGCGATGCGTCAGCGGCGGCGGTTCGCTCTCGCGGCCTCCGCCTCCTCGCGGGTGAGGAGCCGGGTTGCACCGTCCCCCCGCAGGTCGGCCGCCACCTCCCAATCCCCTCCCCGGGCCGCCACGGCGTACAGGAGGCTGAACCGGGGGTCGAGACGCTCGCCGGGACCGGGCCCCGGCCACTCCCCGAGAAGGAAGTCACGGCCGACGATCCACGGGCGCACGGAGCCGCCCCAGTACGCCATCGCCGTCGACTCCGGGGAGTCGCCTTCGGGCGTGCCGGGGGCTCGCGCCTCGGCCGCCGCCGGACGAAGCGAGTCGGGAACCCCGGACCAGAGCCGCATCTCGTCGAGGATCCCGCGGCTCCATTCGACCCCTTCCAGGAAGAGATGGGCGCGCCCGAGCGTATCGGTGAGCACGCGCAGCCTGGGAAGCGAGAGGGCCTCCTCGAGCGGAAGTCGCCCGTCCACCCATCCGCTGACGACGTGGACGACGGCATCGGAGGCTCCCTCTCCGGAGGCGGCGGCGCCCAGCCCCGGGAGCGAGTCTCCGCGCACCGCGAGCGTGGCGGCGCCCGAAGGCGGCGCGTCCTCGGGCGGGAGGGAGCGATGGAAGAACCCCAGATCGCCCGCCGGCCGGCCGGTGCCGTACTCCCGCCCCATGGAGAGGACGCCCAGCACCATCCCGCCCGACCCGTCCAGGACGGCGAAGGCGGTGCTTCCCCAGCGAGCGTCCGCCCGGGCGGGGGCGGGGGCGATCCGTCCTGCGGCGGATCCGCGGCCGGGACTCCCACCGGTGGGGGCGCTGTCCGCGACCGGACCGGACGGCAGCGGTGGGCGCTCCTCCAGCCACGCGAGCGCTCCGCCCTCCGCCTCTTCCCCTCCGCCCCCCGAGACGTTCGCGAAGAAGAGCGCCTCGGCGAGCCAGAGCGTGCGCGCGGTTCCGGAGCGGTCGAGGATCTCGTCGGGCGCCCGGGAAAGGACGCGGAGACCCTGGAGGATCCGCTCTCCGGCCGGCGATCCCGGTACGACGAAGATCCTCCATCCCCGGTAGCTCGCCTCGGTGGCATCCTCGACGACGGCCCGTGGCAGCTCCGGGAGAGAGCCCTGCCACCTCCCTTCCCCGTCCTGCCTCGCGGCGTCGACGAGCCGGCCGGCGAGCTGACCCTCGTAGAAGTCGTCCGCACCGGCACGGGCGATCCGTCGGAGCGTCTCCGCGAGGGCGGACGTCCGGATCCGGCTCCGCTCCGTCGGAACCGACCCCCCTTCGCGGAGCAGGATCTCGGCCGCTCCGGGATCCTCCGCGAGGCGGTTCACGTTCGCGATGCGGGCCCGGTGCTCCTCCCGTCCCAGGAGGAAGCCTTCTTCGGCGATGCGGCGCGCGGGCTCGACCATCGTCTCCCATTCGATCCGGCCGCTTCCGAAGCGTCCCACCGCGTCGTCCAGGATCCGCAGGAGGTCGGGTGGGCCCGCCGTCACGTCCCCGCTCTCCCCGCCGCGCTCCGGCTCGGCCCCCCGGATCACCCGTACGGACCCCTCCGGCGTCCGGAGGAGCAGGAGAGCGGTCCCCCCGAGCCCGGCCCGGGAGGGCTGGGTCACCCCCAGGGCGAGGGCGACCGCGGCGGCCGCGTCGACGGCGTTTCCGCCGGCCGCGAGGATCTCGTACCCCGCCTCGGCGGCTTCCATGGTGGGGGCGCTCACGGCGCCTCCCGAAGAGACGGGATCGTCCGGATCCGCGTCCGCCTCGGGTTCGCCGCAGGAGCCCACGGCGAGGACGGCCGAGAGGAGAAAGGTGGCGAAGAGCCACGGATGATGGGAACTTATGGGGTTCATTCGGGTCTCAGAAGGCCGCTGAAGGAGTACAGTGGGTCGCGCACAGGGGTCTTGCGGGACCCACGCTGCGCGCGGGTGCCCCCAGACCAGGAACGAGGAGGAATCGATGCCCTGCGCATCGCTGACGACGAGAGACGACGCGACAAGCGCTCGCGCGCTTGTTACCGGCCGCAACCCCCCTGTGCCCTTCGGGTTACGGCGGCGGGACCACGCCGCTCACGCGGCGCGGTGCCCCGTCTGCGGCGTTGGCGCTCCTCCGGGCACCGCCGGGCGGAGCCCGGTGGTCGGCCACGGCTATGCCTTCGAAGCGCCGCCTTGCATCCGCGGGCACCATCGCGCTAGCGATGGTCGCGGCGCTCGTAACGCGGCCCGCTGTACTCCTTCAACGGCCTTCTAGGCAGAGCGTCCCAGGATGGGTTACCCTGTCGCCGGACGGCCGTGCCCTGCAGTTTTGCCGGGGTCGCTCCGGAGCGAGCCGCTCCGGTGACCCGCGGGCCTCGATCCCTCTTCATCGCCCCACCCATGCGCATTCGAGATCTCCTTCGAACCTGTGGGCTCCTCCTCCTGCCGCTCGCGGTGTCGTGCGGGGGCGACGATCCGGTGGATCCGTCGGTCGCGACCGAGATCCGGCGTACCGGGGGCATGAACCAGGCCGCCGTCGCTCCTGGCACGACGCTGGACCCGTTCGAGGTACAGGTCCGCGACCAGCGGGGCGAGCCGATGTCGGGCATCACCCTCCAGGTGACGACCACCGGGGGTACGCTCGACCGGACCTCCGCGACCACCGATTCCGAGGGAGAGGCGCGGGCCACCCTCACCCTGCCCGGGAGTCCCGGCACCGTCGTCGTGACGTTCTCCGGCAACGGGCTCGATCCGGTCGAGTTCACCGCGGAGGCGCGGTCGCTCCGATCCGACGCCGAGTGCTCCACCGACACGCCCGACACCCTCTCGCTCTCGCCTGGCGGGGTCGTCCTGCGGGACGCCGACGGCGACGACGCCTGCTTCTTCCTGCGCGCCGGATCGGGCGAGCGCTACCGGATCGGACTGCTGCGGTCCACGACCGGCGAGGACCGGCTCGACACGACCACCGTCGGGCTGCACGTCTCGGCCGGCGACGGCGGGTTCGCCGACGCGGTGGCCGCCGCCCCGGCGCCCCACAGACAGGCGGCGGCCCCGAGGGTGCCGGTGAGCGGCGCGCTCCTCGACGCCCTTCGTGTCGATCGGGCCACGGAGGCCCTCCACGTACGGATCCGGCAGCTCGAGGAGGAGATCGTGCGGAGGCTTCCGCCCGAGGCGCTCCTTCCCGACCGGAGGACCGGCCTGCGGTCGCAGTCGGACGGGACGGTGTCGGCGCTCGTCGAGACGTTCGCGGATGCCCCGGACCGTGTCCGGCTGGACGTGAGCACCTCCTGCGTGGCCGGTCAGGAGGACCGGCGGACCGCGTTCCTGGTGGACGAGAGCCCGGGCATCGCCTTCTACCAGGACAGCGCACAGGCCGGGAGCGATCCGGTCGACCCCGCCCACGTCCAGGGCATGCTCGACTTCTACGAGACGTACGGCGAGGTGGTGATCGAGGAGTACTTCGGCGGGCTCAGCGACATCGACGGGAACGGACAGGTGAATGTCGTGATCACACCCGTCGTGCCGGTCGGCGCCGCGGCGATGGTCTGGAGCGGCGACTTCTTCGAGCGGGGGCCGAACGGGCCCGAAGAGGGTGAGTGCGCGGGCTCGAACGAGATGGAGCTCGTCTACTTCTCCGCCGGCACGATCGACGCCATGGGAGACGGGAACTTCCAGGCCCTGGGCACGCTCGTGCACGAAGTGAAGCACGTGAGCTCGCTCTACCAGCGGATCCGGCGCGCGCTCGAGATCGCCACCACGGACGGGCTCCACCCCCCCTACGTGGAGGAAGGCACGGCGGAGATCGCGGCCGAGGTCGCGACCCGGCGAGCGTGGGAGGCGAACGGCGGTCCGGGCCGCACCGAGGCGGTGCGGGCGGAGGACTTCGAGGGCGGATTCACCCCGTGGAACTTCGGGATCGCGCTCCGGCTCGCCCGCACCGTCCGCTACCTCGACAGCCAGCCGAACGCGGTGGTGGTCGATCCGGCCGGTGCCGGTCCGGGCCACAGCATCTACGGCTCGGGGTGGCACTTCCACCGCTGGCTGGGCGACGCGTACGGAGGGGCCGCGACGTCGCCCGGGGGCGACGCCGCCTTCTTCCGGGAGCAGAACGACTCGCTGACGGCTTCCGGGCGTCGGGGAATCCAGCAGGTCACCGGCGAGAACTTCCTGGACCTGATCGAGCAGTGGAGCGTGGCGGTGATGCTGAACGGCAACGGACACACCCCGTCGCGACCGATCACGACCTACGACTTCCCCTCCGCGGCCGAGACCTTCTGCAACCCGAACCCGGTCGGGGTCTATCCGTGGCCGGTGACCACCGTGGGGACGACGTCCGACTGTGAGAGCTCCGACGAGGAGACCTTCGAGCTGGCGGCGCCCTTCGACGAGGACACCTTCGAGGGGCGGATCGGCGCCGCGGGCGGGCTCCGGATCCACGAGTTCGTCGCGGACGGGAGCGGGCCGGGTGCGCAGTTCGTGGTGAGCGCGAACCGTCCGGTGCGGATCGTGATCGTGCGGATCGAGTAGCGGTCGACCCGTCTTACGGCGTCACCAGCCGCGTGATCCAGAGGCCGGAGCTCAGGTCCGAGGAGTAGATGTCGCCCTCGAAGAGCTGCGCTCCCCACGTCATCGGCCAGTTCGGCACGACCATGTGCTCGTCGATCGGAAGGAAGCGCGCCAGCTCGCGACCCTGCGCGTAGAGATCTCCGCGCAGCTCGCCGGAGACGTCCACCACCCTCAGGCCCGCCTGGTAGTAGCCGACGTAGAGCCGGTCGTCCTCCACCCAGACGTTGTGGGCTCCGGCCTCGGGCACCTCGTAGCGCGCCACCTCGCGCGGGCTCTCCGGGTCGGAGTAGTCGAGCACGTGGATGAAGCCCCTCGCCTCGATCGGCCGCTCGGGGTTCCAGTCCTCGGGAAAGATCTCGTCGCCGACGAAGAGGTAGCGTCCGTACCGCCACGCCACGTGGGTATGCCCCTCCGGATAGGCGAAGCGGCTCACGAACGCCGGCTCGGTCGGGGTGCCGCCGTGCGTCCCGGCTCCCACGTCGAGCATCACCAGACCGTCGTGCCAGTACGAGAGGTAGGCGTAGCCGTCCTGGACGATGACGTCGTGGAGCGTCTTCACCTCCCGGTCCAGACCCCAGCGGCCCACCTCCCGGACCTCTTCGGGATCCGAGATGTCCAGGATGTGCACGTCGGAGGTGCCGTTGTGGGCGGCGTAGACCAGGTCGTGCTCTCCGTCGATCCAGACGTTGTGCACCCCGCCGCTCACCGTCTCGGTGTACTCGGAGAGGATCGTCGGGTGCGCCGGGTCGGAGAGGTCGAGGAGCACGATCCCGTTCCGGCGGTCGGAGGCTCCCTCCCGGGTGATGATCCCCAGCCGGCTGTTCGGATGGATCTTGACGTCGTTGATGCGACGGGCGTCGACCTGCACCGAGTCGGTGAGGACCGGGCTCGAGGGGTCGGTCACGTCCCACGCCTTCATCCAGTCGTACATGAAGGTGCCGACGTAGACGTAGTCGCGCCCGTCGACTCCTTCGAAGACCCACATGTCGCCGGAGTTGTGCGACGAGATGGGCCCCCGTCCCACCTCGACCAGCTCCGCTTCCGTCCGACGGGGGTCGACCCGCACGGTCCCGTGACGGGTGACGTCCTCGCCGACGACGGCGCTCACCCGGTAGAGCCCGGGCTCCTCGGCGACGAACACCCCCTCGGGCCCCTCCGTCTCGATCCGCGCACCGGCCCCGCTGACGGCCCAGTCCGGCAGAACGCGTACCTGCCGGTCGTCTCCCGTGGTCTCGATCCGGAACCGGACCACGTCGCCCGTGCGAACCCGCTCGGCGGAGGGAGTGAGCCGGAAGGAGACCCCGTCGGCCTCCAGCACCCGTACCACCACCTCGTCGCTCACGTCGTCCACGCGGGCCTGGATCCGGGCGGTCCCTGCCCGGCGTGCGAACACCCGTCCCGTGGCGTCGACCTCCGCCACCTCGGGGTGGAGGCTCTCGAAGGCGATCTCGGCAACGTCCAGCCGGTCTCCGAACCGGGTGGTGGCCCGCGCTCGGAGGGGAAGGCTCGTTCCCGCGAGGAGGTCCTCCTCCGGGCTCGTGAGCACGAGCTCGGACGGCTCCACCTGGGGCACCTCGACCCGTGCGAAGCCGACGATGTTCCCCGGCGCGACGGCGGCGATCCGGCCCTCGCCCGGCCGAAGCGCCGTGACGGTGCCCTCCTGCGAGACCGAGACGACGTCGGGCGTTAGACTGATCCACCGGATCGGCACCTCGTCCAGCCTCGCATCGGACCCGGCGTAGGCGACGGCCCGGAGCCGGGTGGATTCCTCCGCTTCGACACGTACGCTTTCCGGCTCCACGTCGACCCGTGCGGGAGGGGCGTCCTGTGCGCCCTGGAGCGCGGCCGCGGAGAGTACGAGAGCGGAGATCACGTGCATCGGAGGCTCCTCGGAAGCAGGGACGGCGGGAGAGGGGCCCCGCCCGGATCGCGGGCCCCGATCGTGCGGACGATCAGGAAGCGGGAGCGGGGTCCACCGGACTGCCCGCGGCGCCCGATCCGGCACCGGCGGCTCCCTCCCGGAGGAGGACGGAGACCGCTTCACCGACGTCTCTCGGCTCCGCGGGCTTGGTCATGTAGATGTCGGCGCCGGAGGCCACCGCGCGGCCCATCTCCTGGTAACGGGCGTCTCCCGTGAGCACCACGCAGGGGATCTCCCTTGTCTCCGGCTCCGCCCGCAGACGCTCGAGGACCTCGTGTCCGCCGACGGTGGGCATGTGCAGATTCAGCACGACGAGGTCGGGCCCCTGCTGCCGGATCACCTCGAGCGCGTTCTCGCCGTCGACGGCCTCGATGACGGAGTAGCCCTGGAACTCGAGGAACGCGCGGAAGATCTCCCGCGAATCCTCGTGATCGTCGGCGAGAAGGATGGTCGCCATAGGTGTGAACCTCGCTGTGCGGTTTCCGACGGTGCCGGATCCGACGATGCCGGAAGAACGTCCCCGCCTGGACTCGAACCAGGGGCCTGCTGCTTAGGAGGCAGCCGCTCTATCCACCTGAGCTACGGGGACCGGCGGCTCCGGCCGGTCCCGCGTGCACGCCTCTCCCCGACCGACGGAGCAACCCTGAAAAATAGGCGGAATCCCCGGGCCGATCAACCGACGTCGAGGACCGCCGCTACCTGTTCCGCCCCTCGAGGTAGCCGGACAGGAAGGCCCGGAGGACGGCGTCGGTGCCGTCCGCGTCGGGAGGGACGCGCAGCGCCGCCGCACCCTTCTCCCTCAGATCCCGCGCCAGCGTCTCGAGTCGGCCGGCGAGCCGCTCGACGTCGATCGGATTCGCCGAGAGGACCTCGTCCGGGTAGACCCGTTCACCCGCTCCGATACCGGTGACCTCGACATCGTCCCCGTCGGCGGGGGCCCTCGGGGGCTCCCTGCGCACGATGGGGTCGTCCGGCGAGATCAGCGCCTCGTCCCACTCGTCCGAGCGGCGGATCGGCTCGTCCGGAGAGATGAACGCGTCGGCGGGCACTCCCGCGTCCTCCCCGCCCTCCTGCATCGTCGACGCCGCCTGATACCGGACCGCCGTCCGGCGTGAGCCGGGCGGGAAAACCGGGGGCGGAAGGCGATCGAGCTCGGGACCGGTCCGGTCGGTCCGTCCGAGCCGGTTCGGGTCGGCCGGGCGCGGCGCCCGTTCCCTGCCGGAATCGTTCTCGGGCGGCGAGGTCATCGGAGCTCTCCTGGATGGCGACGGCTGGTGGAATCGTCCGCCCGGAATATAGGTCCGGGACTTCCCGGACGAAAACGTCCGCTCCACCGGGTGATCTGCTGCGGGATCGCGGCCGACCACCGCGGGGTCAGAAGAGGACCTTCACCAGCACGAACCCGCCGACCAGCAGTACTGCGAAGAGCACGGCGAGGAGGTCGAAGTACCGGTCGATGAAGCGCTGGATGGGAGGCCCGTAGAAGTAGATGAGCGCCGCCTCGGCGAAGAAGCGCAGACCGCGGCTGACCGTGCTCCCGACCAGGAAGACCGGGAAGTAGATCCCGAAGACGCCCGCGGAGATGGTGATCAGCTTGTAGGGAATGAATGTGAAGCCCGCGATGAAGACGACCCAGAAGTCCCAGCGGCCGTAGTACGCCTGGACGCTCTCGAACGCCTCGGGGTCGACTCCCGGCACCCAGGTGTAGAAGAAGTCCGCGGTCAGGTGCCAGGCTCCCGCGCCGATGGCGTAGCCGACCACGCCCCCGACCACCGAGGCGAGCGTCGCCCACGCGGCGAAGCGGAGCGATTTCCGCGGTGCCCCGAGGCAGAGGGCCATGAGGAGCGGATCGGGCGGAATGGGAAAGAAGGAGGACTCCGCGGCGGTGAGCGCCACGAGCGCCGGCGTGCCGTGCGGCGTCTCCGCCCAGTGGAGCATCCAGTCGTAGAGCCGGCGGATCGGCCCCTCCCTCCGACGCTTCCCGGCGGTCTCCCGCTCGCCCGAGGGGGCCTCCCCTCCCTCCTCCCTCACGGCGTGCCTTCGGGATCCCAGGCGAACCGGCCGAGGAGGGGGACGAAGGAGCATCCGCCCAGGGGCCGCTCGGCCACCTCGCCGTCCGCGTCCCTGGTGACGAGCACGAGCTCCTGGGCGTCCCGGTCGCCCACGGGGACCAGCATGCGTCCGTCCGGGGCCAGCTGTTCCACGAGGGCGGACGGCACCGCCGGTGCCGCGGCCGCGACGCTGATCACGTCGAAGGGCGCGTACTTCCGCCACCCGATCGTCCCGTCGCCGACGAGGAGCGCCACGTTGTGGAGCCCGAGCGCGTCGAGCGCCTCGCGCGCCCGGCGCGAGAGCTCCCGCACCCGCTCCACCGAATAGACCCTGTCGCTCGTCCGGGCGAGGAGGGCGGTGAAGAACCCGCTCCCGGTCCCGATCTCGAGGACCCGCTCCTCCGGCTCCGGTCGCAGCACCTCGAGGAATCGTGCCTGCAGGGACGGCTGCGACGCCGTCTGCCCGAATCCGATGGGCACGGGGGCGTCCTCGTACGCACGCGGACGCACCCCTTCTGGAAGGAAGAGATGGCGCGGCACCCGGTCGAAGAGCTGGAGGATCTCCAGGTCCTCCATGCCGGTCGCCCGGATCGTCTCGATCAGGGCGCGCCGGCGTCCCACCCAGCGCGGGTCGGTCACAGGGTCAGCTTCCACCCGCGGATCTCCTCGAGGAGGTCGTAATTCGTGAGATCGAGGTGGAGGGGAGTGACGGAGATGTATCCCTCCTCGACCGCGCGGAAGTCGGATCCCGGCGGGCCGTGCCAGCTCATCTCCCCGCCTCCGATCCAGAAGTACTCCTTACCGGAGGGATCGGTGGCGCGCGTGAGGGAGTCGGAGTAGCGACGCCGTCCCAGCGAGGTCACGCGCACGCCACGCACCTCGGCCGGATCGATCGGCGGGAGGTTCACGTTCAGGAGCGTGTCGGGCGGGACCTCCCGGCCCAGGAGATCTTCGAGCAGCCCCTCCAGCGTCTTTCCCCACGCCTCGATCGCCTCGTAGTCGTCTCCGGCGTAGGAGAGGGCGACGGCGGGGATCCCGATCACGGTCGCCTCCATCGCGGCGGCCACCGTGCCGGAGTAGAGGACGTCCTCTCCCATGTTCGGTCCGTGGTTCACCCCCGAGAGGCACACGTCCGGACGCTGGGAGAGGAGCTCGTTGACCGCGACGATCACGCAATCGGTCGGCGTCCCGTCGACCACGCAGGCCCCGTCCGCCGTCCGTCGGGAGCGGAGCGGGTGGTGCAGCGTGAGCGAGTGGCTCGTCGCGCTCTGCTCACGGTCGGGTGCGACGACCCTCACCTCTCCGAAGCTGCGGGCGGCCTCGGCCAGCACGCGGAGCCCGGTGGCGAGGAAGCCGTCGTCGTTGGTGCAGAGGATCCTCACGCCTCGCTTCCCTCTTCCGTCGGCTCCGGCGGGGTGAGGACGTCGAGGAGCGTGCGGAGCTCCTCCTTCATCCCCTCCAGGAAGGAGGGCTCCAGAAGGTCGCGCCGCGCCTCGTCGAGCTCGCCCGTCTCGCGCATCTCCTCGAGCCTCTGCCGCGCGCCGTCGATGGTGTACTTCCGCTGGTAGAGCAGGTTCTTCACCAGGAGGACGAGCTCGACCTCCCGGGGGCGGTAGACCCGGTTTCCCGCGCGGTTCTTCCCGGGCGAGAGGACCTCGAACTGGGTTTCCCAGTAGCGCAGGACGTGGGGCTTGAGGCCGGTGAGGTCACACACCTCGCCGATCGAGTAGTACTCCCTGCGGGCGATCCGGTCGTCCATCGGCTCTCCCTAGAAGGCCGTTGAAGAAGTACAGCGGGCCGCGTTACGAGCGCCGTGGGGTCGGATGCAAGGCGGCGCTTCGAAGGCATAGCGAAAGCTACGTCGAGGAGCGCCAACGCCGAAGACGGCCCCACGCCGCCGTAACCCGAAGGGCACAGGGGGGTTGCGGCCCGATACGTCGTCTCTCGTCGTCAGCGATGCGCAGGGCATCGATTCCTCCTCGTTCCTAGTCTGGGGGCACCCGCGCGCAGCGTGGGTCCCGCAAGACCCCTGTGCGCGACCCACTGTACTTCTTCAACGGCCTTCTAGCCCCACTCCTCGGGCTTCGGCTCGCGGAGCATCAGGTCCCGGAGGGCGTCCCGGGGGGCCTTCCCGTCCACGAGGATCCGATGGACCTGCTCGACGATCGGCATCTCCACCCCGTGCCGCTCGGAGAGCTCCCGCACCGCGCGGGTCGTCTTCACCCCCTCGGCCACCGCGTGCATCTTCCCGAGGATCTCCTCGAGGCTCTCGCCGCTGCCCAGCCGGTACCCCACCGTCCGGTTCCGGCTCAGGTCCCCGGTGCAGGTGAGGACGAGGTCGCCCATGCCGGCGAGTCCGGCGAAGGTGGTGGGGCGCGCGCCCAGAGCCACTCCGAGTCGGCTCATCTCCGCCAGGCCGCGGGTGATGAGCGCCGCCATGGTGTTGTGACCGAGGCCGAGGCCCGCGGCGACGCCGGCCGCGATCGCCACCACGTTCTTCAGGGCGCCCCCGAGCTCCACCCCCACCACGTCGGGCACCGTGTAGACGCGGAAGAAGTCGGTCTGGAACACCTCCTGTACGCGGAGGCGGGCTTCCTCGGACTCGCTCGCCACGGTGACCGCCGTCGGCACCTCCCGCGCCACCTCCACGGCGAAGGAGGGTCCGGAGAGCGCCGTGAAGCCGCGCATCGCGCTCGAGGACAGCACGTCGGCGAGGACCTGGTCCATGCGCCGGAGGGTGGAGGTCTCGATGCCCTTGGAGGCGCTCACGAGGAGGGCGCCCGGTGGCAGATGCGGCGCCGCCTCCTCCCAGACGCTCCCGACGAACTGCGACGGCACGACGGAGACGGCGACCTCCACGTCGGCGAGGCAGTCGGCGAGATCGTTCGTGGCCTCCAGCGCTGGCGGGAGCGGGATGTCGGGCAGGTAGGTGTGGTTGACTCCCTCCTCCGTGATCTGCCGGACCACTTCCTCCTCGAGCACCCAGAGGCGTACGCGATGCCCTCGCCCGACGAGGAGCGCGGCGAGCGCGGTGCCCCAGCTTCCGCCCCCGACCACCCCGATCACGGACGGCTCGCTCATGCTCCCTCCGTCCGTCCCGCCGACCCGGGGTCGGGGGGCTCGCCGGGCTCCGGACCCGTCCCGGGCCGTGTGCCGAAGCGGAGCTCCTCTCCCCGGGCCAGGCGCCGGATGTTCGCCCGGTGGGCCCAGAGCACGAAGAGGGAGAGGCCGGCCGTGAAGAGGAGGAGGGGCACGTCTCCGCGCCCCAGCGTCGTGGGCAGGAGCCAGACCCCGACCGGAAGCGCGATCGCCGCGAGGATGGAGCCGACGGAGACGATCCGTGTGGCGAGCACGGCGACCAGCCAGACCACGAGCGCGAGCGACGCGGCCCAGGGCGCGAGACCGAAGAACACCCCGGCGCTCGTCGCCACGCCCTTCCCTCCGCGGAACCGGATCCAGACCGAGAAGCAGTGCCCCACGATGGCCACGCCACCGTAGGCGAGCGCCCAGGTCGGCTCCGACGTTCCGTGGAGCAGAGGGAAGACGACGACCGGGACCCACCCCTTCAGCACGTCCACGACCGCCACCGGCACCGCCGTCTTCCAGCCCAGGACCCGGAGCGCGTTCGTGGCTCCGAGGTTCCCGCTCCCCTCCCGACGGAGATCCACGTCGTGCAGCGCCCGCCCCGCCCAGTAGGACGTGGGCGTGGCGCCGAGCAGGTAGGCGAGGAGGACGAGGAGAAGGGGGTTCACTCGGAAGGCCGTTGGAGAAGTGCGGTGGGCCTAGAAGGCCGTTGAAGAAGTACAGCGGGCCGCGTTACGAGCGCCGTGGTCCCGCCGCCGTAACCCGAAGGGCACAGGGGGGTTGCGGCCGGTAACAAGCGCGCGAGCGCTTGTCGCGTCGTCTCTCGTCGTCAGCGATGCGCAGGGCATCGATTCCTCCTCGTTCCTGGTCCGGGGGCACCCGCGCGCAGCGTGGGTCCCGCAAGACCCCTGTGCGCGACCCACTGT
>CAYPDV010000033.1:0-26209 GCA_964409525.1 uncultured Gemmatimonadaceae bacterium
GTCCGCATGCTCCTCGACGTGCTCCACCGGCTGGTCGAGAAGGGGAACACGGTGATCGTCATCGAGCACAACCTCGAGGTGATCAAGACCGCCGACTGGATCGTCGACCTCGGCCCCGAAGGCGGCGACGAGGAGGGCGGGTGGCTGGTGGCCGAGGGGCCGCCCGAGGCGGTGGCGGAGAACCCCGACTCGTACACGGGAAGCTACCTCGCGCGGGCTCTGGAGGGGTCGCCCGCCGGGTGAGGGCTGCCGCCGGTGATGGGGGTCGCCGGGCCCGGTCGAGATCGTCGGCTCGAGCCCCGCTCCGGATCCTCGTCAGCGGCGGTTGCGGTACTCCGGCGGCGGCGCCGGATACTGCGCCATCCGCGCCTTGAAGGAGCGGAACGCCGCGTCGTCCGTCTCGAGGCCGCGCAGCCGTGACTCGGGAATCCGGTCGAGCCGGGCCCGGGTCTGTGCGATGCGGTCCTCGGTCGTCGGGTGGGTCGAGAACCAGGCCTCCACCGCGTTCGGAGAGCGCCGCTGCTGCTCCAGCATCTCCTGGAAGAAGGTGAGGAGGCCCCGCGGGTGGATTCCCGCTTCGACCAGGAGCGAGATCGCCACCTCGTCCGCCTCCTCTTCCGCCTGCCGGCTGTAGCGAGCCAGCACCAGCCCACCCCCGACGCCGACGGCGGCCTGCTCCACCGCGCCGGGATTCCGGCCGATCAGGATGTAGGCGAGGTTCACGCCCAGGTTCGCGCTCTGGGCCCGCTCGATCTGCTCGGCGCTGTGGCGCTCCTCCACGTGACCGATCTCGTGGGCCAGGACGCCCGCCAGCTCCATCAGGTTGTCCGCCGCGTCGACCACGCCCCGGTTGATGTAGACGTACCCCCCGGGCAGTGCGAAGGCGTTGATCGGCTCGGCGTTCACGATGCGGAATCGGTAGTCGAATCCGCGTGTGGTGCCGGCGGCGATCCGCCGGCCGAGCTGGTTCACGTAGGCGTTCAGGTTCCGGTCGTCCACCATGGGCAGCTCGGCTTCGATCTGACTGGCGTAGTCGGCTCCGATCTCGCGCTCCTGCTCGGGAGAGATCGTGGCGCACCCGGACGCGAGGGCCGTTCCGGCGGTGACCGCGAGGAGAGTCGGGAGCGTGGGGGCGCGCCGGCGGGGCGGAACGCCCGGGAGTCGAGGGAGCACGTGGAATCCATCCTGTGGAAGGGACGGGGGCGGAGGCCTCCGAAGCCTTTCAGGTCGGCAAGACGTATGCCCACACCGTGCAGGAGAACGCCGCTCGGCGTCCCCGGGTGGATCCCCTCCTCGGCACATCGATTTCAGGCCGAAACCCGGTCACGCGCTTCACGTGACCTCGATCTCCTGACGGAGGAGGAATCTCGTCGTGCGGGGGCCCGAGCCCGGGGGATGACGGATCCGCACCCCGCGCGTTATCCTGAAACGCCCGGCCCCCGCGCCCCGTAGGGCGGAGCGGACCCGCTTCGCAGGAAAGCGAGCCGGCAGCGACCCCGACTGGAGTGACACGATGGTGAGCCGAGAGGACCTCGAGAGCTTCCTCATCCGCATGGACCTCGACTACGAGGAGCTGGACGAGGGAATGTACCTGGTGATGAACCGGAATGGAGGACCGCCGATCGTGGTCCACTATTCGAGCCCGCTCCTCCTGGTGCGGCTCAAGATGATGGACCTGCCGGACGCCGAGACCGAGCGCTCGGCCGAGCTCTTCCGGACGCTCCTGGAGCTGAACGCGAGCGACGTGGTGCACGGTGCCTACGGCATCGAGGAGGGCGAGCTGATCCTGAGCGACACCCTGGAGCTGCAGACGCTCGACTACCCCGAGCTCCAGGCCTCGCTGGAAAGCGTACAGATGGCGGCTTCCAGCCATCTCGGTCGCATCCGGGAGCTGGCGGGCGTCGGCGGAGAGGAGGGCTGACATGGGAATCTTTTCGAAGCTCTCGACCCTGATCCGGTCCAACATCAACGACCTGATCGCCCGGGCCGAGAACCCGGAGAAGATGCTCAACCAGGTGATCGTCGACATGCGCGACCAGCTCGCCCGCGCGAAGCGCGACGTGGCGGCCGCGATCGCCGACGAGCGAAAGCTCAGGAGTCAGCTCGACGACGAGGCGAAGCAGTCCCGCGAATGGGAGCAGCGCGCCATGCTCGCCGTGAAGGAGGGCCGGGACGACCTGGCGAAGCAGGCCCTGATCCGCCAGCAGGAGCACGCCCAGCGCGTCCAGTCGCTCGAGCAGACGTGGCGGGCGCAGGCGCAGGAGACGGAGAAGCTGAAGAACGCCCTGCGCCAGCTCAACGACAAGATCGAGGAGGCGAAGCGGAAGCGGAATCTGCTGATCGCGAAGCAGAAGCGGGCGCAGGCGCAGAAGCGGATCCACGAGACGATGTCCGGTCTCTCCGACACCTCCGCCTTCGAGGCCTTCAACCGGATGGCCGAGCGGATCGAGGACGCCGAGCGGCGCACGCTGGCCGCCGCCGAGGTCACCGAGGCACTGGAGGGCGACACGCTGGAGACCGAGTTCACCCGGCTCCAGGCGGGGGCCGCGGGAGGCGCGGTCGACGACCGACTCCTGGCCCTGAAGCGCGAGATGGGCCTGCTTCCGCCCGCCGAGGAGGACGAGGCCCCCCGACTGGGCGCGGGCGCCGGTGCCGGCGCCGAGGGGGAAGGGGGGCCGGTGCGGGACGCCGAGCTCGCCGAGGACGACGGCACGGCCCGGGACGCGGGGCCCGAGGACGAGCTCGAGCCCGACGAGGAGGCGCTGAGCGCCGGGCGCGACGCCGCCGAGGAGGAGGAGGCCGCGAGCCGGCGCGACCGCTCGGCCGAGGCCGAGCTGCTCGAGGAGTTCGAGAGGCTGGAGGGAACGGGCGGGGGGTAGGGCGATGAGCTCGACGTGTCCGATCGAGGGCGAGCGAGGCGCGTCGTCCCGCAGGTGAGCCCCCGGATCCGGAACCGTGGGTGGAACCTCCGGTGGCGCGATCGGTGGGAGCGGATGTGAGGCGCGCTCCGAGCCTGGAGCGGCGCGCTCCGACTCCGCTGCTCCTCCTCCTGCTCCTTTCCGGGGGATGCGGGGACGGCGAGACCGACGCCCCGGAGCTCGTCGCCGTCACGGACTCCGTCGGGATCACCGTCGTGGAGGTCCGGGGTCCCACCTGGGACGAGGGAGGGGAATGGCGGGTCCGGCCGGAGCCACGCCTGCGGATCGGGACGCTGGAGGGCGCGCCGGAGGAGGAGCTGCACCACGTGGCCGACGCCGCGATCGCCGACGACGGCTCGGTCGTCATCGCCGACGGGGGCAGCGGCGAGATCCGGATCTTCGACGACTCGGGCGACCACGTGCGGAGCTTCGGCCGCGCGGGGGACGGGCCGGGCGAGTTCCGGGCGGTACGCGCGCTCCGCCTCGATGGAGACACCCTGCTCGTCTACGACGCCCGGCCGGGGCGGATCACCCGCTTCGACCTCGCGGGCCGGCCCCTGGGCGTCACGACCCTCGAGGTGCCCGAGGGGCGGAGGCCGCCGTCCCGGGTCGCCTGGCTTCCGGACGGAGGAGTGGTGGGTGCGGTCGCCTGGGCCGAGCCGACCGGGGGCTCGCGCACGGTGCCCGACGGCGAGCTCCGCCGCGACCCGGTCGCGCTCCTCCGCTTCGACGAGGACGGTCGGCTGGCCGACACCCTGCTCGTCCATCCGGGCTCGGAGGTCTTCCACGTGAGCTCGGCCGAGGAGGGAGGCGTCTTCCGCACCTTCGAGACCACTCCGCCGTTCGGCCGCGTCTCGGTGTGGGCCGGCGGGGCCGCCGCGGCCGACGCGGCCGCCGGAGTCGATGGAGTCGACGGGGTCTGGCTCGGCACGGGCGAGGAGTACGAGCTCCGCTACCACGACTCGCACGGCGCGGTGCGCCGGATCGTGCGGCACCCCGGGGGGGAGGTCCCCCTGGACCCGGTCCGGATCGACAGCGCCCGCGCCTCGGCGCTGGAGGGCGTCGACTCGCCGCGCATCCGGAGGATGGTCGACCTGCTCTACCGCAGGGACCACCAGCCGTCGGTCCTGCCGCCCTATTCCGCGATGGTCACCGACGTCGAGGGCAACGTCTGGGTGCGGGAGTACCGGCCGCCCGAGGGGCGCGCCGTGCGCTGGGACGTCTTCCGTCCCGACGGCACGCTGCTGGGCGGGGTCGAGCTGCCCGCCCGCTTCCGCCCGCTCCGGATCGGCCGAGACCGGATCCTCGGTGTGGCCACCGACGGGCTCGACGTGGAGCGGGTGGAGGTGCTGGCGCTTACACGCCAGCGGGACACCCCACTACCTCAGAACCGCACCGCCAGCCCCAGCACCGGGAGGAACGGCACCTCCACCAGCGGGCGCAGCGAGTCCTCCCGCCACGGCTCGAAGTAGTGGAAGAGGGCGTCCCGGCGGTCGAGGGCGTTCAGGACCCGCAGGTACGGCCGGATCCGCACCGCCCGCCCGGGCCGCTCGGTGGTCCACTCGGCGAAGAGCTCGGCGTCCATCCGGAGGAAGCCGTCCACCGGCCGCTGCGCGGGCTCCGTGGTGCCGGCGTCGCCCCCGCCCCCGCCCCCCGTCGATGTTCCCTGGGGCCGCGTCACGCCCGGATCCCCTCCGTCGAAACGCACCGCCGTGAGCGGTAGGCCGTCGCTGAAGGAGCCCCGGAAGGCGGCTCCCACCGGTCCGATCAGGGGGGTGTCCAGCCCCACGCTCAGGAGGTGGCGGCCGGAGAAGCGGCTGGGCTCCGCCTCCGGCTCCCAGAACCACGCCAGGGAGTAGCCGACCCACGCCGTCCGCTCGCCGCCCCGGTGGAGCACCTGCAGGTCGACGCCGGAGGAGGCGAGGTGACGGGTGCCGATCCCGGGGACGTTCCGGAAGTCCTTGAGGAAGAGCTCCGTGCTCAGGTGGACGGTCTCGCCGAGGCGTTGCTCGAGGGTCCCGACGAGGTGGTCCGCCCTCGCCACCTGGAGCAGCGAGCCGCTCTCTCCGTCCGACCGGGGGTCGAAGCCGGTGCCCGTCTCCACGCCCGGGCCGACCCCGAGGTCGGCGTCCACCCCTCCGCGGCGGGCGAGCTGGTGGTAGCGCCCGGCCGTGAGGGTGAGCCGGGCGGTGCTGCCGAGGCGCCAGAGCACCGTCAGGCGGGGCGCGGCGCGGAACCCGCCCGGTCGGAAGTGGTCGAGACGGAGCCCGTACTCGAGGTCGAGGTCGTCGGTGAGCGGGCGGAGCCCTTCCAGGTATCCTCCCAGCACGGTGCCGTCCGCGGCGCGCGCGCCCAGCTCCGCGAAGGGATCCGCGGGCCACGCGCCGTAGGCGACCTCGATCCGGTCGAAGGCGAGACCGAACTGTCCGGCCGCGGCTCCGGAGGGTCGGGCGGCGTCCACCGTGATCCGGGTCCGGTCCGTGCGCCCGGCCGAGATCACCGTCACCGAGTCCACCCCGCCGTCCTCCTCGACCGACTGGACGGGCGAGTGGAGCGGTAGACCCGCCCGGTAGCGGCTGCGCGCCCCCGTCACCTCGAGGTCGAGCCCCCCGGCCGTTCCACGCCAGAAGGCGGACACCGCGTCGTTGCCCCACCTCGCGTCTCCCGTCTCGGCCCCGACGGGAATGTCCCCGCCCGCGGGCTCGCCGCCGAGGCCCCGCTCCAGGTCCAGGAACACGGATTCCCGGTTCGAGAAGAGCGTGACTCCCAGGGAGGAGCCGCCGAGCCGGCCGTCCAGCCGGAGGAGCGCGTCGTGGTAGCCGTACGGAGATCCGTGACCGCCGAGAAGCGTCGAGCTCACCGCGCGGTGGAGCGCACGACCGGAGAAGAGCACGCCGGCTCGGCGTCCGAGCGGCGCCTCCACGGTGCCGCCGACGCTGAGGGCATCGACCGACGCCTCGGCGTGCATCCGGTCCGGCCGGGCCGAGCGGGTGCGGAGGTCCAGGATGTAGGAGAGCCCGCCGTCGTAACGGGCGGGGGCGCCGCCGGTGTGGTGCTCGGCCCGTGCGAAGAGGCCCGGCTCGAATCCCGGCAGCAGCCCGCCCAGGTGGAAGGGCGCGTAGACGGGCGCCCCGTCGAGAAGGACGAGCTTGAGGTCGGCGGTGGATCCCCGCATGAGGAGGACGTTGCCCGGATCCCCGGGAGAACCTGAGGGCGGATCGCCGTCGGCGAGCCCGGCCTCGGCCAGTCCGGGCGAGAGCTCCAGGAGGCGCATCCGTACGTGGTACGGCACGAGGTCCGGGGTGTCTGCCTCCTCGGGTGCCGACGCCACCCGGCGCTCGTCGCGGATCACCAGCCCGCGGAGCTCCAGCGGATGGGTCGAGAGCTCCAGCTCCAGGTCCACCGTCTCTCCGGGGGGGACGACCACCTCGAGCGACGACTCCCGGTAGGCCACGTGCGTGGCGCGCACCCGCACCGTCCCCGGAGCGACGCCGTCGATCCGGTAGGCGCCGGCGCTGTCGGTGAACGCGCTGAACAGGCCCCCTCCCGGGTCGCGCACCGTCACCATGGCGTGGATCAGCGCCCCACCCCCGTCCTCCGGCCGCACGCGCACCGTTCCCACGATCGAGGCGCGGGCGCCGGTCGGCGCCTGGTCCGCATCCGCCCTCGCCGACGCCTCGGTCGGAGGGGGCGGACCGTCCTGTGCTCCGGCTCCCGGCGGCGCCCCCAGGAGGGCGGCCGTGAAGAGGAGCGCGGCCGGAAGGAGGGGGCGAGCCACGGTCACTCCGTGCGGAACCGGTAGACTTCGCTGCCGTCGGCGCCGGAATCGCGGCCGTCGCCGCCGGAATCGTCGACGCCGGGTCCGTCGGGTCCGGCGGGGCCGGGCGTCTCCACCCGCGAGCCCCGCTTCTCGAGGAAGATCCGGCCGTCCACCCGGAGCACCGCCTCGACGAGCGTGCGGGGAATCTCGATGCGCACGGGCCCAGGCGCCACGGCCGCCTCCACCCGCCCCTCGCTCGTCCGGAACCGGGTTCCGGGGGCCGCGAAGACCGTGGCCCGGTCGCCCTCGACGAGCCGCACCCGGACGTCGGTCCGCGTGGCGAGGCCCTCCAGCGACACGGTCAGCCGACCCGCCTCGGGCCGGACGCGGACCGCCACCTCCTCGTCGCCCTCCGCGGACGGGGCGACCGCCACCTCCGGACCCTCGGCTCCCGCTCCGTTCCCTCCGTCTCCGCCCAGCCCCGCCAGCCACGCCCGGACCGGCGAGCCCGGCACGGCCGCCGCGGCCCCGGCGGCGCCCACCAGGAGAAGGACGATCGCGGCCGCCCGGGCCATGCGGGGGCGCCCGCCACCCCACCCGTCGCGGAGCGCACCGCCCGCGAGCGGGCCGCCGCCGCCACCACCGCCACCGACCCCCCCGGAGGCTCCGCGCGACCCGCCGGACCGCCCCGACTCGCCCCGCGTCCGCGCCTCCTGCTTCACCCGGCTCCGCACGGCGGCGAGGTCCGGCACCTCGACGGCGGCCCCGCCCAGGAGGCGCCGCACGACGGCGCGCCGTCCCCGCACCGCCTCGAGGAGCTTCCGCTCCGACGGATCGTCCGAGAGGCGCCGGTCCATCTCGGCCCGCTCGGCGGGATCCAGCTCGCCGTCCAGGTATTCCATCCAGCGTCCCTCTCGTGGGTCCATGGTCTATCCGTCCTCCTCTCGGGCGCGGAAGCGCACGGATTCGTAGGCGCGGACGAAGCGCTCCTCCGCTCGGACGAGGAGCGTGCCGATCGAGCCGGGCTTCACCCCCGCCGCGCTCGCCATCTCCCGGTAGCTGAATCCCTCCTCGCGCATGAGGAGCAGCTGTCGGTCCCGCTCGGCGAGCCGGTCGAGGATGTCGCGGATCATCGTCTTCTCCTCCTCGCGTTCGAGGTCCCGCTCCGCTTCGGGGGCCGTGGCGGTCGGCAGCGGGTAGCGCTCCAGCAGCCGCCGGCGGTTCTTCGTCACCCGGTGCCGATCCCGGATCACGTTCGTGGCCACGCGGAAGAGCCAGGAGCGCACCCGTTCCCGGGGGCCGTCCATCTCGTTGCAGTAGAGGCGGACGAACGCCTCCTGGGACGCCTCGTCGGCGGCGTCCGGGTCTCCCGTGAGCCGCTCGCAGTACCGGTAGAGCGCCGGATAGACCTCGTCGAAGACCTGGTCATAGTTCACGCCGGCGCCACCGCTCTCACCCGGGCCCGTGGTCCGATTCGTCCGGTCCGATTCGTCGTCCGGTGTCTCGAGGTAGAGACGATCGAGGGATCCTGAATGTGACGCGCCGGGGGTGCGAGGGCATCCCCCCCGGGAGGCGAGCCGTCACATTCCGCTCCGCTCGTTCGTCGGCGGGGTGCAGGCCGACCCAGCTTCCCGATCGATGCGGAGAGCCCGATGCGCCGACGTCCGAATCCGAGCGACTCCGACCGTCGCCACCCCATGGGATCCTCCGGACATCTCCCGAACCCCGGAGGCCCCTCCGGAGATCTCCCGAGGAGCCTCGCGCGCACCCTCCCCTCCGGCCTTCTGGTGCTCCTCGCGCTCGTGGCCGCGGCGTGCAACCACGAGGGCGACCTCCTCACCGGACCGGTCGACGCGCTTCCCCGCACGCTGAGCGAGGGCGAGGAGGAGGTGCGCGACGCCTCCACCCGCTTCTCCTTCGACCTCCTGCGCGAGGTCCTGGAGCGGGAGCCGCCGGACGGGAACGTCTTCGTGTCGCCCCTGAGCGCCTCCTACGCGCTGGCGATGACGCTGAACGGCGCCGAGGGCGGCACCGCGGACGCCATGCGCAGGACGCTGCACCTGGGAGACATGCCGCTCGGCGAGGTGAACCGCTCGTATCGGGATCTCACCGAGCTCCTCCTCGGGCTGGACCCCGGCGTCGAGATGGGGATCGCCAACGGGCTCTGGGTACGCGAGGGCTTCCCCCTCTCCGAGCGGGTGAAGGAGGACCTGACCGCCGACTTCGACGCGGTGGTCGAGGAGACCGCCTTCGGGCCGGAGACCCTGGAGCGCATCAACGCCTTCGTCTCGGAGCGGACCGGGGCCCGGATCGATCCGCTCCTGGAGTCGATCGCGCGGAACGAGGTGCTGCTCCTGGTGAACGCCCTCTACTTCCAGGCCTCCTGGACCACCCGGTTCGACCCGGACGAGACCGAGCCGGCGCCCTTCCGCACCCCCGGCGAAGGGGATGCCGAGGTGGCGATGATGTCGCGCGAGGCCCCGTTCCGGGTGGCGCGGCTGGACGACGCCCTCGTCCTGGAGCTGGACTACGCCGGCGAGGCGTACGCGATGACCGTCGTCGTGCCGGACGGCGAGCGCACCCCGGAAGAGCTCGCGGCGCGCCTCGACGAGCGGCGCTGGACGGAGATGCTCGACGCCCTCTCGGCAGCGCGGGACGAGGCCCGCATCGAGCTGCCCCGCTTCCGGGTCGAGTACTCGCTCGAGGCGGACCGCATGGAGGAGGTCCTCACCGAGCTCGGGATGGGGGTGGCCTTCGACCGCGGCCGCGCCGAGTTCGAGGGCTTCCTGGAGCAGTCGATCCCGGAGCGGCTCTACATGACCCGCGCCCTCCAGAAGACGTTCGTCGAGGTCGACGAGGAGGGCACCGAGGCCGCCGCCGCGACGGCCGTCGGGATCGGCGTGACGAGCGGCCCTCCCACCTACCGCGTCGACCGCCCCTTCCTCTTCTTCATCCGGGAGCGCTTCTCGGGCGCCATCCTCTTCGCGGGCCGCATCGCGAATCCGGCGGAGTAGCGCGGGTAACGGGTCGCGGGGGCATCCCCCTTGCACGACCGCCTCCCGGCGGGGCAGCATCGGAGCTGCCTCCGACGTCCCGCCGATCGACCACGCGCACCCGCAGCGGAGCCGATTGCCTTCCATGCCCACCGTCTACCTGAACGGCGAGTACCTGCCCGAGGACGAGGCGCGGGTCCCGGTGACCGACCGGGGCTTCCTCCTCGCCGACGGAGTCTACGAGGTCACGCCCGCCTACCGCGGCCGCTTCTTCCGTCTGGCGGAGCACCGGGAGCGCATGGCGTTCGGCCTCCGTGAGCTCCGGATCGACTGGGACCTGGACGGCCTCGAGGAGGCGCACCGACAGCTCCTCGAGCGGAACGACCTCACCGGTGTCGAGGTCTCGCTCGTCTACTTCCAGGTGACCCGGGGGTGCGCCCCCCGCACGCACGCCTTCCCGTCGCCGCCGTGCGAGCCCACCCTCTTCGGCTCCGCGAAGGTCTACGAGCGCGATCCGCGCGAGCGGTGGGAGGAGGGCTACCGCGCGATCACCGTTCCCGACCGTCGCTGGGCCCGGGCCGACATCAAGTCCATCGCGCTCCTGCCGAACGTGCTGGCGCAGCAGGCGGCGGTCGAGAGCGACGCGAAGGACGCCCTCCTGGTCAAGGACGGCACCGCGATCGAGGGCTCGCACAACAACGTCTTCTTCGTCTTCGGCGGCACGGCGGTCACGCACCCGCCGTCGCACCAGATCCTGGGGGGCATCACCCGGGACTTCGTGCTCGAGCTCTGCCGCGACAGGGGGATCCCCGTCGAGGAGCGCGCCGTCCCGATCGAGGAGGCCCGCCGGGCCGACGAGATCTTCTTCACCGGCACGACCACGGAGGTGCGGCCCTCCGTCGAGCTGGACGGCGAGCCCGTGGGCGACGGCACCGTGGGCCCCGTGGCGCGCCGGCTCTACGACGCGTTCGTGGAGGGCGTGGCCCGGGAGACGGGCGGAGAGGGAGGCGCGGGCGAGCAGGAGGCCCGGGAGGACCTCGAGGCCGCCGAGTCGGCCGGTCAGGGGACGGCGGCGGCCGTGTCGGACCTGATCTGACGGGCACCGGAGCCTCCGCGCCCCGGGTGCCGGGCCCTCCGCGCTCGTTCCGCACCGCGCCGGTACTCCGGGCGGGCCTGCTGGGGGGCTCGCTCCTCCTCTTCCTCCTCGTCCTCCTCGCCTGCGCCCGCCGCCCGCCCGTGGGGCCGAGCCCGCCGGCCGGAGGCGCGCCGCCCGCGATCTCCCTGGACGAGCGCGCACCGGGGCTGCCGCCCGGTCCCGACTCGCTGGCGCTCTGGTACCTGGGCTCGCAGGGGTGGCTGGTCCGGTGGGGTGAGGACGCGCTGCTCACCGCGCCGCACTTCACCAATCCGTCGCCGTGGAGGGTGGGCTTCCGCCCTCTCACCACCGACCGTGAGGTGGCGGACCGCTGGCTCGCGCCGCACGCGCCGCTGGACGACGTCGCCGCGATCCTCGTCGGCCACGGCCACTACGACCACCTCATGGACGTCCCGTACGTGGCGGAGCGGTGGACGCCGGGGGCGCGGATCTACGGGAGCCGGACCGTGGAGCGGCTGCTCGGGCCGTGCGCCGGGACGGAGAGCCGGGTCGAGGAGGTGGAGGGAAGGGCCGCCACCTGGAGCACGCCGGGTACGTGGATCGACGTGCCGGGCGCGCGCATCCGCTTCCTTCCGCTGGTCTCCGGCCATGCGGACCACCTCGCGGGCGTCCACTTCTTCGGCGGCGTGGCGCCTCCCGACCCGGCGCGCTGCCCCCGCATGGCCACCGACTGGCTGGAGGGCCGGACCCTCGCGTATCTGATCGACTTCCTCGGCCCCGACGGCGAGGTGCGCTACCGCCTGCACTTCATGGACGCCGCGGCCGGCCTCCCGCTCGGATTCCCGCCCCGGCTTCCCCCGGAGCGCGCCGCGCCCACGGACGTCGCGATCCTCACCGCTCCCGGATTCGACTACGTCGACGGCTACCCCGAGGGCATCCTCGGCCGGCTGGATCCGGCTCTCGCCCTGCTGGCCCACTGGGAGGACCTCTTCGAGCCGCTCTCCACCAACCCCGATCCGCTCCCGATCCTGAAGGTGGACGAGCTCCTCCAGCGCGTGGACGCGGTGCTGCCCCGTGGGGCGGTGCGGATCTTCCCGCGGCCGGGCGAGGGGTGGATCCTGGCGAAGTGACGCCCATCCGCTGAAAGGGCGGTATCCTCGCGGCGGATCGTTCCCTTCCGGGAGGGCGGCGGTCGGCCGGATCCTACGATCTTGTGGAGGCTGCCGCCGCGGCCTACCTTGATTGAATGATCAAACAGCAGGAGACACGGTCCGGATCGGGCGGCTCGGGGAGGGAGGAGGCGGACACCCGTCAGCGCCTGGTCGAGGCGGCGCGGGAGCTCTTCTGGCTCAAGGGATACAACTCGACCAGCGTGGCGGAGATCCTCTCGGCGGCCGGAGCCAACAGCGGCAGCCTCTACCACTACTTCCCGACGAAGCAGGACCTCCTCGTGGAGGTGCTGGAATCGTATCGCACCGGGATCGGGCCGATGCTGCTGGAGCCGGCGTGGGAGGGGATCGACGATCCGCTCGAACGTGTCTTCGCGCTTCTCGGCCGTTATCGGCAGCACCTCGTGGAGACGGAGTGCTTCTACGGCTGCCCCATCGGAAGCCTCGCGCTGGAGCTTCACGAACCCGACCCCCCGGTTCGGGGGAAGCTGGTCGCGAACTTCGAGGCGTGGACGGGGGCGGTGGAGGGATGCCTGCGGGAGGCGAAGTCCGATCTTCCGCCCGGGATCGATCCGCGGACCCTCGCCCGCTTCGTCCTCACCACGATGGAGGGGGGGGTGATGCAGGCGCGCACGCATCGGTCGGTGGAGCCGTACGACGACTGCGTGCGGGTGCTCCGGGATTACCTGGGGCGCCCTTCTGGACGAACCCGAGACGGGAGACGGTCATGACGTCGTGCGACGGGATGCAGCGGAGGTCGCGGAGGGTGGCGGGACATCGCGAGGGCGGCCCGGCCCTGGCTCTCGCCCTCGTCGGGACGCTCTGGGGTGGCGCCGCGCAGGCGATCGCGGCACAGGAGGCGGATGGCCCCGACGCTCCGGTCGAAGCCGTCGCCACGCTGGACGGCGTGTCGTGGCTCGCCGGGCAGTGGCGCGGTGAGGGTCCCGGCGGATCGCTCAACGAGACGTGGATCATGGAGCCGCGCGCCGGCGTGATGACCGGGGCCATGCGGCTCACGATCGGGGAGGACGTCGGGGTCCAGGAGATGATCACGATCTCGGAGACGGACGGCGGCGTGGTGATGCTCCTCCGCCACTTCGACGGGCACCTGCTCACGCAGGAGGAGGAGCCGATCGCACTCCATCTGGTCGAGTGGGGCCCCCGCCGGGCGGTCTTCGAGGGGGCGTACGGCGAGAGCGCTCTCCGCACGACGGCGGAGGCCCGCCCCTCCGGCGGCTGGACCGGCCGCAGCGTGATCACTCGACCGGACGGCACGACGCAGGTCATCGAGAGCGTCTTCGAGCCGGCCGCGTCGGGCCGGGTGCTCGACACCTCGTACCGGACCGGAGACGGGATGCGTGTCCTCCGGCAGGAGATCGTGCTCTCCGCAGACCCGGAGGCGCTCTGGCCCCTCTTCTCCACCGCCGAGGGGTTCTCGAGCTGGGCGGTTCCCCACGCCTGGATGGACTTCCGCGTGGGCGGAACGATCGAGACCAGCTATCGGGACGAGGCCGTGGAGGGGCACCCGCACAACATCCGCAATCGGATCCTCGCCTACGTGCCGGGACGGATGCTATCGATCCAGGCCGTGCAGGCTCCACCCGGATTCCCCGCCCCGGAGATCCTGGGAGAGCTCTTCACCGTCATCGAGCTGGAGCCCGTCGCGGGCGGCGGAACCCGGGTCGTCGTGAACGGCCTCGGATACCGCGACGGCGAACCGTTCCGCACGCTCGAGGAGTTCTTTCGCCGCGGGAACGAATGGACGCTCGAGCAGCTCCGTCGCCGGGTGGAGGAGGGGCTGGATCCGACCGCGCCCCCCCTCGGCCCCTGACGCCCGTTCTCCACCCTCCGATCCCTTCCCGCTCTACCAGTCCGATCCGTTCCCACCCCTTCAGGAGAGACGAACCGTGGAATCCGAAGTCACGCTGTCCGCGATCAACTGGCTCGCCGTGCTCGCGGCGGCCGTCTCGACCTTCGTCCTCGGCGGGCTCTGGTACGGCCCGCTGTTCGGCGAGAAGTGGATGGGGGCCTCCGGGGTGGGGCCGGAGGCGATGGAGCAGGGAGGCATGGCGCGGATCTTCGGCCTCGCCTTCCTGCTCCAGCTCGTGGGCGCGGTGGTGCTCGCCTTCTTCGTCGCGGGCCTCGAGCCGGCCTTCGCCGTGGCCGCGGCCGCCGCGGTGGGGGTCTTCTGGGTGGCCCCCTCGCTGGGGGTCGTCTACCTGTTCGAGCGGCGGAGCCTGGCCCACTGGGCGGTGAACGCCGGGTACCTGGCGGCCGCGTTCACGCTGATGGGCGTGGTCCTGGCGCTCTGGCGGTGAGTCGGGCCGCGGCGGGGTGGCAGGCAGCAGGTGCAGGAGGCGCCGGGTCCCGTTGCCTCTATTTTCCGGGTTTGGGATCATTCCCTCTGGAACGATCCAGGTGGAACGAATCGCCGCGCGAGCGGCCACGGATCATTGTGGCCGGAACGTTCCAGCAGGAACGACCTCTTTTCGCGAAAAAAGAAGACACGAGCTTCCGCGATCGCCGGCCCCGCGCTCGCTCTGCTGAGCGGTGTCACCCGACGTGCCGGCGGGGCGAAGTCACCGGTACAGGAGGAACGGCTCCCGCTGCTCCAGGAAGGTCGCGACGTCGGCGTGCCATCCGGCGGTGAGCTCTTCCACGCTCCCGTCCGCCTCGATGCCCACCCGGAGGCGGTCGGTGCCCGCCAGCCGGTCGAAGTGCGCCTCGTGCCACCGCCACCGCTCTCCGGCTGCGCGGCGGCTCTCCACCAGGAGCGCGACGGCCGTGCGCGTGGGGTCGTAGACGGCCGGATCGGTCACGCTCAGGCGCACGCCCCGTACGGTCTCGCCGTCGAACTTGGCATCTCCCGGATCCTCGGGCGTGAAGGTCACCGCCTCGAAGCGCACCCCCGGCAGGCCGCGCCCGTTCATGCGCGCGGCCAGCGCCTCGCCGTCCAGCCACGGGGCGCCGATCTGCTGGAAGGGGACGTCGGTGCCCCGGCCCACCGAGAGGTTGGTGCCCTCGAACAGGCACGTGCCCGGGTAGTGGAGGGCGCTCTCCACCGAGGGCATGTTCGGAGAAGGCGGGGTCCAGGGCAGGCCGGTGTCCCCGAAGAGCATCGCGCGGTCCCAGCCCTCCATCGGCACGACGTGCAGCTCCACCTCGATGTCGAACTCGCCCACGTAGAGCCGGGCCAGCTCGCCCGCGGTCATTCCGTGGCGCATGGGAACCGCGTACATGCCGACGAAGGTGGAGAAGGCCGGGTCGAGCACGTTGCCCTGGACGTGCGCGCCGTCGATCGGGTTCGGACGGTCGAGGACGACGAAGGGGATCCCCGCCTCGCCCGCCGCCTCCATGGCGAGCGCCATCGTCGAGACGTAGGTGAAGTAGCGGGCGCCGATGTCCTGCATGTCGAAGAGGAGCACCTCCACGCCCTCGAGCATGTGCGGGAGCGGGCGGTGGGTCTCGCCGTAGAGCGAGTAGACGGGGAGGCCCGTCTCGGCGTGCCGTCCGCTCGCGATCTGCTCGCCGGGCGCGGCCGCACCGGTCAGCCCGTGCTCCGGCCCGTAGAGGGCGACCAGCTCCACGTCCGGCCGCTCGTGCAGCAGGATCACGGTGGAGACGAGCGAGTCCGGCCCGGCCTCCACGACGCCGGTGTGGTTCGTGAGCAGCCCGACCCGACGGCCCTGCACGAGGTGGAGCGAATCGCCGAGGAGGACCTCCGCTCCGGAGCGGACCGGCGCAGGGTCGTCGGGAAGCACGGGCGCCTCCGGAGCGTCGGACGTCTCGCGCGGCCCGGGCGGGGCGCACGCCAGGGAAGGGAGCAGGAGTCCGAGGAGGACGCCCTCGAGGAGGGATCCTCGAAGGTGCGGGAATGGTAGTGGTAGGGAAGCGAGCATATTTGGTACGGCGGGTGTCGCGCGTCGCGCCGGGGCCCGGAGCGGGCGTCGGGAAGGATGGACGGGCGGTCAGGCTCCGTTCATCCGTACCCCGGAGGCCCCCCGGGATCCCCGGGCGCCGGATCCTTTTCCCATCCTTCCACCCGCCATGATGGATCGACGCCACCTCCGACGCCTGGCCCTGACGCTCCTCCTCCTGCCGGCGATGGCGGGGGCGTGCACCTCGGGTCCGCCGGCCCCGACGCCGGGCCCGCCGCCGGACGGGCCGGAAGCGGACACGGCGGCGGCCCCGGCCGACACGATCGTCGTGGCCGGGCCGGGCGCGGCCGACACGCTCACGCCCGACACGCTCGCGCCCGACACGGCGGCGGTCGACACCGCCGCCGGCCCGGCCGTCGCCGAGCTTCCCTGGCCCGAGGCCACCCTCCAGGCGCTCACGCTGCGCGAGCGCGTGGGGCAGATGATCATGCCGCTGATCATGGGCGACTTCTCGCCCGCCGGCTCCGGCTCGATGAGCCGCGCCCGGAGCTACGTCGAGGACGAGGCGGTGGGCGGCCTCATCGTCTCGGTGGGCACGCCGGTGGACGTGGCGGTGAAGCTGAACCAGCTCCAGCGCCGAGCCCGGGTCCCGCTCCTCGTGGGCGCGGATCTCGAGACGGGGGCGGGCTTCCGCCTCCACGGCGCCTACCACCTCTTCTCCGGCGTCGTGCTGGGCGGCGCCACCGACTTTCCGCCGCTGATGGCGCTCGGCGCGGCGGACGAGCCCTACCTCGCCTACGACATGGGCCGGGTCACCGCTCTCGAGGCCCGCGCGGTGGGCATCCACCTGCCCTTCGCGCCGGTGCTCGACGTCAACAACGATCCGCGCAATCCGATCATCAACGTCCGCTCCTTCGGCGAGGACCCCGAGCGGGTGGCGCTCCTGGGCGCGGCCTTCGTGCGCGGCATGCAGGACAACGGCGTGATCGCCGTCGGCAAGCACTTTCCCGGTCACGGTGACACGGGCGTGGACTCGCACACCCGTCTGCCTTCCCTCCAGGTGGACCGCGGCCGCCTCGAGCGGGTCGAGCTCCGCCCCTTCCGCGAGGCCGTCGACGCGGGGATGCGGGGCATCATGACGGCCCACATCGACGTGCCGGCGCTCTCGCTGCAGCGGGGCGTGCCGGCCACCCTCTCGCCCGAGGTCATGAGGGGCCTCCTCCGGGAGGAGATGGGCTTCGACGGGCTGCTGATCACCGACGCGATGGACATGGGCGCGGTGACCCGCACCTTCGGGCGGGGAGAGGCCGCGGTGCGCGCGATCGAGGCGGGCGCCGACGTGCTCCTCATGCCGCCGGACGTCTCCGGGGCGATCGACGCGATCACGACGGCGGTGGCCGCCGGGCGCATCACCCGGGAGAGGATCGACCGCTCCGTGCTCCACATCCTCCGCCTCAAGGAGGAGTTCGGGCTGGACCGGGACCCCTTCGTCGACCCCGAGGGGGTGAGCGAGGTCGTCGGCGTGCCCGAGCACCTGGCCGCCGCCCGCCAGGTCGCCGAGCGCTCCCTCACCCTGCTCCGGGACCGCTCGGAGCTGATCCCCCTCCGGGGCACGCGCTCCGCCCAGGTGCTCTCCGTGTCGTACCGTCCCTCCCGCCACCTGCTCGCCGGCCGCTACTTCGACGGCGAGCTCCGCTCGACGTACCCCCGGCTGAGCTCGGTCGCGATCGACCGCGATTCCGGCGGAGACGTCTTCCAGGGCCTCGCCCGCGCCGCCGCGCGCTCCGACCTGGTGGTGATCTCGGTCTACACGGGTCACGGCGGGCAGGTCACGCTGAGCGACCGCTTCACGGACTTCGTCCGGGACGTCGTCCGCTCGGGCCGGCCGCACGTCCTGCTCTCCTTCGGCAATCCGTACATCGTCCAGGATCTGCCGGACCCTGCGACCTACCTCCTCGCCTGGAGCGGAACCGAGTGGAGCCAGCGGGCGGCGGCCGAGGCGCTGGTGGGACGCCTGCCGATCCGGGGGCGCTCGCCGATCCGGATCCCGCCGTACTTCGAGATCGGCGACGGGATCCGGGTGCCGCTGCCCGGCGGATCGGCCCCGTGAGGCGGACCGAAGCCCGGCCGTCCGGAGCGCTCCTCCCGCTCGGGGCGATCCTCCTGCTCGCCCTCCTTCCCGGGACCGCCGGGGCGCAGCTTCCGGTGCTGCCGCCCGACCTGCCGGAGCCGACGGAGGTGAGCTCGCCCGACTCGGTGCCGGTGGCGCGCTCGCCCTTCGAGGTCCCCGCCGGCGACGCCGGGATGTCGGAGGAGGGGCTCCGGCGGGTCGACTCCATGCTCCGGGCCGCCGTGGTGGTCGACTCGGTCACACCCGGCGCCGTCCTCGCCGTGGGCCGCCGGGGCCGCCTGGTCCGCCTGCGCGGATACGGGTGGCTGGACTGGTCCGAGGGCACCCGCATCGCCACCCCGGCCACCGTCTACGATCTCGCCTCGCTCACCAAGCCGGTGGCCGCGGCGACGGCGGTGATGCTCCTGGTCGACGACGGCCGCCTCGAGCTCGACGATCCGGTCACGGAGCACCTGCCGTGGTGGGCCGCGGAGGACCCGCTCCGGGAGCGGGCCACGGTCCGGGACCTCCTGCGCCACCGCTCCGGCCTGCCCGGCTGGCTCCCGCTCTGGCGGGAGCGGGAGGGGCGCGACGCGTTCCGCCGCGCGCTCGCGGAGGCGAGCCTCGAGCCGGCTCCCGGAGTGCGCTCCGTCTACTCGGACCTCGGCTACATGACGCTGGCCTTCCTGGTCGAGGCGGTCGCCGAGGAGCCGCTGGACGCCTTGCTCCGGCGGCGCGTGTGGGAGCCCCTGGGGATGATCGAGACGGACTTCCGCCCGGACTCCGCGCTCCTCGACCGCATCGCGCCCACCGAGGTGGACACGGTGTTCCGGCACCGCCACGTCCGGGGCGAGGTGCACGACGAGAACGCCTGGGCCATGGGCGGCGTGAGCGGCCACGCCGGGCTCTTCTCCACCGGATGGGACCTGGCGATCTTCGCCCAGGCCATGCTCGAGGGGCAGGTGCGCGACGGGCCGGGCACCGACACACCCGTGCCCTGCGGCTGGCAGGCCCCGACCGGGCGCTCCTCTGCCGGTGACTACCTCGGCCGCCGCTCCTTCGGGCACACCGGCTTCACCGGAACCTCCATCTGGATCGACCCCGAGCTCGAGCTCTTCGTGGTGCTCCTCACGAACCGGGTGAACCCGACCCGGGAGCGGGGCGGCCACACGGAGCTGCGAAGGGCGGTGCACGACGCCGTGGCGCTGGCGGTGGCGGACGAGGAGGTGGGCCCGCGGGGGGAGGTCGAGAGAGAGCGTCACATCTGCACGCCCCTCGTGATCGCACCGTCCACGAGCAGGTTGGTGCCGCTCGTGAAGCTCGACGCGGGGCTCGCGAGGAAGGCGATCGAGCGCGCCACCTCCTCCGGGCGGCCCATCCGTCCCATGGGGTTCAGGTCGAAGGCCTGCCGGAAGTGCTCGGGGTTCTCGCGCTCCATCGTGCCCCAGAAGCCGTCCTCGACGTAGATCGTGCCGGGCGAGACCACGTTCACGCGGGCCCCCTCCGGGGCGAGCTGGAGGGCCAGACCGCGTCCGTAGTGGTTCAGCGCGGCCTTGATCGCCCCGTAGGCACCGGCCGAGAACGGCTCCCGGGCGGTGACGGTGGAGACGATCACGATCGACGCGGCGTCGGACTCCTTCAGGTGCGGGAGCGCCGCCTCCACCGTGCGCACGGTGTGCATCAGGTCGACGTCGACGGCCCGCCTCCACGCCTCCTCTCCCTCGCCGGATCCGAGGGCGCTGACGTTGGCGACCACGACGTCGAGGCCGCCGAGGGCGTCGGCCGCGTCGTCCACCCATCTCTCGAGGGCGTCCTTCTCCGCCACGTCGAAGGCGCGCCCGAAGGCCCGCACCCCCTTCGCCTCCAGGCCGCGGACGGCCTCCTCCACGCCCTCCTCGCCCCGGGCGCAGATCCCGACGTGGCACCCCTCCGAGGCGAGCACCTCGGCCGTGGCCCCGCCGATGCCGCCGGTCCCTCCCGTCACGATCGCCTTCCGCCCGCCGAGCTCCAGGTCCATGTCCGTCCTCCGGGTTCCGGTCGCGTTCCATCCATCGTATCAGCGGTGGGGGCGGTGATCCATGAGCCGCGCTACCGGATCAGGGGTCGCGGGCCAGCAGGAGCACGAGGTGGCCTCCGCCCTCGGCGGCTACCACCAGGTCGGTCCGGCCGTCCTCGTCGAAGTCCCCGGCCGCCACGTCCCAGGGGTTCCCGGGAACGCGGAGTGGGACCAGGCGGCGTTCATCGGCCCCGCCCAGGACGATCGAGACGCCGTCACCGACGTAGCTCGTCACGACGAGGTCGTCGATCCCGTCTCCGTCCACGTCGGCCGCGTGCATCCGCGTGGGCCCGTCCACGATCGGGAACGGAGACGACGCGTCGGCGCGGTATCCCCCCTCCCCGTCTCCGAGCCAGACCGCGAGCGCTCCACCGCCCTCGCCGCTTCCGGCCGCCACGTCGGGGGCGCCGTCGCCGTTCACGTCCGCGACCGCCACGCTGAACGGCCGGAGCCCCCGCGCCCGCAGCTCTCCGGCCGGCCGGAATCCCCCCGCTCCGTCTCCGAGCAGGATCGCGATCTCCCCGGGGTTCGGCGTCAGGATGTCGGGGACCCCGTCGCGGTCGAGGTCCGCCACGGACATCCCCCGGTACGGATCGCCTCCCACCACGATCCGTGCGGGCGGATCGAACCACCCGTCGCCCCGCCCCCGGTACAGGAGCAGCGCGCCCGGGTCCCGGTCGTCGACGAGGAAGTCGAGGCTCCCGTCGCCGTCGAGGTCGGCGATCCTCACGGCGTGCGGATGCGGCGAGACGGGGGCCTCGATCCGCTGCCGGCGCCCCGCGGCGAACCCGTCCGCGTGTCCGACGAGCAGGGTCAGATACCGCGTCTCGTGGTTGGCGATCAGGAGGTCGGTCTCGCCGTCTCCGTCGAAGTCTCCCGCGGCGACGTCGACCGGGTTCTCACCCGCGTCCACCGTCTCGCGTCTCTCGAATCCGCCCGAGCCGTCGCCCCCGAGCACCGCCACCGACCCCTCGCCCACGGCGGCGACGTCGTCGTGCCCGTCGCCGTCCAGGTCGCGGACCAGGACGGCGGCGGGGGCGAAGCCCACCTCGACGGGCCTCCGGTCGAACCGGAGCTCCTGCGAGTTCGCTTCCGAGCCGCCGCACGCCGTGAGGCAGGCGGCGAGCACGGCGATTGGAACGGATCTCGTCATCCGGTCTCCCGGATCATCGAGGGAAGGGGGGTGGGGGACACCGTATCGTACGGGCCCACCCCTCCATTCTGTCGGGCGGGAGTGGATCCTGCGAGCGGCCGCGGCGCTTGCAATATGCATGCATCAGCATCATAATACATGCATGTCTCGATCGATCACCATCCGCGACGTCCCCGAGGAGACCGGAAACGAGCTGTCGTCGCGGGCCGCCGCGACCGGTCGTTCCCTGCAGGAGTATCTGCGCGCCCACCTCATCGAGCTCGCGCGGCGTCCGGACCCGGAGGCCCTCGTGGCCCGGATCCGGGAGCGGAAGGAGCGCACCGGCAGCAGGCTCTCGAGGGAGTCGATCCTGACGCATCGGGGCGAGGACCGCCGGTGACCCTCGTCATCGACTCGAGCGTGGTGGTCGCCGCGTTCGTCGACGCGGGGGCCGTCGGGCAGTGGGCCGAGGAGGTCCTCCTCTCCGACCACCTCGTCGCTCCCCACCTGATGCCCGTGGAGGTGGGCGACATCCTCCGCCGGGCCGCCCTCGCCGGAGAGGTGTCCGCGGACGTCGCTTCGATCGCGCACGTGGAGCTCCAGACCCTTCCGGTGGACTTCTTCCCGTACGCGCCCGTCGCCTCCCGGTCCTGGGACCTCCGTGACGACGTCACCGCGTACGGCGCCTGGTACGTCGCCCTGGCCGAGCTTCTGGACACCGATCTCGCCACTCTGGACGCGCGGCTCGCGCGGGCTCCGGGGGTGACGTGCGGCTTCCTTCTTCCTCCCGGGTAGGCCGCCTCCGCCTCCGCCTCGCCCGCACCCGCCCGTCGGACGTAGGTTCGGCCCCATGACCCCCCTCGACTGGATCCTCGTCGCCGCCTACTTCGCGGTGGCCCTCGGGATCGGCCTGGCCATGGCGCGCCGCGCCGGCCGCTCGATCTCGGAGTTCTTCATCGGCGGCCGTGCGCTACCGTGGTGGCTGGCCGGCACCTCGATGGTCGCCACCACCTTCGCCGCCGACACGCCGCTCGCGGTCTCGGAGATGGTCGCCCAGCACGGCGTCGCCGGGAACTGGCTCTGGTGGAGCATGGTGATGAGCGGAATCCTCACCGTCTTCTTCTACGCCCGGCTCTGGCGGCGGGCGGGCGTGCTCACCGACGTCGAGTTCACCGAGATCCGCTACGGGGGCCGGCCGGCCGCCTTCCTCCGGGGCTTTCGCGCCCTCTATCTCGCGCTGCCCATCAACCTGATCATCATCGGGTGGGTGAACCTGGCCATGGTGGAGATCATGCGCGTCGTCCTCGACGTGCCGGCGTGGACCGCCCTTCTGCTCTGCTTCGTCCTCGCCGCGGGCTACGCGATCCTCTCCGGGCTCTGGGGGGTGGTGCTCACCGACTTTCTCCAGTTCGGGCTGGCGGTGGGCGGGGCGGTGCTGCTGGCGTGGTTCGCCGTGGAGGCGGTCGGCGGCATGGACTCGCTGGTCGAGGGGGTCTCGCTCCGCTTCGGCTCGGAAGAGGCCGCACTCTCGCTGGTGCCCCGGGGCGACGCCGCGTTCCTGCCCGGCCTCACGCTGGCCGTCTACCTGGGGGTGAACTGGTGGGCCTCCTGGTACCCGGGCGCCGAGCCCGGCGGCGGCGGCTACGTGGCGCAGCGGATCTTCAGCTGCCGCACCGAGCGGGACGGCGTGCTCGCCACCCTCTGGTTCAACCTGGCCCACTACGCGGTGCGTCCCTGGCCCTGGATCCTGGTGGCGCTCGCCTCGCTGCTGCTCTACCCGGACCTCACGAACCCGCGCGAGGGGTACGTACGGGCCGTGGTCGATCTGCTGCCGCCGGGGGTCACGGGGCTCGTGGTCGCCGGCTTCGCGGCCGCCTACATGTCCACCGTCTCCACGCAGCTCAACTGGGGCGCGAGCTACCTGGTCAACGACGTCTGGGCCCGCTTCGTCCGCCCCGAGGCCCAGGAGCGCGAGCTGGTGCGGGTCAGCCGCTGGGCCACGCTCCTGCTCATGCTCGCCTCGCTCGTCGTGACCCTCTACCTGGACTCCATCGAGGGCGCGTGGCGCTTCCTGCTGGCGCTGGGCGCGGGCACGGGGCTGGTGCTGATCCTCCGCTGGTACTGGTGGCGGATCAACGCCTGGTCCGAGATCTCGGCGATGGCCGCCTCCTTCGTGCTCAGCCTCGTGCTCTGGAATCTCGTCGGCCTCGATCCGGGGGATCTCCGGGACTGGGCCGTCATCATGCTCTGGACGGTGGCGGGCTCGACGGTGGTGTGGACGGTCGTGACCGTGCTCACCGGGCCCGAGCGCCGGGAGGTGCTCCACGGCTTCTACCGGCGGGTGCGTCCCGGCGGGCCCGGCTGGCGGCGCGTGTCCGAGGAGCTGGGCTACGGCGCCGAGCCGATCCCGGACGGGCCGATGAGCGGGCTCAACTGGGTGGCCGGCGTGGTGAGCGTCTACGCCACGCTCTTCGGCACCGGCCGCCTCCTGTTCGGCGACCTCCTCGAGGGGCTCCTCTGGCTGGGCGCGGCCGCCCTCTGCTTCGTCTGGATCGGCACGCACTTCCCGGGGGACACCCCGCCCGAGCCCGCGAGGCGGCCGCCCCCGGCCCGTTGACCCGTGATAGCGTTAAAGCTATCATCCCGCCATGACATCCGGCATCGACGCGGCAGCACTCGTCAAGAAGGCCCGCGCCCGTGCGGGCCTCTCGCAGCGCGCCCTCGCGCGCGAGGCGGGCACGTCGCAGTCCGTCGTCGCCCGCATCGAGACCGGGGAGACGAGCCCGACGGTGGCGACACTCAACCGGCTCCTCGAAGCGGCTGGTAGCGAGGGCGCCGAGCCGGATGCCGAGGGCGTCGAGCCGGACGCCGGGAGCGCCGAGCCGGGCACCGCGCCCGCGCACGGGCCGGGGGAAGGTGAGATCGTCCGGCGGCTCCGGGCCTTCTTCGACGACGGATCGGTGCCGGGCCTCGTTTCCGCCTACCTGTTCGGCAGCACGGCCCGGGGGCGCCGCCACGGAGAGAGCGACGTGGACGTCGCGGTGCTGCTCGACCGTTCCGTGCACCCCTCGCGAGCGGAGCGGAGCGAGGTGCGGGTGCGCCTCTGCGGCCGCCTCGTCGCCGCCCTCGGCCTGAACGACGTGGACCTCGTGGTCCTGAACGACGTCCCCCCGGGCCTCGCCCGCCGGATCGTGCTCGACGGCGTCCGCCTCGTGCGGGCCGACCCCGCTCGGGACCACGCCTTCGTGCGGGACGTGCAGCTCCGGGCGGCGGACCTGGCGCCGTTCCTCCGGCGGACGGCGGCCCTCAAGCTCGACGCCCTCGTCCGATGACCTGGCTGGTCGAGCGGCTGGCCGAGCTCCGGAGGCACCTCGACCATCTCGAGGACATCCGTCCGAGGGTGCGCGGTCCGGAGGACCTCGAATCGGATCTCTCCCTCCACAACGACGTGCTCTTCTCGCTCCTCACCGTCGCGCAGGTCGTCATCGACGTCGCGGGGGATCTCTCCGCCCGCGAAGGCCACCGTTTCGAGGACTACACGAGCGCAGTCCGCAACCTCTCGCGGATCGAGGGGTTCTCGCCGGAGCTCGTGGAGGAGCTCGCCCGGCTCCCGGGCTTCCGCAACATCCTCGTCCACGAGTACGTCGGTCTGGACTACGATCTGGTGGTGCGGGCCCTCGAGCGGCTCGGACCCGTGGACGAGTTCCTCGCCGTCGTGACGGAGCGGCTGCGGGGAGACGCGGCCTTCCCGGACGGATGATCGGCGGGAGCGTCCGCCCTTCCATGCCGTAGCTCCGGCCGGTACCCTCGAACGCGCACCGCACTGGTGCGGTCCCTGCATCGAGGCCCGATGACCATGTCCACACGATCCGAGCACGCACGTCCCGCGCACCCCGACGGACCCGACGGGTCCACTTCCCGAGGCTCCGGCGGCGTCTCGGGACGCCCGTCGGGCGGCCCGCCCCGCGCGACCCCGCGCGCCGGAGCCCCCGAGTCCGGCCTCGGCCCTCCGCCCCGCTCGCCTTCGACCCGCGAGCGGATCCCCGTGAGCATCCTGCCGACGCACGACGCGCTGGCCCGGCAGGTGGCCCGCAGGATCGCCTCGCTCGTCCGGGAGCGCGCCGCGGTGGGCGAGAGCGCCGTCCTCGGCCTGGCCACCGGCTCCACTCCGGTCGGCATCTACCGCGAGCTGATCCGCATGCACCGCGAGGAGGGCCTCGATCTCGGCGGGGTCGTCACGTTCAACCTCGACGAGTACTACCCGATGGAGCCGGACTCCGTCCACTCCTACCACCGCTTCATGCGGGAGAACTTCTTCGAGCACGTGAACATTCCCGAGGAGAACATCCACATTCCGCGGGGCGACGTGCCGGAGGGCGAGGTCGAGGAGCACTGCCGCGCCTACGAGGAGGCGATCCGCCGCGCCGGGGGCATCGACTTCCAGATCCTGGGGATCGGCCGGAGCGGCCACATCGGCTTCAACGAGCCGGGCTCGGGCCGGGACTCCCGGACCCGGAAGATCTACCTGGACACCATGACCCGGGCCGACGCGGCCAGCGACTTCTTCGGCGAGCAGAACGTGCCGCTGGAGGCGCTCACGATGGGCGTGGGCACGATCCTCGAGGCCCGGGAGATCGCGCTCCTGGCCACCGGCGAGCACAAGGCGCCCGTGATCGCCCGGACCGTGGAGGGCCTGCCCCACCCGGACGTCCCGGCCACCTACCTCCAGGGCCATTCCGCCGCCCGCATCTACCTCGACCCGGCGGCGTCCGCCGAGCTCACGCGCGTGGCCACCCCCTGGCTCACCGGCGAGGTCGACTGGACCGAGGAGCGGGAGACCGACGCGGTGATCTGGCTCAGCCGCGAGGTCGCCACCTCCGTGCTCCGGCTGTCCACGAACGACTACCGCGACCACCACCTGAGCTCGCTCGTGGCGCGGCACGGCTCGGCCGGCCCCCTGAACGGGAAGGTGTTCAACACGCTGATCTCCAAGATCCGCGGGCGGAGCAAGCTCCCGACGGGCCGGCGGATCCTCGTCTTCAGCCCCCACCCCGACGACGACGTGATCTCCATGGGGGGCATCCTCCGGAAGCTGGT
>CAYPDV010000034.1:0-25874 GCA_964409525.1 uncultured Gemmatimonadaceae bacterium
CATGCTCACCGACCTGAACCTCACCGACATGGAGACCTGCTACAAGATGGTCCGGAGGGACCTCCTCCAGACGCTTCCGCTGCGGGCCGACCGTTTCGGCTTCGAGCCGGAGGTGACCGCCCGCCTGGCCCAGACGGGAGCCCGGATCTACGAGCTCCCGATCAGCTATCACGGCCGCTCCTACGCCCAGGGGAAGAAGATCGGGTGGCGGGACGGCATCGCCGCCCTCTGGCACATCGTGCGCACGAACCTGCTGTCCCGGAAGGCCCCTTCGTGGGAGGGGCCGGAGGAGCTTCCCCTGGAGCGCCGCCGGGAGGACCCGGCCGGGGTGTCCGAGGGCCGGTGAGGAGCCCGGCCCCCCGGTGAGGGACTTCTTTCCGGCAGACGCAGCGGGACGGGTACCGTTTCCGCTCCTCGCGCTGGTGGTGGTGGTCGCGGCCGCCGTCTACCTCCCTTCGCTCCGGAACGGATTCGCCTACGACGACGTCCAGATCGTCCAGAATCACGAGGAGCTGCACGACCTCGGGAATCTGCCCGAGCGGCTCGTATCTCCCTACTGGTCGAGCTCGTTCGGACGGGTGCTCGGGCTCTGGCGCCCGGTCACCACGGCGGCGCTCGCTCTCCAGTGGAGCGCCTGGGACGGCCGGCCCGCCGGATTCCACGCGGTGAACCTCGCCCTGCACGCGGGTGCGACGCTCCTGGTCACCCTTCTCCTGGGCTTTCTCCTTCCGGTCGGGGGGGCGGTCGCGGGCGGGCTCGTCTTCGCGCTGCACCCGCTCCACGTCGAGGCCGTGGCGAACGTGGTCGGCCTCGCGGAGCTCCTCTCCACCACCTTCTTCCTGGCCGCGTGCGTGCTGCATCTCCACAGCCGGGAGCGGGAGGGGGGGCGAGGCCGGCAGGGGCCGGGCGCGGTCGCGGGAGTCTCGATCCTCTACCTCCTCGCCTTCCTCTCGAAGGAGGGTGCCATCGTGCTCCCCGGCGTCCTCTTCGTGCTGGACGCCTATCTCGACCGCCTGCGAGCGAGGGAGCTGGGTGCCTATCTCGGCCGCCGGATTCCGCTCTACCTCTCGCTCGCGGCGGTGGCGGCGCTCGTCTTTCTCGGCCGCTGGCTGGTGCTGGGCTCCGTCGCCCGCCCCGAGCCGCCGCTCGGTGCCGGCGCCCTCGCCGACCTTCCCCGCCACTGGACGGCCCTCGGAATCTGGCCGGAATATTTCCGGCTGCTCCTGTTCCCGGCCGACCTGTCCGCCGACTACTCGCCCCGGGTGATCCCCGTCCTGCTCGGCTGGACCGCGGAGAGCGTCGCCGGCCTCGTCCTCGGGCTCGGCCTGCTCGGGGGTGCGCTCCTCCTCTGGCGGCGGGCGGGGCCGGCGGACGCGGGCCCGCTCGTCCTCGGACTCCTCTGGTTCGTCGTCACCGTACTTCCGGTCTCGAACGTCTTCTTCCTCTCCGGCGTGCTCCTCGCCGAACGCACCCTCTACCTGCCTTCGGTGGCCGTGGCGCTCGCGACCGGGTGGCTGGCGGCGCAGCTGACGCCGCTCCGGCTCCTCGGTCGCGGCGCCGACGGCTTCGCCGGGACCGTGCTCGCGTTGGGCCTCGCAGGCTGGACCGTGTGGCTCGGGGTGCGCACGGTGGAGCGGATCCCGGTGTGGGAGAGCACGGGGACGGTCTTCGTGAGTCTCCTCCGCGAGCACCCGGAATCCGGCCGCGCGCGGTGGTTCCGGGGTGACATGCTGGCCATGGCGGGCAGGGAGGAGGAGGCGATCGAGGAGCTGCGGTTGGCATTCCGGATCATCGGACCACGAGACTACATCTTCCTGGTCGCTCTGGGGCAGCGGCTGACGGAGATGGAGCGTCCCCGGATGGCCGAGCTGTACCTCCGGTACGCCGTGAACGACGCTCCGCAGAACCCGCAGGCACACATGCGTCTGGCCGAGCTGTACCGGAATACGGGCCGGTGGCGGGAGGCGGAGCGGGCCGCGCGGAACGCCCTCGAGACCGGGGCCCCCTCCGCGCCGATGCGGCGCCTCCTCGCCACGGCGCTCGAGGAGCAGGGCCGCTGGCGGGAGGCGGTTCCCCACCGGCGCGATGCCGCGGAAGCCGCCCCGGACGACTGGCGGTACTGGGCGTGGCTCGCCCGGGCCGAGCGCGAGGCGGGGATGCTCGGAGAAGCCTGCCGGTCGTACGCCGAGGTGCTCCTGCGCACCGAGGACCCCGGGGTGGCGCGGGCCGTCGACAGCCTCCGGACGGCCGTCGGTCGCGAGCTCTCCGGGTCCGGGTGCCCGCCCGCCGGGCCGTGAGCCCTCGCGGCCCGCAGAGGGTCGGCCGGGCCGGGGCGGGGGGGACGATCTGCCCTTGCAGATCGAAGGGATCCTTGCAGAATCCGGTGCCGGATCCGGGTCGAGGGGCGTCGGACCGAACTGTGGGAAACCCGCTAAGTCATTGTCGTGACTCGTACTGCACGGCATGCTTCCGCAGAAGGACTTCAGCTTGCACCTTACAGGGGTCGCGGGTCCCGGAGCGTCCGGGCCCACGCTCCGTTACCTCACCCATCTGAAGGAGTGAGACATCATGAGGGACCGAAAGGGATTCACCCTGATCGAGCTGCTCATCGTGGTGGTGATCATCGGCATCCTGGCCGCGATCGCCATTCCGAAGTTCAGCGCCACGCGGGAGAAGGCGTACTTCTCCGCGATGAAGTCCGATCTGCGCAACCTGCAGACGGCGCAGGAGATGTACTACACGAGCCCGAACAGCGACTATTCGTACGCCGCGACGACGGGCGAGCTCGACTTCGTCGAGTCGGACGGCGTGAGCGTCGCTATGGACCTCGAGGGGACCGGTAACGGCTGGGCCGCCACGGCCACCCACGGCGCCTTCGACAACGCCGCCACGGAGTCGTGCGAGGTGTGGGGCGGTGAGGTGGCAACCCCGCCGACCATTCCGGACCAGCCCGGCCAGGTCGCCTGTGTGGGCGAGAACTGACGCGCCACACGCGTAGGCTCATCTGAGCCGATGTACGGTCGAGGGGGCGGTGGTGCCGATCGGCGCCGCCGCCCCTTCTCCGTTCCGGGCGGGCGGACCATACCCAGCCCCGTGGAGCGCACCGGCGCCGCGGGTGTCCGGTTCCGACCTTTCCCGCCCCCTCCCGTCTCCCTACCGTGAGGCCATGGCCGCCTCCCTCCCCCCGCTCCGGCGGGAACTCCTCCTCTCCTTCGCGATCCTCTTCGTCGGTGCCCTCCTCCTCGCGGCGCTGGTGCTCCTCACCGTCGTGCCGTGGCTCGAGGATCCCGGCGAAGGGATCGTCTTCCTCCTACTCCTCCTGGGGGGCGACCTCCTCGTCCTCTTCCTCTTCGGTCGCGACCTCCTGGACCGGACGGTCCTGAAGCCGGTGGGCCGGGTCGCGGGATCGGCCCTCCGGATCGCCGGGGGCGACTACCACCACCGTGTGGGAGCGGAGGAGACGCTCGAGCTGTCGCAGCTCGCCGAGGGCGTGAACCGCATGGCGGACCGTCTCATCCGCGACCAGGCGCTCCTGGCCGAGAACGTCCGATCGCTGGAGCGCACGAATCGCGAGTTGTCGGAGGTGCGGGCCGAGGCCGCCACCGCGTCGCGGCTCGCGACCGTCGGCGGGCTCGCGGCGGGAATCGCCCACGAGGTGGGGAACCCGCTCGGAGCGCTTCTCGGCTTCGTCGACGTGGCGCGCCGGAGGGCGGAGGCCGATCCGGAGCAGGATGAGCTCCTGGAGCTGATCCGCGAGGAGGCGCTGCGCATCGACCGTATCGTCCGTGGCCTGCTGGACTTCGCCCGCCCCTCCGCCGGAGGCGCCGAGCTGGAGTCCCCCTCCCGGGCGCTCGAGCGGGTGCATGCCCTCCTCGCCTCGCAGGGGCGGCTCGGCGGCGTGGAGGACGTCTGGGAGGTCGCCCGGGACGTCGAAGAGCTCGCGGTGGACGGCCGACGGCTCGAGCACGTGCTCCTGAACCTCCTCCTGAACGCGATCGACGCGCTGGACGAGACGGGGGGCGGCCGGATCGTCGTGGCGGCCTCCCGCGAGGCGGGGGACGAGCCGGGCCCGATTCGGAGAGAGGACGATCCGCCCGGCGTCAACTACGCGCATCGGCGGCGGCGTGGGAGGGAGCCGGCCGAGACCCGGCTCGACCTCGCTCGCGACGTGCTGCGGATCACGGTGGCCGACGATGGACCGGGTATCCCCCCGGACGATCTCGACCGCGTCTTCGATCCCTTCTACACCACCAAGGACCCCGGGCGCGGAACCGGGCTCGGGCTCGCCGTGTGCGCCAGGCTGGTGGAAGGGCTCGGGGGGCGTATCGAGGCGGCCACCAGCCGCGAGGGGGGTGCGTCCTTCACGGTCCGGATCCCCGCCACCGAGGGCCGGGGACCGGCCGACGTCCCGGAATCCGTGCGCACCTCGGCCGTCCGGGAGGGCGCGTGAGGGTCCTCGTGGTGGACGACGACCGTGGGCTCCGGAAATCCCTGGAGATGATCCTCCGGGAAGGAGGCTACCAGGTCTCGACGGCCTCCGACGGCGAGGAGGGGCTGCGGAAGGCCCTGGAGTCCGAACCCGACATGATCCTCTGCGACGTCCGCATGCCCGGGATCGACGGCATCGAGTTCGTGCGGCGGTACAGGGACGAGGGGGGCGAGTCGCTGCTGCTCGTGATGACCGCCTACGGCAGCCTGGATCTGGCGGTCGAGGCCATGAGGGCCGGCGCCTACGACTACCTTCCGAAGCCGTTCGGAGCGGACGAGGTGCTCCTGACGCTTCGCAAGGCGGAGGAGCGTGAGGAGCTCCGCCTCGAGGTGGGCCGGCTCCGGGACGAGGTCCGCACCGAGCGCCGCTTCGCCGACGTGGTGGCGAAGGCGCCCTCCATGGTGCGGGCGCTCGACGTGGCGACGAAGGTGGCCGCCCATCCGACGCCGGTCCTGATCACGGGAGCGACCGGCACCGGCAAGGAGCTCGTGGCGCGCATCGTCCACCGTGAGAGCCCCCGCCGGGAGGGGCCCTTCGTACCGGTGAACTGCGGGGCCGTGCCGGAGAACCTCCTCGAGTCGGAGTTCTTCGGCCACGTGAAGGGAGCCTTCTCCGGCGCCGACCGCGACCGGAAGGGGCTCTTCGAGGCGGCGGCGGGGGGCACCCTCTTCCTCGACGAGATCGGCGAGCTTCCGCCCCCTCTCCAGGTGAAGCTCCTGAGAGCCATCCAGGAGGGCGAGGTCCGGCGGGTCGGCGACACCCGACTCCGGCAGGTCGACGTGCGCATCGTCGCCGCCTCGAACCGGGACCTCCAGGAGGCGGTCGAGCAGAGCGAGTTCCGCGAAGACCTGTACTTCCGCCTGGCGGTGGTCCCGATCCACCTGCCCCCGCTCCGGGCGCGGACGGAGGAGATCCCCGAGCTGGTGCGGCACCTCCTGGATCGGCACGCCGAGCGGCTCGGCATCGAGCCGCCGCCGGTGGAGCGGGAGACGATGGAGGTGCTCCTCGACTACGCATGGCCCGGGAACGTCCGGGAGCTCGAGAACGTCCTCGAGCGGGCGATGGTGCTCTCGGACGGGGGCAGCCTCGGTCCCGAGGCGCTCCCAGAGGCCGTGCGGCACCCCGAGCGGATGCCCATGGCCGCCGGGGCCGACCCGGGCGACCTGTCGGTGAAGCGGCGCTCGGCCGAGCTCGAGCGGCGCCTGATCGCCCGGGCGCTGGAGCAGACCGGAGGAAATCGCACCCGCGCGGCCGACCTCCTCGATCTCAGTCCGCGGGCGCTGCGCTACAAGATCAAGGACTACGGACTGGACGACTGAGCCGAGCTGCTCCGGCGGCCTTCCCGCCACGAGCGCGGCTCCCGCGGCCATCCCGCCGCCCTTCGCGACCGGACATCCTCCGGCATGCATCGCGGAGATCCCGTCCCTGTCTCGTGCCCCTTCCGACCTCCGCGGTCGGGCGGGCACACCCTCCTCGAGCTGATCACCACCCTTCTCCTCCTGGGAATGGCGTGGAGTCTCCTCCATCCCGTGGCTCGCCGGTGGACGGATCGGTCCGCGGTCGAGGGAGCGCGGGAGCGGGTGGTCGGACTGCTGGACCGGGCCCGGTCGCAGGCCCGCGCGGACGGTGGCGCCGAGGTGGAGATCCGGGCGGACGAGGGCGTGCTCACCCTCCGGAGCGGCGATGTGGAGGTCGCCCGGGCCGATCTCCGGACCGACGGGATCTCCCTCGACGCCGGCGGGGGCGGCGACACGATCGTGATCCGTTTCGACGCGCTCGGGCTCGGCCGGGTGGCCAGCCGCACCCTGACCTTCCGGCGGCGAGACGGGCGCGCCGAGCTCGTCGTCTCGGCGCTGGGGCGGGTCACCCGCCGATGAGAGGAGGCCCGCCGACGAGAGGGCGCCGTCGGATGAGAGAGGGCCGCACGCGGTCCGAGCCGCAGCGGGGAGGCACCACCCGGTCGGGCTCCACCCTCGCCGAGGTGCTGGTGGGGATCGTCGTCCTCGAGGTGGGGCTGGTCGGCACCGCCGGAATGGTGTGGACGGCCGCCTCCGCGCTGGAGCGGGCGGAGCGCCTGAGCGGGGGCGTGGACCTGGCGCGGGAGGTGGCCGACTCGCTCGCGCTCGCGGAAGCGCCTTCCGGCGGCTCGGGCTCGGTCCGGCGCGAGCGGGTGGAGGCGGAGTGGGAGGCCACCGCGGAGGGCCGGGTCCGGATCGTCGTCCGCTCTCGCCCCGACGGCGAGGTCCTGATGCGGATCCTCGCCCGACCCCCCCGGCCGCGGTGAGCGGCAGGGAGGGGCGTACTCTGGCGGAGGTGCTGGTCTCGACCCTCCTCGTCCTTCTCCTCGTCTCCGGCAGTTGGCGGATCCTCACGGCCCACCACCGCGCCGCCTCGGAGCTGGTCCGCCGCGCGGAGCTCCTCGAGACGGAGCGTACGCTGACGTGGGTGCTCTCACGGGAGCTTCGCCGCGGAGGCCGCGGCGACCGGAGCGCCGTCGCGGGCGATTCGCTCTCGCTACGGGCGTTCCGCGGAAGCGGCCTCGTCTGCGTACAGGCGGACTCGCTCCTCGGAGTGGTGCGCCGGGGAAGCCGCGGCCCGGATCCGCGCAAGGACTCGGTGCTGGTGCTCTCGGCGAAGGGCGGCTGGACGGTCCACCGGCTGACGGATCGGCATGGCTCGGCGGCGTGTCCCGACGAGCCGGATCCCGCCGAGACGTGGGTCCTCGACCCACCTCCCGAAGGGCGGTCCGTCCTCGTTCGCTACTTCGAGCGGGGAAGCTACCACGTCGCGGATGGGGCCCTCCGCTATCGGCGCGGCCTCAGCGGGCGGCAGCCCCTCACGCCCGCCCTGATGGGGGCGGAGAGCGGGCTGGTGGAGAGCTCGGGCCGGGTGCGATCGGTGCTCGAGTGGGAGTCGGCCCCGGGACTCGTCCGGACGATGGTCCACACCTTCCCGCACCGTGAGCGGGCGGACGGCTCCGTCGCGGGAACGGACGGCGGCGGACCGTGAGCGGCAGACGAGTCAGGAAGGGACCGAAGGTCCGCGGCACGGGAAGGCGGACCGGCTTCGCGCTGCTTCTCCTCCTCTTCCTCCTCCTCGCCCTGACCGGGATCGCCCACGGCGTGCTCGTGCTCTCGCGCCGGCACCTCGAGATCTCCGGGCTGTCGGTGGGGATCCTCCAGTCGGAACGGGCCGCCGAAGCCGGGATCGCGGCGGCCGAGGAGCGGTGGTGGGACAGCGGCGGCACCCGGATCGAAGGGGAGGGCGTGGGTGAGCTCGGCCGCTCGGTCTCCTACCGATGGGTGGTCACGGCTACCGCGCCGGAGATCGCCCTGGTGGAGGCGGCGGGGGAGGCGGGGGGCGGTCCCCGCTGGGAAGCGGCCCGCGTGTACTGGCGAGCCGATCCGGACGTCCGGTCCGCGTCGCTGGATGCGGTGGTGACGAGCGAGGGCGGAATCGAGGGTGATGCGGCGGCGGTGCTCGCCGGGCCCGACGAGGACGGATCCGGGGACGGCGAGCGGGGGTCCGCCTGCGGCCCCGACACGCTTCCTCCGCTCGCTCCGGCCACCTCCCTCCCGCCGGACGATGCCGCCGCCCACGGCGTTCTCCCCTCTCTCGGGCTGCTGGACGGAACGGCCCTCCTCGAACGAGCGGAGCGAGCCGGGGCGGGCGTCCGGACGAGCCTTCCGGCACAGGATCCGGCGGTCGACGAGGGAGGTCTCGCGGTGCGGCTCTCCACGACCGACCTCCGGATCGCCGCCGGCGCCCGGGCCGAGGGGCTTCTGCTGGTCGGGGGCGACCTGATCCTCGAGCCCGGAGCGGAGGTGGTGGGCGCCGTACGGGTGCGGGGCGGGGTGCGACTGGCGGAGGAGAGCCGCATCGTCGGCGATCGGTGCGCCGTGGGCTCCGCGCTCCGCGAGGCTCCGTCGCTCTCGATCCCGCTCCCGGTTCCCGGGGGCTCCTGGATCCCGATTCGCTGAGCCGCCGTGCGGGGCTCCACCCCGTCACGCCTCCTGCCGGAATCGGATCCGGAGCGAACCTTTTTTCCGGAGGCGGCGGAAAAGATTACCGGCCGCGCGGCTTTCCATTCCGCAGCATCCGCGTGAACATTGGCCTCCTGGGGCGGCACGGATCTTCTACCTGCTCCTGTCCCGTACCCGCTTCCCCCGGAGGAAGATGCACAGACACCGAAGACACGGATTCAGCGTGGTCGAGATCGTGATCGCGATCATGGTCGGCGCGGTCCTCACGACGATGTTCGTCCGCAGCTTCAACACCTCCTCCTGGGGGATCTCCGTGCGGCAGGCGCAGCAGGCGTTCGCCTCGATGCACGCCAAGGCCCGGGCGCACGCGATCGAGCGGGGAGAGACCGTGTATCTTCACCTCGACGCGGACGGCGACAGCGTCTGGATCGTCGGATCGAGCGATCAGATCGACGCCTACCGGTTCCGGGAGTCGCTGAACGTCGGCCTCGGCCACAGCGAGGGCACCACCGCGCACGTCTGCTTCACGCCCCGCGGGATAGCGGATCCGCGCTGCGCCGGAGCCTCCTCCGGGACGCTCATCGTTCGCTTCCAGCGGGGCACGGCGGTCGACTCGGTGCGGGTACTCCCTCTCGGCCAGATCCGGAGCTGATCCGCCATGGAGACGTCGATGCTCGGAAGGATACGAAGAACCGGAGTGGGGCCGATCCGCGGACCGGGCGCGCACCCGGGTCCCGACCGGGAGGGGTTCTCCCTGGTGGAGCTGGTGATCGCGCTGGTGATCCTCACGGTGGGGATCCTCGGCCTGGCGGGGACCACGGCGTACGTGGTCCGACAGGTCGACATCAGCCGCATCAACAGCGAACGGGCGGCCGCCGTGCAATCGGCGGTCGAGTACGTCGGTTCGATCTCGTACGATGCCGTCGTCCCCGATTCGATGCGGGTGGATCGGTATCTGGCGAAGTGGGAGGTGATCCCGAGCCGATACAAGACGACCGTTCGCGTCGTGACCGTCGGTCCGGGCGCGGCGGTCGGCGAGCAGGGGAACACCGTCATCCGCTCCGACGTCGCCGACACCTTCGACTACCAGCTGATCCAGCCATGAACCCTCCGAAGAGCCTGAACCCCCGGAAGAGAGGCGACCGCGCCGGCTTCACCCTCGTGGAGCTCACGGTGGTGGTCGTCCTCGGCACCCTCCTGATCGCAGCCAGCTATCAGGTGCTGACCACGAACCAGCGGACCTACACGGTGAACGACGCCCGGATCCACGCGCAGCAGACGGTCCGGACGGGGCTCGCCGTCCTGACGGCCGAGCTCCGCGAGGTGGGCGCGGCCGACACGGCCTCCTCGGACGTCCTCCGGATCGACGACGACTCGGTCGAGGTCCGGGTGCTCCGAGGGGGCGGGATCGTGTGCGAGATGGACATCCCGGGCAACAGGATGATGATCCTCCCGCTGGGAAGGGGGCTCTCCACCGACGACGACATCGTTCTGTTCGCCGATCACGACGTCGACCTGCAGAACGACGACGTCTGGCACCTGGGGAACGTGGGTACCGTCGCCTCGGGCTTCACCTGCCCGAACGGTTCGGAGGGGGCCCAGAGGGTCGCCCTCCCGGGGTGGAACGACCGACTCAACAGGGACAGCGTGCGCATCGGCGCGCTGGTGCGCTCGCACCGCCGCTACATCTACGGGGCGTTCACCTTCGACGGCGAGACCTTCCTCGGCCGCGAGGATCAGGCCGAGGACCTTCCCCCGGAGCCGCTCGTCGGCCCGCTCCGCCCCCGCGACGGCCTCCGCTTCACGCATTACGACTCCCTCGGCGCCGAGACGGCCAACGCCGGCGACGTGCGCGGGATCCGGGTCACTCTCCGGACCGTGCCCGGCCCCCGCGGCCCGGCCGGCGATCCCGTATCCGACTCCGTGACCGCCTGGATCCATGTCAGGAACTGACCCGCTCCATCCCGGAACACACGCCATGAGCGACATGAAAGAGCACGCCCAGCGCCCCTCCGGCTTCGCGCTGCCGGTCGCGATCTTCGCCCTGGTCATCGTGGGGCTACTCGTCACGGGAGGCTTCTACATCGCGCGGCAGGAGGCGCAGATCGGGCGTGCGAGCGAGAGTGGCGCCCTGGCTCTCTACATCGCTGAGGCCGGGATCACCCAGGCGATGGCCGACTGGGATCCGGGTGCCGCCTGGGACATGAGCAATCTGACCGACACGATCACCTTCGCCGGCGAGACCGACGAGGGCGAGTGGACCGTGGACGCGATCCGCACGGGCGTCCGGACCTTCTTCCTGTACGGGCAGGGAACGGTGACCCGGGGGGGAATCCACGCCGGGGCCACCCGAGAGGTGGGCACCTACGTGAGGAGCCGGATTCCCGACCTGGATCCCCCCGCCGCCCTCCTCACCCGGAACGAGACCCGGATCAGCGGCTCCTCGGAGGTGGACGGCGGCGACAGCATCTACGCCGGCTGGGAGGATCTCGGCCTCTGCGACAGAGACTCGCTGGAAGACAAGCCGGGAATCCTCACCAACGACACCACGCAGGTCGACAACCGGGGCCAGGGGAACGTCACGGGCGATCCCCCGATGGATGAGGACGAATCCATCAGCGACAGCACCTTCACCCAGTTCGGCGACATCGACTGGGACGAGCTCACGAGCATGGCGAACATCCGCCTGGAGGGCTCTTCGGGGATGACCGCCCCCGCGCCCAGCTACCACGACGACGGGACCTGCGAGCTCTCGAACCCCTGGAACTGGGGGAACCCGCGCGGAGACCCCGCCACCGACGACTGCGCCAACTACTTCCCCATCATCCACATCACGGGAGATCGCGCCACCTTCCAGGGCGGGGGCCTCGGACAGGGCATCCTGCTGTTGGACGGGGCGCTCGACCTGCGGGGCGACTTCGAGTTCCACGGGATCATCATCGCCCAGGGGAGCTTCGAGACCCAGGGCAGCGGAAACCGCGTCTACGGCGGCGTGATGGCGTCGAACGCGGACTTCGACTCTCAGAACGTCACGGGCGGCTCGGTGGTCACGAATTCGACCTGCGCCACCAGGAGGGCCATCCGCGAGAGCACCGATCTCATGCGTCCGCGGCCGATCGCCGCGCGCAGCTGGGTGGACCTCTCCTCCGCGCAGTGAAGCCGGCGAGGCGTCCGACGCAGGCGGCTCCGCCACACCCGTGATCCCCAAATGTTTACCAATCTTTGAGGTTCCGCGGGATCCGAGAAACTTCTTGACAAGCTTTAACGACGGGTGGTAAGCTGGACCCGTCATTCCGAATAAAAACTTGTTTCCCCCCCAAGGCGGGAGCACGGAATGGGCCTCTTCGGACGGGCAAAGAGCTCCGTCGGCCTGGACATCGGTAGCGGATTCGTGAAGGTCATCGAGGTGGATCACTCCGGGAGCGATCCGGAGGTGAAGCGGGTGGCCATGCGTCCCCTGCTACCCGATGCCATCGTCGAGGGCGAGGTGATGGACCCCGCCCAGGTAGCCGATACGATCAGCGGACTCTTCCAGGAGACGGGCCTGAAGGGGAAGAACGTCGTGACGGCCGTCGGAGGCCACGACGTCATCATCAAGAAGATCCAGATGGACCGCATGAAGGAATCGGACGCCCGCGAGGTGATCCGGTGGGAGGCCGAGCAGCACGTCCCCTTCGACATCAAGAGCGTGGAGCTCGACTTCCAGATCCTGGACCCGGGCGAGGAGGGTCTCCGCATGGATGTCCTCCTGGTGGCCGTGAAGAGGGAGCTGGTGGACAACAAGGTGAACCTGCTCATGGACGCGGGGGTCGAGCCCAGCGTCATCGACGTCGACGCCTTCGCGCTCCACAACGCCTTCGAGTCCAACTATCCCGCCGCGATGGGAGGTGTAGTGGCGCTCGTGAACGTGGGGCACGAGACGACCAACGTGAACATCCTCGAAGAGGGGGTGCCGATCCTGACCCGCGACATCCCCTTCGGCTCCAGGCGGGTGCGGGAAGACCTCCAGCGCGAGCGCGGCCTGACCGCCGAGCAGGCCGAGGACGTGGTCCAGGGCCGGGAGGACGTGACCGACCTCGACCGCTTCGTGGAATCGAGCGCGGACGGGGTGGCGGTGGGGATCGAGCGGGCCGCGGCCTTCCTCATGACGCGCGAGAGCGGTGAGAGCCTGGGCACGATCTACCTGAGCGGCGGAGGTGCCCGGCTCCCGGGCATGGCCGACGCGCTCGGACGGAGGATGAACGTGGAGACCCACATCGTGAATCCATTCGAGCGGGTGCCGCTCGGGCCGGAGGCAGGGAGCGCCATCGATCTCGAATCGGTGGGTCCCATGCTACTCCTCCCCCTCGGTCTCGCCCTCCGGCGTGCTTAGACGCCCGGTGCAGACGATCCCGGAGGCACGATCGTGATCCGAGTCAATCTCCTTCCCGGCGGAAAGAAGGGCCCTTCCCGGAGCGGGTTGCCGATCTCCCTGCCCAGCATCGAGGGCCTTCCCACGGATCGGTGGGTCCTCGGCAGCGCCGCGGTGGGAGCGGTGGTCCTCCTCCTCGCCGGGTGGCTCTTCTTCTCGGTGGGAAGCCGGCACGGCGAGCTCGAGACGGCGCTCGAGGGGGCCAGGGAGGATTCGGTCCGCTACGCCGACCTGATCCAGCGGACGGAGCAGCTCACCGCGCGGCGGGATTCGATCGCGGAGAAGGTCGAGATCATCCAGGAGATCGACCAGGGACGCTACGTGTGGGCACACATCATGGACGAGGTGGCTCGCGCGCTCCCCGACTACACCTGGATCAACAGCGTACGGCAGGTCTCGGAGTCGCCGAGCCCGACGATCCGCATCGACGGGATGGCCGGCAACAACTTCGCCCTGACCCGCTTCATGAACGATCTGCAGGCGTCCCCGTTCCTCGGAGACGTGAACTTCCGCAGCTCGGAGCAGGAGGTGGTGGGAGAGGCCGCGAACCAGCAGGTGGTCTTCCGCTTCGTGCTGGAGGCGACCTACCGGCAGCCGCCGGCCGAGTACCTGGAGACCGTCCCCCTCTTCCCGGACGGGGACGACGCGATCGTCCCGCCGGACACCCTCGCCCGATAGGGGCGGACCATGGCCATCATACCCGACGATCCGAAGCAGAGGAACGCCCTGCTGGTGGCGGTCGCCCTCGTGGCCGCGTTCTACTTCTTCCACGCCTACTGGTACTCGCCCCGGGCGGAAGAGGTGGAGACGATGGCCGAGAACCTGGAGCAGCTCGAGAACCGGAACCGCCAGGCGCAGATCATCGCCGCCCGGGGCGGCAGTCAGCTCGAGGAACGGATGGTCCTGTACGAGCGTCACGTCGGACGGCTGGAGCAGCTCATCCCGGCTCGTGACGAGGTCGCGGTGCTCCTCGAGAGCGTGACCCGGCAGGCCCAGGTCGACGGCGTCGACCTCGCTTCGATCCGGCCCGCCTCGACCGAGCAGGGAGAGTTCTACACGCGTCAGGTCTATGATCTCACCGTCGTGGGCGAGTACCACGACGTCGCGCGCTTCCTCTCGTCGATCGCCTCTCTTCCGCGCATCATCACGCCGACCCGACTGGACCTGGTCCGCTTCACCAATCCCCGGGGCGCCCTCGACTACGAGTCCCCCGTGGAAGCCACGTTCCAGATCGAGACCTACGTGCTGCCCGAAGAGGGCCGTAGCCAAGGCGAAGCCGGCGCCACGGCCGCGAGCGGAGGAGACCGATGAGAATCGTCGCCGCCGCGGCCCTCGTGGCCGCGCTCACAGCGCCTGCCGCGCTGCACGGACAGCAGGAGCAGCCGGAGCCGGAGGCGGAGCCCACGGAGCTGATCTTCGAGCGGGAGGTGTTCGACTACCCCTCCTACGAGCGGCGGAATCCGTTTCAGCCGCTGCTCGACGACGATGCCCGGGGCCCCCGCTTCGAGCGTCTCCGGTTGCTCGGCATCATCCATTCTGGCGACGCCGCCCGCAGCGTCGCGCTGTTCGGCGTCGGCGGGGGAGGACAGGGCGACGAGGCGACGGACGGCTCTCGCACCTACCGGCTCCGTGCCGGCGAGGTGCTTGGCAACACCCGCGTGGTCGCGATCGACCGCGACCGGGTGCTGGTAGAGGTGGAGGAATTCGGAGTGACCGAGGAGCGAGTCCTCGAGCTTCCCCGCAGGGGACAAGGAGGATCCTGATGATCCCGACGCTGGCGCTTCTGATCGGATTCTGGGCGGGAGCGGGCGACACCGACCCGGTGACCGCCCTGAGCATCCTCCCCGCATCCGAGCGGACGGAGGTCGTGATCGCCGTCACCGGCGACGTGGAGACCCGCGACTTCACGATGGAGGGCCCGAACCGACTCGTCGTGGATCTGCTCGGGGCCCGGCACGCCCTGCCGAGGGACGACTTCTACGGCATCGACCGCGGGGGCATCCGCGCCATCCGGACGAGCCAGTACTCGGACGACGTGGTGCGGGTGGTGCTCGAGCTCGAGGAGCAGGTCGGCTACCAGCTCCTCCGGTTGGACGGGCAAATTCTCGTGGCGCTGGAGAACCGACACGGGGTCTTCGAGCCGTGGAGCTCCACGGGGGAGGCTCCGGCGGTGGAGCGGATCGGGGAGGGTGCGGGTGTGCCGACGGCCCGGATCGGCGACGCTCTCCCCTCCGCGACCCCGGCGGCGGCGGGTGCCGATCGGGTCACCGGCACGAGGCCCGGAAGCCGGGCCCGTTCCACCTCGCACCGGTCCGGCGGGAGCTTCCGGATCCAGAACGTGCAGGACGCCGAGCGGATCACCATCTCCTTCGTGGACACCCCCATCGAGGACGTCCTCTTCACCTTCGCCGAGTTCGCGGACCGCTCCATCGTCCCGGGCTCCCAGGTCGACGGAACGGTGACGGCGGAGATCCGGAACCAGCCGTGGGACGAGGCGCTCCGGACGATCCTGGAGGCGCACGGGCTCTCGGCCGTAGAGCTCGAGTCGGGCATCATCCGGGTCGACGCCCTCGAGCGGATCGCCGCGAGGGACACCGTGGGCCCCGTGCAGACCCAGGCGTTCCGGATCAGCTACGTGAACGCGGTCGAGATGCAGGGAGCCGTCGAGTCGCTCCTCACCGACCGGGGCAACATCTCCGTCTCCACGGGAACGAACACCCTGCTCGTGACGGACGTGCCGAGAGTGCTGGACGCCGTGGAAGAGATCCTCGACCAGCTCGACATCCGCACCCCGCAGGTCGCGATCTCGGCGAAGATCATCTTCGTGAACCGCACGCAGCTCTCGGAGTTCGGCATCACCTACGAGCTGAAGGATTCGCAGGGAAACCAGCTCAACCAGACCGCCCCCGGCGCCGCCGACACCGACGGCGACGGAGAGCTCGAGACCATCGAGACCGGGACGAACGTGGTCACGCTGGGCGGCAACTCGATCGCCGCGCTCGGCAACGCGAATCAGCGTGTGGTCGGCCCTTCGCTCCGTCTGCTCACGTCGCTCGTTCTCGGACGGCACACCCTCGTGAACTTCATCGAGGCGCTCGAGTCTGAGAACCTGAGCGACGTCCAGGCGACCCCGTCCGTCACGGTGCTCGACAACCAGCTCGCCCGCATCCTGGTCGGTGAGGAGACGCCGGTCCGGGTCATCGACGCCGGGGGCGCGGGCGGGGGACAGGCCGGTGGAGCGCAGCTTCCCCAGGCGACCGTCGAGTTCCAGGAGACCGGTATCATCCTGGAGGTCACGCCGCACATCACGGCGGAAGGGGACGTCCTCCTCGAGCTGCACGCGGAGCGGTCGTCGGCCGAGATCGCGGAGTCGGACGCCGGATTCATCTTCCGCACCCAGGAGGCCACCACCCAGGTGCTCGTCGCCGACGGCGAGACCGTCGTCATCGCCGGCCTCACCGTCACCGACCACAGCGAGTCGCGGGCGGGTATTCCGATCCTGATGGACCTCCCGATGGTGGGGCGTCTCTTCCGGGTCACGCGTCAGCGGGAGGAGCAGCGGGATCTCATGATCCTGGTGACGCCCGAGATCGTCCGCACGGACCGTCGGTGAGGGGGGACAGATGAGAACGATTCGAATGCAGTCGATCCGGCTCACGGCGGGTCTGGGGTTCCTGGGAGCGGCTCTCGCCCTCGGCGCCTGCGAGGGGACGAACGCCTTCGAGGTGGGAGGGCAGCCGGGTCCCGATCCGGGCGAGGACGTCTCGGCACCGACCGTCGAGATCACGTCGCCGGAAGAGGGCCGGACCTTCCTCTTCGGAGACACGCTCACCGTGGTCGCGGACGCCTCCGACGACCAGGGGCTCGACCGCGTCACCTTCGAGGGCTTCACCGTCCAGGGCGACCCGGAGCTCGGCGAGGACAGCGTCATCGTCGTCTTCGACTCCCGCACCGTCGACCTCGACGAGGGAGTCGCCGACACCACCGGGCTCCGCCGCCGGCTCTTACCGCAGGAGGTCTCGCTCGACTCCGCCACGGTGAGTATCGTGGCCACGGCGGTCGACGTCGCGGGGAACACCTCCACGGACACGGTCCGGATCGAGATGGGCTCGTCCAGCGTCCGGATCCTGGAGCCGGAGGAGGGAGCCGAAGTATTCGCGGGCGCGAACTCGTTCCGCGTGGAGGCGGTCGATCCGCAGGGCGTGCGCGAGCTCCTCTTCATCGTGGACGCCGATGAGGCCTCGCCGGACACGACGCGGCAGCTCTTCGACCCGGCGACTGAGGAGGCCTCCTTCGAAGGCTCCTTCCCGATCCCGTCCGACGTGGCGGGCCAGGCCGAGCTCGTCGCGGTCCTGCGCAACGTCACCGGTGACGTCCGGACGAGCGAGACCGTGACCGTCACCTTCGAGGCGGAGACTGCGGTAGACGAGACGCCGCCGGAGGTCCGTTTCCAGGCCGAGGTCCGCCAGCGAGCCGAGCTCACCGACTCCGTCCGCATCGTCCTGACCAGCCGTGATCCCACTCCCGGGGACGGGCTCGCCCGTGCCGGCGTGAGCCTCTGGGCCACCAACACCGATGTGGACACCGTCCGGGTGGTGAGCGACACGGTCGAATTCACGACCGCGCCCCGCTCCTCGACGGACACTCTCTGGGTCGCGCTCGACCGTCTCGTGGAGGACCCCGAGGTCGTGCCGGACACGATCCGGATCCGTGTGGCCGCCTGGGCCGAGGACGAGGCGGGATTCTGCGGGGCCGCGGTCGATCCGGACGAGTTCCAGTCCCTGGAGTGTGGACTCGCCGCCGGCGCGATCGCCGGCGCCGATCGGGACGGTCTCTCGCTGGGGGCGGTCACCGTGGTTTCCGGGCGCACGGCGGCCCTCCCGGGCGGCGGCCGGGTGGCCGACATCGTCTGGGACACGGTCACCTCGCGCGAGCAGGTCGTGGTCGCGAACCTGGGTCTGAATCAGATCCAGTTCATCGACGCGGAGGCGGGAGGCTTCCTCGACGGGGTGGTGCTGGTCCCGGCTCCGTGGGGGCTCTCTTTCGATCGCGACGACCCGGATCGGCTCTTCGCGGCGAACTCCGGAGGCACGAACCTGTCGTTGGTGGACGTCTCCTCCTTCACGCACCTCGTGTCGGAGCAGATCCTCACCCCGAACACGGTTCTCTGGCAGGTGAGGGAGAACGCGACCGAAACGAAGATCGAGCAGGTGACCGAGTTCTTCGACTTCTCGGACCGACCCCAGTTCATCGCGGCCGACCGCTTCAACAATCTCGTCTACTCCACCCGGCCCACGCCGGCGGCCCCGGACGGGACCATCCGCCTCGTGAACCGGAATCTCGGCCCGGATCCCGAGGTCATCTTCTACACGGACTACGTGCTCCCGCTGGAGCCGGATGAGAACGTCACCGCCATCGACCGAGCCGACTTCGTCTCCACCTGCGTGAGCTGCGGGAACTTCGGCGACGACGAGGTGGTGGTGGAGGACCACGTGCCCGGCGACACCACGGACTTCGTGGAAGGCCGAGCCTCGGGCCCCGGAGCGGCGGGGCGGGCGGTGCAGGAGGTCCAGGACCAGGTCAACCGCACGGGTCAGCCGCGTGCGCACTCGGGCGGATGGAATCCGGGTGCCGTCGGCCTCTCCGACACGACCTTCGTCGCTGCCTCCGGAGACGGCAGCCGGATCGCGATCGGAGAAGGGAACACCGCTCCCACCGGGCGGATCATGCTCTACTCGCCCGGGTCAGAGGCCGACGAGGTCGGATCCATCACCAACGGCATCCGGGTGGAGGACCTGGTCGGCAACGCCAGTGAGCGGGTATTCGGGATCGACCTCAGCTACGACGGCTTCCTGGGCGGCGCCCGGGGCGAGCTGGCGGCCTACTTCTTCGATTCGGACCTCCGGCTCCAGATGAGCGTGGAGCTCGGGACCGGGGGCGCGGGGATCGCGCTCCACCCCCTGCACGTGGGCGGATTCCTCACTACGCAGGAGGCGGTCGCGCTCGCCTTCGTCGGGAGCACCGACAACACCATCCGGATCTTCGACACCCGGCGCGGATCGCAGGTGGGCCAGGTGCTGCTCCGCGACCTCGTCACGGGCGTGATGAAGGCGAGCCTTCCGATGAGCTTCGACAACCAGGGTCTCACCTGCCCGTCAGTGCCCATCGCCGGGACCGGCGGTCAGAGCGCGGTGAACTGGATGGATCCCTCCACCGACGATCGGTGCGTCGTGGTGAAGCTGGCCGCGGTGACCCAGGACAACGGAGTCGTCGTGGTGAACGTGAGAAAGGGAGACTTCTTCTAGCGGGAACTCCCGGCTCGCTCCCGGGGTGGGATCCGGGGCGGCCGCGCCCCACCTTGCGGACGATGGAGGGAGCCCGGCTTCGGCCGGGCTCTTTCCGTTCCGGAATCCAACCACCTTCCAGGGAGCCCATGCGTCGCATCTCCTTCCACACCTCCGGGGAATCACACGGGCGGGGGCTCTCGGCGATCCTCGAAGGGATCCCGGCGGGCCTGCCACTCGTGATGGAGCGGGACGTCGATCCCGAGCTCCGGCGGCGGCAGGGTGGTTACGGCCGCGGGCGCCGGATGCAGATCGAGTCGGACCGTGCCGACCTCCTCGCCGGGGTGCGCCTCGGCGAGACCCTCGGTGGGCCGATCGGTATGCTGATCTGGAACCGGGACTGGGAGAACTGGGAGACGGCGATGTCGCCGCTGCCGCCACCGGAGGACGTGAACCCGAAGGCGCTCCGTCCGCACTACCTCCCGCGTCCGGGACACGCCGATCTGGTCGGGGTGCTGAAATACGATCGACGCGACACGCGGGACGTGCTGGAGCGCGCCAGCGCACGGGAGACCGCGGCCCGGGTCGCCTGCGGGGCGGTCGCGAAGACGCTCCTCCGGGAGTTCGGGATCCGGATCGGCAGTCACGTGCTCTCCGTCGGGCCGGTCGAGGCGGAGATGCCCGAGGAGCTTCCGGCTGAGCTGAACGGAGCGGTGGACGCCGATCCGTTGCGGATGCTGGACGCGGAGGCGAGTGCCCGGGCTCGCGACGCGATCGACACGGCGGGAGAGGAGGGAGACACCCTCGGCGGCGTCTTCGAGGTGGTGGCCACGGGGGTGCCGGTGGGACTCGGGAGCCACGTCTCGTGGGACACGAAGCTCGACGGTCGCCTGGCGGGCGCGATGATGTCGGTCCAGGCGGTGAAGGGGGTCGAGATCGGCCCCGGCTTCCGCAACGCGCGCACCCACGGATCGGACGTCCACGACCCGATCGTCCCCGCCCCGGACCGGGAGCGGAGCGGCCGGATGGCACGGGCGTCGAACCGCGCCGGCGGCCTGGAAGGGGGTGTGACGACCGGAGAGCCCCTGGTGGTGCGAGGTGCGATGAAGCCGATCTCCACGCTGCGGAAGCGGCTCCCGAGCGTGGATCTCCGGGACGGCTCGGTCGACGACGCCGCCGTCGAGCGGAGCGACGTCTGCGCGGTGCCCGCGGCGGCGGTGGTGGGCGAGTCGATGGTGGCGCTCGTCCTGGCCGACGCCTTCCTCGAGAAGTTCGGAGGAGACGCCCTCTCGGAGGTCCGCAGGAACTTCGATTCCTACATCGCGTACCTGACCGACCGCGGCTGGGGCGAGCGGTGAGGATCCGGAGGGTCGTCCTGGTCGGATTCATGGGGTGCGGAAAATCGACGGTCGGACCGATCCTCGCCCGGCGCCTCGACTGGACCTTCCACGACGTGGATCGGACGATCGAGGAGGCGGAGCGGAGCAGCGTGGCCGAGATCTTCCGCGAGCGCGGCGAGGCGGCGTTCCGGACGCTGGAGGACGCCGCGATGGAAGAGTTCCTGCGGCTGCGGGAGGTCGTGCTCGCGCCCGGGGGCGGATGGGCGGCGGCGCCGGAGCGGCTGGAGCGACTCCCGCCGGGGACCCTCTCCGTCTGGCTCCGGGTCTCGGCGGAGGAGTCCGTGAGACGGGTGTCGGGTGGCGGAGAGGCGCGCCCCCTGCTGGAGGGGGACGCCCCGGCCGAGACGGCGCGCTCGCTCCTCCGCCGGCGGGAGGGAGCGTACGCCGGGGCCGACATGGCCCTGGACACGGAGCGCCGATCACCCGAGGATCTTGCCCGGGCCGTCGCGGAGCGGATCCGGACGGGCGCAGCCGTCGGCGGTTGAGCCGCCCACGCTCCACCGGCGCCGTCGCCCTCTCACCCCCCGGGGCGCCGCGTACGCCCTTCCGGCCGACCCGGGTTCCGATGTCCGTACCAGACTTTCAACATGCTGCGGGAGCCGTATGGCTCCCCGGGAGATGTGCCCAGTGAAGCTCGTCATCGTCGAGTCGCCCGCGAAGGCGAAGACGATCGAGAAGTTCCTCGGACCCGACTACCGCGTGGTGGCCAGCTACGGCCACATCCGGGATCTGCCCGAGTCCGCGTCCGACGTGCCCGAGGAGATCCGGGACAAGGAGTGGGCGAAGTGGGGCGTCGACACCGAGGGCGACTTCCGGCCGTACTACGTCGTTCCCAGCGCGAGCCGGAAGCACGTGAACCGGCTGAGGAAGGAGCTGCGGAAGGCCGAGGAGGTCATCCTCGCCACGGACGAGGACCGGGAGGGCGAATCGATCAGCTGGCACCTCCTCGAGGTGCTGGAGCCCGACGTTCCGGTCCGGCGCATCGCCTTCCACGAGATCACGCGCCCCGCGATCCGGGAGGCGCTCGAGCACCCGCGGGACGTGGACGAGCAGCTCGTCCGCGCTCAGGAGACGCGGCGGATCCTGGACCGCCTCTACGGATACTCGCTCTCGCCGGTCCTCTGGAAGAAGGTGCGTGGAAAGCTGAGCGCTGGCCGGGTGCAGAGCGTGGCGGTGCGGCTGGTCGTGGAGCGGGAGGAGGAGCGTCAGGCGTTCACCTCCACCGAGTACTGGGACGTGGACGCCGTCTTCCCGGTGGAGGACGGAGAGTTCACCGCGTCGCTCGTGATCGTGGACGGGCGGCGCCTCGCCTCCAGCCGCGACTTCGACTCCACCACGGGGGTCTTCGACGAGTCCTCCGGCGCCCGTATCCTGACCGGCGACGAGGCGCGGGCGATCGCCGAGGGGGCGGCTTCCGCGCTCCCGTGGCGGGTGTCGGCGGTCGAGCGGAAGGAGACCCGGCAGAGCCCGTCGGCGCCCTTCATCACCTCGACGCTCCAGCAGACCGCGAGCTCCCGGCTCCGCTTCTCGCCCAAGAAGACGATGATGCTGGCGCAGCGCCTCTACGAGGGCGTGGATCTCGGCGGAGGAGACCGCGAGGGACTCATCACGTACATGCGCACGGATTCGGTGGCGCTGAGCGGCAAGGCGATGGGCGACGCCGGGCGCTGGATCAACGGACGCTTCGGCGAGGAGTGGCACCAGCCCCGCCGCTACCGGACGAAGGCGAAGGGGGCCCAGGAGGCGCACGAGGCCATCCGTCCCTCCGAGATCTCCCGCACTCCCGAGCAGGTCGCCCGCTTCCTCGAGGCCGACGCGCGGGCGCTCTACGAGCTGGTCTGGCGCCGCACCGTCGCATCGCAGATGTCCGACGCGGTGCTGGACCGCACCACGCTCGATCTCGAGGCGGAGATCGACGGACGGCCGCACGTCTTCCGCGCGACCGGTTCCGTCCTCCGCTTCCCCGGGTTCCTGGAGGTCTACGGAAGCCGCCGCGAGGACACGCTCCTCCCCCGCCTGGAGGAGGGCGAGAGCGTGGGCGTCCGCGAGGAGGTCACCATCGAGCCGAAGCAGCACGAGACGCGCCCTCCGCCCCGCTACACGGAGGCGTCGCTCGTGAAGAAGCTGGAGGAGGAGGGCATCGGACGCCCTTCGACCTACCAGCCGACGCTCTCCACGATCCAGGACCGCGAGTACGTGGTGAAGAAGGGGAGCCAGCTCGTGCCGACGTACGTCGGGATGGCGGTCACTCACCTCCTCCGCGAGCACTTCGCGGACTACGTGGACGTGAGCTTCACCGCCCGCATGGAAGACCGGCTCGATCAGATCGCCTCGGGCGAGATCGACTGGGTCGAGGCGCTCGCCCGCTTCTGGAGGGGTGAAGAGAATGGGGGCACGGGTCTCAGGGAGAAGATCGAGGAGGAGCTCCCCCGCATCGAGTATCCGTCGATTCCCGTGGGGCGGGACCCGGAGACGGGCTCCGAGGTCGAGGTCCGGATCGGGAGGAACTACGTCTACATCCAGCGCGGGGAGGGTGACGATCCGGCCGACCGGGCCACGATCCCGGTGGACCTCCTCATCGACGAGCTCACCCCGGAGCGGGTCCGGGATCTCCTGACCCAGCGCGCCCGTGCGGAGGAGCCGCTCGGCACCGATCCGGACTCCGGTGAGAACGTCTACGTGAAATCGGGGCCCTACGGCCCCTACGTCCAGCTCGGCGAGACCGAGGACGGCGAGAAGCCGAAGCGGACCAGCGTGCCCGACGGGGTCGACCCGGCCGAGGTGGATCTCGACTATGCGCTCCGGCTTCTCTCGCTTCCGCGGGCGGTAGGCACCGACCCGGAGAGCGGGAAGGAGGTCGTCGCCGATCTCGGACGCTACGGCCCGTACGTCCGTCGGGTGCGCACGTACGCCAACGTGGGATCGGTGGACCGGCTGTTCGACATCACCCTCGAGGAGGCGCTCGAGCTGATCGAGCAGAAGGAGAAGAAGGGCGGGAAGCGGGTGATCCGGGAGGTGGGCGAGCACCCCGAGACGGGGATCCCCCTGCAGGTGCTCGACGGGCGCTACGGCCCCTACGTCACGGACGGGAAGACGAACGCCTCGGTGCCGAAGGGCGAGGACCCGGAGACGGTGACGCTGGACCGGGCGCTCGCGCTGCTCGAGGAGCGGGCTTCGAAGGGAAAGAAGGGTCGGAGGGGCGGGCGGAAGCGGAAGAAGAAGTCCTGACGCGCCGCGGCCGCCCGTGAGATCCGAGCTCGCCGACTGGATCCGCCACCTGGAGGACGAGCGGGGGCTCTCGCCCCACACGGTCACGGCCTACCGCCGCGACCTCGCCGATCTGGAGACGTTCCTCACCTCCTTCACCGGCACGCCGGAGTGGAGGTGGTCGGACGTCGATCGGCTCACGCTGCGCGGCTTCCTCGGCTGGTGCCAGCGGAAGGGGCTCGCCCGCCGCACGATCGCCCGCAAGCTCTCGGCGGTGCGGACCTTCTTCCGATTCCTCCACCTCGAGGAGCGCCTCGAGAAGAATCCCGCCCGCACCGTTCGCGCTCCCAAGCTGGAGAAGCACCTCCCGGGGCACTTCTCGGAGGCGGATCTCGAAGCGGTCTTCGCCGTGGCCGAGGGGAGGGCGGCGGAGAACACGCTCCAGGGCACCCGGAACCTGCTGATCCTGGAGCTCCTCTACGGGAGCGGCCTCCGTCTGGCCGAGCTCCACGCGCTCGATCTGCCCGACCTCGACCCGGTGGCCGAGCGGGTGAAGGTGCGGGGCAAGGGTGCGAAGGAGCGCATCGTCCCCGTGACGGGAGCCACGCTCCGCGCGCTCCGCCGCTACGAGCCGCGCCGCCTCGAGGTGGCCCGGCCGGGACCGGACCGCAGCGCCCTCCTCCTGAACCCCCGGGGGGGACGGCTCTCCGCGCGGAGCATCCAGCAGACGGTGCGGGGGCTGCTGGAGCACGCGGCCGGCGGGGCCGGCGACCGCTCGACGCACTCGTTGCGGCACTCCTTCGCCACGCACCTCCTGGATCGGGGCGCCGACCTCATGGCCGTGAAGGAGCTCCTCGGTCACGTCTCGCTCTCCACGACGCGAATCTACACGCACACCTCCAAGGAGCGGCTCAAGCGGGTCTACGACGACGCGCATCCCCGCTCCTGAGACGGCGTCGTCCTCCCGGACCGGAACCGGCACCGGATCCACCGGCGACGTGCGCCCGGCGAAACAGGAACACTCCCTGCTGCGTTCCGGGGCGGTCCACCTCCCGTCCCGTGATCTCCGGAGCAGTCCATATGAGCGGATTCCTGATCGTCCTCGCCGTGCTGGTCGGCATCGCACTCGGAGCCGCGTTCTATCTTCGCCGGAAGGAACGGGGCGAGATCGGGGGCGACGTGGATCCCGGCGAGCCGGAGTCCTCTCCGAAGGTCCGATGAGCACCGGCGGCGCCCCCGACGAGATCGAGAAGCAGGTCTCCCACCGTCCGTGGCCCATGCCGGACGAGCCATGGGTGATGTTCCAGAGCTGGCGCCGGCTCCTCTTCGCGCACTGGCCGCTCCCGTCGTCCGACCTCCGGCCCTTCGTCCCACCGGAGCTCGCGCTCGAAACCTTCGACGGGAGCGCCTGGATCGGGATCACCCCCTTCCAGCTGTGCGACCTCCAGGTGCGGCCGCTTCCGCCGCTCCCGGGGGTTTCCTCCTTCCCGGAGCTGAACCTCCGCACCTACGTGCGCAGGGGAGACCGGCCCGGGATCTTCTTCTTCAGCCTGGATGCGGGAAACCGGGTCGCGGTCGCCGCTGCGCGCACGCTCTACCGCCTGCCGTACTTCCATGCGGAGATGTCGATGGAGGAGGAGGGCGACTGGATCCGGTACCGGAGCCGCCGCGGAGAGGACGCGGCGCACTTCGTCGGCCGCTACCGTCCGACGGGTCGGGTGTTCACGGCCGAGCCGGGCAGCCTGGAGCACTTCCTCACGGAGCGCTACGCCCTCTATACGGTCTCGGGGGGCACCGTGCTCCGCGGCGACATCCACCACCCTCCCTGGCCGCTCCAGACCGCCGAGGCGGACATCGAGCGGAACACCGTCGCCGCCGCGGCCGGGATCGCCCTGCCCCCCGGCGGGCCGCTCCTGCACTACTCGGAGCGACAGGACACGATCATCTGGCTTCCCCGGAACGGAGACGAGTCGGAGGGAGAGCGCGGCTGACGCCCCGGGCCGGTCCGGTTCCGCCATTCCGGCAGGACCCGCTCTCCGTTATCGTAGAAGGCCGTTGAAGAAGTACAGTGGGTCGCGCACAGGGGTCTTGCGGGACCCA
>CAYPDV010000035.1:0-24928 GCA_964409525.1 uncultured Gemmatimonadaceae bacterium
TTCGGAGCGCCGCCTACCATCCGACCCCGTGGCGCTCGTAACGCGACCCGCTGTATTCCCTCAACGGCCTTCTAGGCGGACAGGTCGTGAACGAGCACGCCCTCGAGGTCCTGGAGTTCGGGCGCGTGCTCGATCGAATCGCCGCCCGCGCCTCGAGCGAGCTAGGGCGGGACGCGATCCGGGCGCTCCGGCCCACCACCGAGCGGGCGTTCCTGGAAGACGAGCTCGGGCGCGTGTCCGAGACCCTCCGGCTGATCCGGGAGGGAGACGGCTGGGCGCCGCCTCCGGTCCCCGACGCGCGCGGCGCGCTCGAGCGGCTCTCGCTCGAGGGAGGGGTGCTGGAAGGGGTGCACCTCCACCGCCTCGGCACCCTCCTCTCCTCCGGCCGCGAGCTCCACCGGGCGCTCGGCGGGGCGGGCTCCGGCGACCGTCTGCGCGCGCTCGGCCGGCGGCTCCACCGGGACGCCGACGCCGAGGAGGACGTCGCCCGCACGGTGGACCCGGAGGGCGAGGTCCTCGACACCGCCTCCCGTGAGCTCCGCCGCCTCCGCGACGCGCTGCGCAAGGCGCACGGCCGCATCGTGCGGAAGCTGGAGGAGTTCCTCGGCCGGCTGCCCGAGCGGTGGGTCCTTCCCGACGCCTCCGTCTCCATCCGGGAGGGCCGGTACGTGGTCCCGATCCGGCGGGAGGGGCGGGGCGAGGTGGGGGGCGTGGTCCACGGCGAGTCGTCCACGGGCGCCACGCTCTTCGTGGAGCCGCCCCTGGCGCTCGGGCTCATGAACGAGCTCAAGGAGCTGGAGGCGGCCGAGAGCCGGGAGGTGGTCCGCATCCTCCGCGCCTTCTCCGAGCGCCTCCGGCCGGACCGGGAGGCGCTGGCGGCGTCGCAGGAGGCGCTGGTCGCCTTCGATTCGCTCCACGCGCGGGCCCGCTCGGCCGAGGCGTGGGACGGAGAGCCCCCGGAGCTCCTTCCCACCGGGAGCCGCGGGCTCGAGGTCGTGGGCGGCCGGCATCCGCTCCTCCTCGAGTCGGACGAGCCGGAGGAGGTGGTGCCCTTCGACCTCTCGCTGGACCCGGAGGAGTCGGTGGTGGTCGTCTCCGGACCGAACACGGGCGGGAAGACGGTCTTTCTCAAGGGGCTCGGGCTCGTCTCGGTGCTGGCCCAGAGCGGCGTCGTGCCGCCCGTCGCGGCCGGCACGCGCCTTCCCCTCTACGACGAGGTCTTCGCCGACATCGGAGACGAGCAGTCGATCGCCCGGAGCCTCTCCACCTTCTCGGCGCACCTGAGCAACCTCCGGGAGATCGTCGAGGGGGCCGGAGAGGACTCCCTGGTCCTGGTGGACGAGATCGGGACCGGCACCGATCCCGCCGAGGGCGCGGCGCTGGCGCGGGCCATCGTCGACACGCTGGTCGAGCGGCGGGCCACCGCGGTCGTCACCTCCCACCTCGGGCAGCTCAAGCGGCTGGACACGGACGGGAGCGGGGTGGTCAACGCCTCGCTCCAGTTCGATCCCGACCGGATGGCGCCGACCTACCGGCTGGTGAAGGGGCGCCCCGGTCGGAGCTACGGGCTGGCCATCGCCCGGCGCCTCGGCTTTCCCGCGGGCGTGCTCGACCGTGCCGAGGAGCACCTCTCGAGCGGAGAGGCCTCGGTGGAGGACCTGCTCGAGACGCTGGAGCGGAAGGAGAAGGAGGCGGCCGATCGGGTGGCCGAGCTCGAGCGGGAACGGGCCGAGGCGGCCCGGCTCCGGGGCGAGCTGGAAGAGCGGGAGTCGGAGCTCCGGGAGCGCGAGACCGAGCTCAGGGAGGCGGAGAGAGGGGCGGAGCGGAGGGCTCGCGAGGAGGCGCGCCGGCTCCTCATGGAGGCACGAGGCGAGGTCGAGGAGGCGATCCGCGAGGTGCGCGGGGCGGCCGACGGAGAGGCCGTCGAGGAGGCGGCGACCCGCGCCCGGCGGCGGGTGGAGGCGGCGGCGGGGCGGCAGCGGCGGGAGGCGCCGGAGCCCGGCGGATCCGGGCCGTCGCGGGAGCCCCCCCCGCTCGCCGAGGGGCAGCGGGTGCGGTTGCTCGAGACGGGCACGAGCGGGCGCATCACCGAGCTCCGCGAGGAGACCGTGGTCGTCGAGGCCGGAGGGCTCCGCCTCACGGTGCCGGCCCGGGAGCTGGTGCCCGTCGAGGGCGACGGCGGGCGGAAGGGCGAGGGCGGGGGCGGCCGGTCGCGGCGGAGCGTCGGACGGGGCGGGGGTGGAGCGGCCGATCTCGACGCCGAGCTCCCCGGCGCCGATCCCGCCGCGGAGGTCGACCTCCGCGGGCTCCGAGTGGACGAGGTCGGCGTGGAGCTCGACCGCGCGCTCGAGGCGGCGCTCCGCTCGGGCACGCCGGAGGTCCGGATCATCCACGGCAAGGGCACGGGGGCGGTGCGCTCGAGGGTTCGCGAGCTGCTCCGCACCGACCGGCGGGCGGGGTCGTTCCGCGCCGGCGAGCGGGAGGAGGGCGGCTCGGGCGTGACGGTGGTGAGCCTCTCGTGAGCGGCCCGGAGAGGATCCGGTGATCCCCGACTCCGTCGTCGACGAGGTCCGCGCCCGCGCCGACATCGTGGACGTGATCGGCGAGCACGTCTCCCTGAAGCGCTCCGGCAAGGAGTTCAAGGCGCTCTGTCCCTTCCACGACGAGCGCACCCCCTCCTTCTACGTGGTGCCGGACAAGGGGTTCTACAAGTGCTTCGGGTGCGACGTGAGCGGCGACGTCTTCAGCTTCGTGATGCAGCGCCTCGGGCTCGACTTCGTGGACGCGGTGAAGCACGTGGGTCAGCGGGCCGGCATGGAGGTGAAGGAGGTGGGGGGTCGGAGCCCCGAGGACGATCCGCTCCGTCCCCTGTGGGAGGTGAACGCCTTCGCACGCCAGTTCTACCGGGAGCGCCTGGAGGACACGGAGGGCGGGGCGGGGGCGCGAGCCTACCTCGAGGAGCGGGGGATCGACGCGGAGTCGGCGGAGCGATTCGGCCTCGGCTACGCACCGGAGGAGTGGCGCGCGCTGAGGGACGGCGCGGTGCGGCACGGCTACGAGGACGACGTCCTCCTGGAGGTGGGGCTCCTGACCACCTCGCCGAAGTCGCCCGAGCCGTACGACCGCTTCCGCCACCGGATCGTGTTCCCGATCGACCTCCCCGGCGGGAAGGTCGCGGGGTTCGGCGGGAGGGTGATGCCGGGCGAGGGCGACGACGTGCCGAAGTACGTGAACTCGCCGGAGAGCCCGATCTACCGGAAGGGGGAGGTGCTGTACGGTCTCTCCTGGGCCCGGAACGTCATCCGCCGGGAGGAGGCGGCGCTCGTGGTCGAGGGGTACATGGACGCCGTCTCGCTGGGCGCGGCCGGCCTCGAGAACGTGGTGGCGCCCCTCGGGACCTCGCTCACTCCGGAGCAGGCCGCGCTCCTCTCCCGGTTCACGACCCGCGTCTACCTCCTCTTCGATTCCGACGCCGCGGGGCTGCGGGCCACCTTCCGCGCCGCCGACGTGCTCCTGGCGGAGGGCCTCCACCCCTCCGTCGTCACCCTGCCGCCCGGCGAGGACCCGGACACGCTGGTGCGGAAGGAGGGCGTCGACGCCCTCCGCGAGTACCTGGACGGGGCGGTCGACGTCCTGGACCGGAAGCTCGGGATCCTCGAGGAGCACGACTACTTCTCCGGAATCGAGCGCATCCGGGACGCGGTGGACCGGCTGCTGCCCACGCTCCGGGCCGCCGCCGATCCCGCGCTCCGCGACATCTACGTCTCGAAGGTGGCCGAGCGCACCGGAGTGCGGCGGGAGACGCTGGAGGCGCAGGTGCAGGAGGGGCCCCGGACGGGGCGGGGCGGGCGCGCTCCGGCGCGAGCGGGCGGGCCCCGGGGCGACCGGGACCGGGCGCCCGAGAGGGGCTCGGGCACCGGAACGCGACGGCGCTCCCCGGCGGCCCAGCACCGGCTTCCCCGGATGGGGGCCGAGCGGAAGCTCCTGCTCCTGATGGTCCGCGATCGCCGGTGGATCGACCGTGCGGGCGAGCGGGTCGGCCCGGACGACTTCCTCGACCCGGCCTACCGGGAGGTGTACCGGGCCCTGATCGACGACCCCGGCCTCGCGTCCCCGCCCACCGACATGGACCCGGTCGCCGCACGGAGGCTGGAGGAGATCCTGGGCGACCCCGAGGAACTATCACAGTCGGAGCGGGTCTTCGAGGAGTCGGTGAGCCGCATCCGCGGCGTCGCCCTCGACCGGGCCCTCGAAGAGCTGGACCGCCGGATCTCGGGCGCCGGGGACGAAGCCGAGCGGCTCGCCCTCCTCGAGGAGAAGGCGAAGCTCGGTCGGGAGCGGAGGGCCATGGGAATGGACTGGTCCGCCTCCGTCCGCCGGGGGCTCCGGCGCGAAGGACGGGACCGTGAATAATCAGACCATGACATCAGCCACGACGATATGACGACGAGTACCGGAGAGGAGCTGCGACGGCTCCAGAACCTGGACAGGGAGATCGAGGACGCACGCCGCAGGGTCTCCGAATTCGACCCCCTCATCGCGCAGGTCGAGGAACCGGCGCTGGAGCTGGAGAACGAGGTGGAGAACACCCGCTCCCGCCTGAAGGAGATGAAGGTGGAGGAGCGGACGGTCGAGGGGGCCGCCGACGACAAGCGCCGGCGCCGGGAGATGCTGAAGAAGCGTCTGAACGAGGTGCGCAACGTCCGGGAGGAGGCCGCCGTCCAGGCGGAGCTGGACATGGTGCGCCGCGCCCTCGAATCGGACGAGCAGGAGGCGCTCACGCTCCTCGACCAGATCCGCAAGCTCGAGGAGCGGCTCGAGACGCAGGAGGCGGCGCTCGAGGAGGCGCAACGGGAGGTCGAGCCCCGGCGCGACGAGCTCCTCTCCGAGCGTGGTGAGATCGAGCGGGAGCTCGAGGCGCTCCGCGAGGAGCGGGCGTCCTTCGTCGAGAGCATCGGCGTCGAGCCGCGGAAGGTGTACGAGCGGATCCGTTCGGGCGGACGGGACGTGGCGGTGGCCGAGCTCACCCCGGACGGCGCCTGCGGGCACTGCTACGGCATGGTGCCCCTCCAGGTCCGGAACGAGATCCGGCACGGTGCCGAGATGATCCGCTGCGAGGCGTGTGGTGTGATCCTCACCCCGCGCCGCGAGGACGAGGAAGCGCCGGGCGCCGACGAGGGGGCCGAGGGGGGGGATTGAGCGGCGCGGCCGGGCGTCTCTCCGGAGGGCTCCCTCCTGCGCCCGAGCACCGCTGGAAGCTCGCGGAGGCACCCGATGCGGAGCGGGTCGGCCTGCTCGAGCGGGAGCTGAAGCTGCCGCGCCCCCTCTGCCGCGTCCTCGCCGCGCGCGGATGGCAGGATCCGGACGGTGCGAAGCGCTTCCTCCGGCCCCTCCTGGAGCACCTCCACCCTCCCGACACCCTCGCCGACGGCGTCCGTGCGGCGGAGCGCGTCGCCAGGGCGATCCGCTCCGGCGAGACGATCCTGGTCCACGGCGACTACGACGTGGACGGAGTGTGCGGGGCGGCCCTGCTGACCCGCCGGCTCCGGGAGCTCGGCGGCAGCGTCGAGGCCTTCGTGCCCCACCGGCTCCGGGACGGCTACGACCTGGGCGACGCCGGCCTGGAGCGCGCCCGGAGCGTGGGTGCGTCCCTCCTGGTGACCGTGGACTGCGGGACCGTCGCGCTGGACGCGGTCGAGCGGGCGCGGAAGGGGGGGCTCGACGTGGTGGTCACCGACCACCACACCCCCGGCCCGGAGCTGCCTCCGGCCCTGGCGGTCGTGAATCCCTCCCGATCCGACTGCTCCTATCCGGGGGGCGAGCTGTGCGGCACCGCCGTCGCCTTCCAGCTCCTGCGGCTGGTGGGCGAGCGCATGGGGCGGCCCTTCGAGGAGCTGCATCCCCATCTCGATCTCGTGGCCCTCGCCACGGTGGCGGACCTCGTTCCCCTCCGCGGCGAGAACCGCACGCTGGTCCGGCTGGGCCTCCGGGTGCTTCCCGGCACGGCCAACGCGGGGCTCCGCGCCCTGATGGAGGTGACGGGGCTCGCCGGAGGCCCGGTGACCGCGGGGCAGATCGGCTTCGTCCTCGCGCCCCGCATCAACGCGCTCGGGCGGATGGCGGACGCCGGTGAGGCGCTCCGGCTCCTCCTCACCGACGATCCGGTGGAGGCGCGGGCGCTCGCCGAGCGCTCGGACCGGGAGAATCGCGGGCGCCGCGACGAGGATCGACGCACACTGGACGCCGCCCTCGAGCTCCTGGCCCGGAGCTACGACCCGGCGCGGGACTTCGGGGTGGTGGTGGCCGGGGAGGGGTGGCACCCCGGCGTCATCGGGATCGTCGCCTCGCGGGTGGTGGAGCGGCTCCACCGGCCGGCGGTCCTGGTCGCCCTCGACGGCGAGCGGGGCCGGGGGAGCGCGCGCTCGATCCCGGGCTTCCACCTCTACGACGCGCTCCGGGAGTGTTCCGGCCACCTGGAGCGCTTCGGCGGGCACGAGAAGGCGGCCGGCATGGAGCTCCGGCGGGACCGGCTCGACGACTTCCGCGAGTCCTTCGCCGGGTGTGCGCGGGCCAGGCTCGCCGACGCCGACCTCCGGCCGCTCCTCGCGGCCGACGCGGAGATCCCCCTGACCGAGGTGACCGAGGAGCTGCACCGGCTCCTCCGCTACGTCGGCCCGTTCGGGATGGGCAACCCGCGTCCCGTCTTCGTGAGCCGGGGCGTCGGAATGGACGGTCCGGCCCGGGTGGTGGGCCGGGGGCACCTGAAGCTCCGGCTCCGACAGGACGGGGTCCGGCTCGAGGGGATCGGCTTCGATCTGGCCGAGCGTCGTTCGCCCGAGAGCCTCGGCGAGGGGCCGCTCGACGTCGCCTACCAGGTCACGGAGAACGAGTACCGGGGCCGGCGCACCCTCCAGGCGAGGCTGCTCGACGTGCGCCCCTCGTGAGGATCATCGCCGGGCGCTGGGGCGGGCGGAAGCTGCGCCCCCTCCGGGGCGGCGGCACCCGTCCCACGACCGACCGTGTGCGGGAGGCGTGGTTCTCCGTCCTGGCGCCCGAGCTCCCGGGCGCGCGGGTGCTCGACCTCTTCGCCGGCTCGGGGGCTCTGGGGCTGGAGGCGCTGAGCCGGGGGGCGGCCTCCGCCGTCCTCGTGGAGCGCTCGAGCCGCGCGCTGCGCACCCTGCGCGAGAACGTCGCGCTGCTCGGGGCGGAGGAGGAAGCGGAGGTCGTGCGGGGCGACGCCCTCGGCTACCTGGACGGGCTCGAGCCGGAGGAGCCCGACCGAGAGGAGGCCGGCGCGGCGCCCTTCGACCTCGCCCTCGCCGACCCCCCGTACGGCCGCGGCCTGGCCGCCCTCCTCCTCGAGCGCTTCCAGCGCCGGCCGTTTGCGCGCTCGCTCTGGGTGGAGCATCGTTCCGACGAGGAGCTTCCGGATCTGGCCGGGCTCCGACACCGGCGCTACGGCGACACCACCCTCACCTCGCTCTCCGCCCCATGACTCCCGACCGTCCGCTCGTCGCCGTCTATCCCGGCTCCTTCGATCCGGTGACCCTCGGCCACGAGGACATCGCCCGGCGCTGCCTGCGTCTCGCGGACCGCGTCATCGTCGGCGTCGCCCATACCGCGACGCAGGAGAAGCGCGGACTCTTCGACGTGGCCGAGCGGCTCGAGCTGCTGGAGGCGGTCTTCGCGGACGAGGAGCGGGTGGAGTGCACCGCCTTCGAGGGGCTCCTCGTCGATTTCGCCCGGGAGCGGGGGGCGCGATTCGTCGTGCGCGGGCTCCGCGCCGTCTCCGACTTCGAGTACGAGTTCCAGCTGGCGCAGATGAACCAGGAGCTCTGGCCGGACGTGGAGACGCTCTTCCTCATTCCCGACCTCCGCCACTCCTTCCTCTCCGCCTCCCTCGTGCGCGAGGTGGCGGCGCTCGGGGGCGACGTCTCACGCTTCGTCTCGCCGGTGGTCGAGGAGCGCATGACGGAGAAGCTCGGAGGTTGAGCGGGGGGGAGGGCCGGGTACGGATGGACTTCCTCGACAGCGTCCGCCGGCGGGCGGCCTCGCTCGACCGCACGCTGGTCCTTCCCGAAGGGGGGGACCCCAGGGTCGTGGAGGCCGCCGTCCGGATGTGGCGGGAGGGATGGGTCCGCCCGGTGCTCCTCGGGCCGGTGGAGACGGTGCGGGGGGCGGTCCTGGGGCTCGGCGCCGATCCGGACGGGATCCGGGTGCTCGACCCCGCCGACTCGCCCGACGAGGAGGCGTACGTCGAGGAGCTCCGCTCGACCCGGAAGGGCTCGGCTCTGTCACCGGACGTCCTCGTGGAGCGGGTGCGCGATCCGCTGGTCCGGGGCGCTCTCATGGTCCGGCGGGGCGAGGTCGACGGCTCGGTGGCGGGGGCCGCCCACAGCACCGGCGACGTCCTCCGGGCGGCGCTCTGGTGCGTGGGGCCGGCCCCCGGCATCCGCACCGTCTCCTCCTCGTTCTACATGGTCGTCCCCGCCTTCCGGGACGAGGGGCCGGAGGTCCTGACCTTCACGGACGCGGCGGTCGTCCCCGACCCCGATCCCCGGCAGCTCGCCGAGATCGGCGTCGCGGCCGCCCGGGCCCGGAGCGCCGTCGTGGGCGACCAGCCCCGCGTCGCCTTCCTCTCCTACTCGACGCGGGGGAGCGCCCGCGGCGTCTCCATCGAGAAGGTGGTCGAGGCCCTCGGGATCTTCCGTGAGCACCTGCCCGACGTGCCCGTCGACGGCGAGCTGCAGGGAGACGCCGCGCTGGTGGAGGAGGTCGCCCGGACGAAGGCGCCCGGATCGCAGGTGGCAGGCCGCGCGAACGTCCTGGTCTTCCCGGATCTCGACGCCGGCAACATCGCCTACAAGCTGGTGCAGCGGCTCGCCGGGGCCGAGGCGGTGGGTCCGATCATCCAGGGGCTGGCCCGCCCCTGCAACGATCTCTCCCGGGGAGCCGACGTCGACGACGTGGTCTCCGTCGCGTGCGTGACGGCCCTGATGACGGCCATCTGACACTGGCGTGCAAATTGCACCCGAGGCAGCCGCGGGCCTGCCGGCGCCTGGCGCGGCGGGCCATCGGGAGGGATCGCGCTTGCAGCGTGCTCGCTCCCGCCACATCATCGAGAATCCCCGTGCGCGGCGGCGCGGCGGGGAACGTGAACGCCCGGTTCCGCCCGGGACGACCGAGAGAGAGGCAGAGATCATGAGTTTCGAGGTGCACAAGGAAGGCGATGTCACCGTGGTGGACGTCGAGGGACAGCTCATCGTCGGCAACCGGCAGGAGCTGAAGCAGAAGGTGCTCGACGAGCTGGAGGAGGGGGAGCGGAGATTCGTGATCGACTTCTCGAACACCGGATACATCGACTCCTCCGGGCTCGGGGTCCTGGTGAGCCTCTCGAAGAAGATCCGGGAGCAGGGGGGCGAGCTCCGGCTCGCGAGCCTGAACGAGGATCTCCGCACCCTGTTCGAGCTGACGAAGCTGGACACCCTCTTCACCATCAAGGATTCTCGGGACGAGGCCCTGAAGGACCTGTAGGCACGGCCTTCCAGACCGCCCCGACCCGTCCGGGCCGGGCGTGACTCCGCCTTCCGGGGGAGCGGCGCCCGGCCCATCTTTCCCCCCCGCTGCCGGCCTCATGGAGACCGAGCTGGTCCTCGAGCTGCCGAGCGACCTCCGCACCATCGAGCACGCCGTCGAGTACGTGATGGAGCGGTGCGCGGCCTGCAGGGAGCAGGCGCGTGCCCGTCAGCTCAACTTCCGCGTCGGTCTCACCGAGGCCCTCTCGAACGCGATGCTCTACGGCAACGCGCGCGACCCGCGGAAGCGCGTGCGGATCGAGGTGACCGTGGGGCGGGAGGCGATCCGTGCCCAGGTGACGGACGAGGGCGAGGGCTTCGATCCGTCCGAGGTGCCCGATCCCACCCGGCCGCCCCACCTGGAGAAGACGGGCGGCCGTGGTCTGTTCCTGATGCGGGAGCTGATGGACGAGGTCCACTTCAACGAGCGGGGCAACTCCGTCACGCTCGTCCTCCGGCTCGAGAACGGAGAAGCGGAGGAGAACGGCGAGGGCGAGGGCGGCTCCGAGGCCGCCGGCCGGCGCGACTCCTCCTCCCGCCCGGGAGGCCGGCCGTGAACATGGAGCCGGTCGACGACGGGATCCTCCCGGACCCGGTGGCGCGCACGCTGGACGAGCTCGGTTCCGCGTCGGGACTCGAGCTGCACCTCTGGGTGGGCGGCGAGGAGGACGGCTTCCGGCACGTCTATCCGCCGGACGGCGGGCCGGCCGCACCCGGCGAGGCCGGCGGAGTCGTGCGCGAGATCACCCCCCGGGACGGACCCGCGCTCCATCTCGAGATCGTCGGCGACCGCGAGAGGGCGGAGGTCGCGGCCGCCTTCCTCCCCACGGCCGTCGGGCGGACCTACGACTTCTCGCAGGAGGTCCGCTTCTTCACGTTCGAGCTCTCCGAGCGCTACGAGGAGATCAACCTCCTCTACTCGATCAGCGAGACGCTCGGCTCGATCCTGCGGCTCGACGACGCCGCGAACGTGATCCTGAACGAGGTCACCGACGTGCTGGGCGCCCGGCGTGGCTCGCTGTGGGTCTACGAGTCGGAGACCGAGATCCTCCGCCTCACCGCGCACGTCGGCGAGGAGGGCCTCGAAGGGCCGCTCCGGGTGGACGATCCGGAGGCGGTGACGTCGCAGGTCTTCCGCGAGGGCCGCTCGACGATCGAGACCCGGCCCGGCTCCAGGGACGAGACGCGGGACGACGGCCGGGAGGAAGAGGAGGAGTCCTTCCTCTCCGTGCCGATCCGCTACACGCCGCCCGCGGGCGAGGCGCGCACGGTGGGGGTCATCAACCTGATCGGCCGACGACACGGCGGCCGCTTCACGGCGAGCGACCAGAAGCTCCTCAGCGCGATCGCCAGCCAGGTCGGGGCCGCGCTCGAGAACAACCGGCTCATCCAGGAGAGCCTGGCCCGGGAGCGGGTGGCCCGTGAGATGGAGCTCGCCCACAACCTCCAGATGAAGCTCCTGCCCTCGGTCGAGAGCTTCGACCTGGCCGACGTGGCGGGGCGGGTGCAGCCGGCGGAGTCGGTCGGTGGCGACTTCTACCACCTCATCCGGCTCTCCGGAGACCGGATCGGGATCATGATCGGCGACGTCTCGAGCCACGGCTTCTCCGCCGCGCTCATCATGGCGCTCTCGATCAGCGCGGCGACGATCTACGCCACCGAGTTCGCCATGCCCGCCCGGGTGCTCCGCTCGCTCCACGACAGCCTCGAGGACGAGCTCGAGAGCACCGAGATGTACCTGACGCTCTTCTACGGGGTGCTCGACCCGGAGAGCGGCACGCTCGCGTACTCGAACGCCGGCCATCCGCACGCCTTCCTGCTTCGGCCGGACGGGAGCCAGGTCCGCCTCGACGCCACCGACCCGCCGGTCGGGATCGCCGGACCGGATTCGTACGGCGAGCAGCAGGTGGAGTGGCAGCGGGGCGAGGACCTCCTCCTCCTCTTCACCGACGGCCTCTCCGACGCCTTCCCGCTCGACGGGGCGGTGAGCGGGGAGGACCGGATCGTCGACGAGGCGCGCAAGCGGTTCGGAAAGTCGTCTGCCGAGATCGTCGACGCCCTCTTCGCCGTCTCGGCCGGCGCCAGGCCGGACACGCCCTCCGACGACCGGACCGCGATCATCCTCCGGTGATCGCCCCGACGAGCGGCCGGTGAGCCGCCCGAAGCGCTCCCTCGGGCAGAACTTCCTCGTCGACGGCAACCTCCAGCGGAAGATCGTGGAGGCGCTCGGGGCCGGGCCGGACGACGAGGTGCTCGAGATCGGTCCGGGCCGGGGCGCCCTCACCCGGCACCTGATCGGCGTCCCCCGACGGCTCCTCCTGATCGAGCTCGACGACCGGCTCGCGGATCGGCTGGAAGAGCGGTGGGGCGGCCGGAGCGACGTCGAGGTGGTCCGGGGCGACATCCTCGCCCGTCCGCTGGAGACGCTCACCGACCGTCCCGGCGAGCTCCGGGTCATCGGGAACATCCCCTACAACATCACCTCGCCGATCCTCTTCCACCTGCTCGCCCCCCCCCGGCCGGCCGAGATCCTGGTGATGGTCCAGCGCGAGGTCGCCGAACGGATCCTGGCGGAGCCGGGCACGGGCGAGTACGGTGCGCTGTCGGTGGGCGTGCGGAGCGTGGCCGCGGTGGAGGGGGTGCTCGAGGTGCCCCGCACGGCGTTCCGGCCGCAGCCGCGGGTCGACTCCACCGTGATCCGCGTCCGCCCCCACCGGCCGCCCCGCCTGGGGGCCGAGGAGGAGGACTCGCTCCGCGACCTGGTGCGGGCGGCGTTCCAGTGGCGCCGGAAGCAGCTCCAGAAGATCCTGAGGAGCCATCCCGACCTCGAGGTGCCGGAGGAGCGGCTCGGCCGGGTCGAGGAGGCGCTCGGGAGGGACCTCCGCGCCCGCCCCGAGACGCTCTCGCCGGCCGAGTTCGGGCGCCTGGCGGAGATCCTCCGGGAGATACGCGGGCGGGAGTAGCGCGCGGCCCGGCGGCGGAGGCGGGGACGGTGGGCGCCCGGCGTGGTCCGGGATGGCGATCGTGTGAGTGGAGGGGGGATGGCGGGGAGCGAGGTGAAGGGAAGGGGAGTGCTCCGGAGCCTGGGCCTGCACCGGCCCGAGCTCCGGGCGTGGGCGCTCTACGACTGGGCGAACTCCGCATTCGCCACGACCGTCATGGCGGCGGTCTTCCCCATCTTCTTCCGGAGCGTCGCGGCCGCCGATCTGCCCGAGGAGCTCCGGAGCCCCGCGTGGGCGTACACGACGAGCGTCGCGCTCCTCCTGGCGGCCGTCGTCTCGCCCGTGCTCGGCGCGGTGGCCGACTACCTGGGTGCGAAGAAGCGGCTGCTCGGGGCCTTCCTCGCCCTCGGCACCTCGGCCACGGCGGCGCTCGCCCTCGTGGGGCACGGCCAGTGGATCTTCGCGTCGTCGGTCTTCATCGTGGCCAACCTCGGCTTCGCGGGCGGCAACGTCTTCTACGAGTCGCTCCTCCCGCACGTGGTCCGTGACGGCGAGATGGACCGTGTGTCGACCGCGGGCTATGCGGTGGGCTACATCGGGGGCGGAATCCTGCTGGCGCTGAACCTCCTCTGGATCCTCCAGCCGGAGTGGTTCGGGCTCGCCGACACCGAGGCCGGCACCCGCCTCTCGCTCCTGAGCGTGGCCGTCTGGTGGGGCCTCTTCTCGATCCCGCTCTTCCTCCGCGTGCCCGAGCCGGCGGCCCGCCTCGAGCCCGGCGAGGTGCGGGCGCTGAACCCGGTGCGGGTCGGGTTCCGGCGCGTCTGGGCCACCCTGGCCGAGATCCGCTCCCGCCGCGAGATCTTCGTCTTCCTCCTCGCCTTCTGGCTCTACAACGACGGCGTGGGGACGATCATCAAGATGGCCACGACGTACGGCGCCGAGATCGGGATCGGCCAGGGCCACCTCATCGGCGCGCTCCTGCTGGCCCAGTTCGTCGGCATCCCCTTCACCTTCGCCTTCGGCGCCCTCGCCGACCGCGTCGGCACCCGGAACGGCCTCTACGTCGCCCTCTGGGGCTACGTGGGCATCTCCATCGGGGGCTACTTCATGGAGACCCCGCTCCACTTCTGGGGCCTCGCCTTCGCCGTGGCGATGTTCCAGGGCGGCATCCAGGGCCTGTCCCGCTCCCTCTACGCCACGCTGGTGCCCCGCGGACGCTCCTCGGAGTTCTTCGGCTTCTACAGCGTGAGCGCCAAGTTCGCCGGCATCTTCGGCCCCTTCGTGTTCGGGGTGGTGGCCCAGCTCACCGGCGGCAGCCGTGCGGCCGTGCTCTCGCTCTTCCTCTTCTTCGTGGGGGGGCTGGTGCTGCTGCGGGCGGTGGACGTGGAGGGGGGCCGCAGGCTCGCGCGCGCCGAGGACCGGCGGCTGGAGAAGGTGCCGAGCGCTTGAGGGCGGGAGGCCACGCCATCACGCGTCTCCCGGGGCCGCTCGCCCTTCCGGGCGGAGCCTGGCCACGGGTCTCGCTACACGCCGCGGTGCATCCTTGCGACTCCTTCCGCAGGCTCCGCGGGCCGCACCGCGTCGAGTGCCCCTGGAGCCGCGTGACGGCGCGGCCTCCCTTCGGATCTGAACCGAGCCCCTGGAATCGCGCGACGGCGCGAGCTCCCTCGTGAACGGATCGATTGCCCCTGGAGCCGCGGGACGGCGCGACCTCCCTTCGGATCGGGTCCTGCCATCCGTAATCGCGCGACCGCGCGACCTCTCTCATGAACGGATCGATGCGGGCGATTCCATGGCCCTCCGAGATGGATGCATGCTTCTTGCCCGCTCCTCCGGACGAGCCACGAGCCGGATCCTCGTGGAGACGCCTCTCGGGGCCGGGCTTCCGGCTCGGAATGGAGCGACATCCGATGCGAGATTCCTTCCGACTTCCCAACAGGTCTCCCTACGGGGTTCTCCTGGCCGTGCTCGCCTTCACCCTCGTCGGCTGCGGCGACAGTCCGACGGAACCGGAGGGCGAGGACCCGGAACCCTTCTCCCACACCCTGAATCCGGGCACGTCCGCACGGGACTTTCTCTCGGACGAGGCGTTCACCCGTCTCACCGTCGAGCTGGACTGGGTGGAGGGCATGCGGCCCAGCGAGGAGGCCGTCGACAGCCTCCGGGTCTTCCTGGAGCGTCGGCTGAACAAGCCGGGAGGCATCACCCTCGTCTTCGACGATGAGATCCCCTCACCCGGCCCCGACGACCGGTACACGGCCGACGAGATCCGGGCCCTGGAGGAGGAGCACCGGGACACGTTCACGGAGGGGAACGCCATCGCCGCGTACTACGTCTTCATGGACGGGGCATTCGAGGACGAGAACGTCCTGGGAATCGCGTACTTCAACACGTCCATGGCGATCTTCGAGCAGGTGATCCGAGACCACAGCGGAGGGCTGGGCCAGCCCCGGACCCCCGTCATCGAGGCGACCTCCCTCCGGCACGAGATGGGTCACGTCCTGGGCCTGGTCGACAACGGCTCGCCGATGCAGGGCGAAGAGGGCGGCCCGGACGATCACCACGACGAAGCCAACGGAGCTCACTGTACGGTCGAGGGGTCCCTCATGTACTGGCAGGTGGAGACGACGGACTTCATCGCGAACCTGATCGGCGGAGGGGAGGTCCCCGAGCTCGAGCCCCTGGGAATCCGGGACCTGCAGGCGAACGGGGGACGATAGTCCTCCCTCCTACTCCGGTCCTCTGACCGCGAGGGAGCCGCCCCGTCGCGGCGCGTCGCAGGGGATCGGATCCGATAGGAGCCGTAGCAAGCAGGCCGACTCGCTCGGACGATGCCGCGGCCGGCTATCCTGCGCAGTGCCCCCTGCGGCGCGCCGCGACGGTGCGGCTCCCGCCGTCCGTCAGTGGCACCCCTCGCTCACGATCTCCCCCTCGATCACCACGCCGCAGACCCGCGTCACGTACTCGAAGGGGTCGCCCTCGAAGATCGCGACGTCGCCGTGCTTGCCCGGCTCGAGCGAGCCGACCCGGTCGTCCACCCGCAGGATGCGGGCGGCGTCCAGCGTCACGAGCGCGAGCGTCTCGTCGAAGGAGAGCCCGTGGCCCAGGAGCGGCCCCGCCTCGAAGAGCACCACGCGGGTCTTCGGGACGTACGCCTCGTAGCCGCTCTGGATCGTCACCGGCACCCCGGCGTCGCGGAGGATCCGCACCGACTCGTAGGTCGCGTTTTCGAGGGCGCCGGTGAAGCGGGCCAGCGTGGGATGGAGGATCACGGGCACCCCGGCAGCCCGGATGTCGTCGGCCATCAGGTACGCCTCGGCCGCCCCGTCCAGCACGAGGTCGAGGTCGAACTCGTCGGCCAGCCGCAGGGCTGCGGCGATGTCCATGGCGCGCTGCGCGGTGATCATCGTCCGGACCTCGCCGTCGAGCATCTGGGCGAGCGTCTCGAGGCGGAGGTCCCGCGAGGGGCGTTCGTCCTCGTCGGCCGCCGTCCGCCGGCGCTGGTACTCGGCGGCCCGGATCAGCTCCTGGCGGAGCATGGTGACGGCGCGGCCGCGGCTGCCCGGCCCCCCGGACGTCGCGCCCGAGGTCTCGGGCCCGAGCGTCACCGCGACCGTCGTGAGCGGCTCGACCACGGCGTCGTCCACCGAGAGGCCCCGGGTCTTCACGATCATCGTCTGTCCGCTGACGAGCGGGCCGGGCGCATGGCCGGTGTGCACCGTCGTCACGCCATGGTTCCGGAGCCACTCGACCAGCGTCTCTCGCGCGTTGTAGGCGTCAACGGCGCGGAGCTCGGGCTGGATCGGCCCGGAGCGGTCGAACTGGTCCTGGTCGTGCGGCTGGTTCAGGTAGCCCGCGAGCCCGACCACGGAGTGGGCGTCCACGAGCCCGGGCGTGACCACCGCGCCCGAGAGCGTCCGGTAGCCGGCCGGGATCTCGATCTCGGAGACGGGTCCCACCGCCTCGATCCGTCCGTCGGCGCCGATGAGCACGACGCCGTCGGTGATCGGCGGCCCGGCGACGGGATGGACCATCTCGCCCCGAACCGCCACCTGCGCCTCGACGCCGACCGGCACGACGGCCGCCGCGAGGAGCGCCGCCGCCGCGAGCGTCGCGCCCACCGGCTTCGTGATCGCCATCGCGATCTCCTTCGTCCGGGCCCTCATCGTCCGCCCTCCCGGTGCGGCGCGGCGGGACCGTCCGTCCCCCCGGGCGCCGGTCCGTGGGGTGCCGCCGAGTCGTGCCCGTGCGCCGCCCCGCCCGCCGAGGGGTCCGTGACGCCGTACCCGCCGACCGCATACCCCCGGTCCTCCGGGTCGTCCAGGTCGAACACCCGCTGGCCGTCGATCCACGTCTCCTCCACGCGCGTGTACACGGACAGCGGATCTCCCGAGAGAAGGACGAAGTCGGCGTCCTTGCCCGGCTCGAGTGAGCCGATCCGGTCGTCGACGTCGAGCATCCGGGCGCCCGCCATCGTCAGCCCGTAGAGCGCGCCCTCGCGCGACATCCCGGCCCGTACCGCGAGTCCGCCCTGCCTGAGGAAGTACCGTGACTCGGTGATCCAGTCGTCGGTGTGGAAGCCCACCAGCGCGCCGGCCTCCTCGAGCGCGGCGCCGGCCTCCATCCCGATCCGCACCGCCTCCAGCTTCCCGCCGGGGGCGTCCACGAGGATCACCGACGCCGGAAAGCCCGCGGCCGCGATCTCGTCCGCCACCAGAGCGGCGTCGCTCACGTGCTGGAGCACGAGGCGGAAGCCGAACTCCTCCTGGAGCCGGAGCACGGTGAGCACGTCGTCGTGGCGGTGCGTGTGGTGGTGTACTACGCGCTCGCCGTCCAGCACCTGCGCGATCGCCTCCAGCTCGAGGTCTCGGGGCGGCATCCGCTCCGGATCGCCCTCGGCGGCGCGCACCCGGTCGCGGTACTCCTCCGCCTGGAGCAGCCGCTCCCGCACCAGCGCCGCCGAGCGGGCCCGGCTCTGCGGCCCGGGTCCCGAGCTCCCGAGCGGGTTCGTGCCGTTCGCCATCTTCATCCCCCCGCAGACGTCGGTGAGGGGATCCCCGCAGTAGAGCAGGTCCTCGACGCGCCGCCCGTCGCGGAGCTTCACGTAGAGCGTCTGCCCGCTCATCAACTGCCCCGAGCCGGGCATGATGTTCGCCGTCGTGATGCCGCCGGCCCGCGCGCGCTCGAGTCCGGAGTCCCGAACGTTCAGCACGTCCAGGATCCGCGTGTCGCCGTCGATCGGGTCGTCGGAGCCCCAGTCCAGGTCGCCGATGTGCGAGTGCGTGTCCACCAGCCCGGGCATGATGACGCGCCCCGACACGTCGTGGACCTCCGCATCCCGGGGGATCTCCACCTCGTCCACCGACCCCACGGCCACGATCCGCCCGTCCTCGACCACGAGCGTCCCCTCGGCGATCGGCGGGCCGGTGATCGGCAGGATCTCGGCTCCGCGGAACGCCTGCGCGCGCTCCTGCGCCTGGAGGCCCCACGGGGCCGCGAGCACGGCCGCCAGGAGGAGGGCGAGGGGCGGGAGGAGGCGAGCAGGGAGGCAGGGAATGCGCTGGACGCGCGCGGGCGAGGGAACGCTCGCTCGCGAGGGCGGGGTCGGTCTCATCTGCGGGGACTCCGGGGTGGGGTTCGGCGGGACTGCGGCAGGGATCTGCACACACGTACTCGAAGCACGTACTCGGCCCACCATACGGCCCGGCCGCCCCTCGGCGCCACCGGAAGCCGGTCCCGACCCCCTCCCCTCCTCCGACCCGAAAGGACGGGGTGTCGTGCCCCTCCGGTCCTCCCACCAGAAGGGAGCGGTGCCGTGGGGGCGGGTCGCAGGGGATCGGATCCGATAGGAGCCGTAGCAAGCAGGCTGATCCGGCAGGACTCTCCGAGATGGCGTCCCTGCGCAGCGCCCCCTGCAACCTGCCCCCACGGCGCCGCTCCCGCCGCAGATTGACGAGGGCACGCCCACCCGCGTACTTTTGTGAAGATTTTCACAAGGGCTGCGACGTGCCGCGCAAGATCTCAGATTCCACCGTCCGCCGTCTCTCTCTCTATCTCCGGGCGCTCGAGACGCTCGAGGCCGAGGGAGGGGAGCCGGGCGGCTCCGATTCCGTCTCCAGCCGGGACCTCGCGGCCCGGGCCGGGACCACCGCCGCGCAGGTGCGGAAGGACCTCTCGCACTTCGGCTCCTTCGGAAAGCGGGGGATGGGGTACCTGGTCCCCGAGCTCGCCGCCCGTCTCCGCGGGATCCTCGGGCTGGACCGGACGTGGCGGGTGGCGCTCGTCGGGGCGGGCCGCATCGGCTCGGCCCTCTTCGAGTACGCCGACTTCCGGCGTCGGGGATTCGAGATCGTGCAGGTCTTCGACGTGGATCGGGAGAAGGTGGGCCGCCGGTGGAACGGGATCACGATCCTGCACGGCCGGCTCCTCGAAGAGAAGGTGCGGGAGGAGGACGTGGAGATGGCGATCATCGCGGTCCCCGCCGACGCGGCCCAGGAGGTGGTGGACCGCGCGGTCTCGGCCGGGGTGCGCGGGATCCTGAACTTCGCCCCGGCCCGACTGCGGGTTCCCCCGGAGGTGGTGATGGAGGACGTGAACATCGTGATGGAGCTCGAGGCGCTCTCGTTCGCGCTCCGACGGGAGGCCTCGCCTCCCGTGGGCGAGGCGTCGTGAGCGGCTCGCTCGCGGCGGACGCGGCGCGCCGGCTGCGAACCGGCTCTCTCCACACCCTCGACCTGGCCCGGCAGGTGCTCGGGCTGCGGGGCAATCCGGGCGCCGCCTCCGCGGCCGTCTTCGCCCTCCTCGGACCCGATCCGCGCTTCCGCGTCGATGGAACGGGCCGGTGGAGTCTGGAGGACGGGGGCGACCCGCTCGGTGCCCCCCTCCACCAGGGTCCCTACGCGGTGGTCGACGTGGAGACCACGGGCGGCTCGCACGGGTCGGGGCACCGCATCACCGAGATCGCCGTGGTGGAGGTGCGCGACGGCCTCGTGGCCGACGAGTACCGCTCGCTCGTCCACCCAGGCCGGCGGATCCCTTCCTTCGTCTCCGGGCTGACCGGCATCACGGACGCCATGGTCGCTTCGGCGCCCTCCTTCGACGAGGTCGCCGACGACGTCATGGAGCGGCTGGAAGGCCGGGTCTTCGTCGCCCACAACGCCCGCTTCGACTGGGGCTTCGTCGGTGCCCAGCTCGCAGACGCACGGGGCGAGGTGCCCGACGTCGAGCGCCTCTGCACGGTCCGGATGGCGCGGCGCCTCCTTCCCCGGCTCCGCAAGCGAAACCTCGATGCGCTCACGGCCTATTACGGGCTGGACGTCGAGGGGAGACACCGGGCGTGGGGCGACGCCCTCGCGACCGCGCGGGTCCTCCTCCGGCTCCTGGACGAGGCGCATCTCGAGGGGGCGCACGACTTCCGGGGGCTCCAGCGACTGCTGGACGGCCGTAGCGTCCCGGCCGGCCCCTCCCTGAGCGAGGAGCGATGACGACCACCTCCGCGAGCCAGCTTCCACCGGTCCGCTCCACGCGGGTCGGGCGGATCCGGATCCACGCCGTCGAGGCGGGGCTCCAGTGGCTGGACGGGGGGGCGATGTTCGGGGTGGTGCCGCGGCCGCTCTGGGAGCGTCGCATCCAGCCCGACGAACGGAACCGGATTCCGCTGGCTCTCCGCTGTCTCCTCGTGGAGGCGCCCGGGGCGCTGATCCTGATCGACACCGGGATCGGGAACAAGGAGTCGGAGAAGTTCCGTTCCATCTACGGGGTGGACAACGAGGGCTCTCCGACCCGCCTGGAGGACGGGATCCGCGCGGCCGGATTCGAGCCCGACGACGTCGATATCGTGGTGAGCACCCACCTCCACTTCGATCACGCCGGCGGCAACACGCTCGTGGACGCTGCCGGCGACGTGCGGCCCGCATTTCCCGGGGCCCGGCACGTCGTGCAGCGGGCGGAGTTCGACTTCGCCCACACGGACAACGAGAGGATCCGCGCGAGCTACATGCCGAAGAACTTCGATCCGGTGGCCGAGGCCGACCTGTGGGACTTCGTGGAGGGCGAGGCCGAGATCACCGAGGGCGTCCGGGTCGTCCCGACCCCCGGCCACACGCCCCACCACCAGTCGGTGCGGATCGACGGCGGGGGCGAGGTCGCCTTCTACCTGGCCGACGTCTGTCCGACCGCGGCGCATCTTCCGCTGCCGTGGATCATGGGCTACGACCTGGAGCCGCTGGTGACGCTGGATTCGAAACGGAAGCTGTGGGAGCGCGCCCTCGACGAGGAGTGGCTCCTCGTCTTCGAGCACGATCCCGAGGTTCCGTGGGGCCGGCTGGATCCGGACGCCGATCGGCCCACGCTCCGCCCCTCCGGGCCGGAGGGCGGCACCGACGAGGACGCCCGGGCCTGAGGGATGCATCGGAATGCGATGGGGCGCACGCACGGATGCCCCCTGACCGCCCGCCGATTAACTTGAGACGCTGACGAGAACCGAGGGAATAATGAGCGACGAGAAGACGACACCGGTGATCGTGGGGGGCGTGCGCACACCCGTGGGCCGCTTTCTGGGAGGGCTGAGCCCGCTGTCGGGTCCCGAGCTGGGGGCCGTCGCCGTCCGGGAGCTGCTCGAGCGCACGGGCGTCGACGTGGGCGACATCGACGAGGCGATCCTGGGCAACGTCGTCTCGGCCGGCTCGGGGCAGGCCCCCGCCCGGCAGGCCGCGGTGCGCGGCGGCGTGCCCGCCACGGTTCCCGCCGTGACCGTCAACAAGGTGTGCGGCTCGGGGCTGAAGGCCGTGATGCTGGGCGCGCAGGCGATCCGGGCCGGAGACGCGCGTGTGGTCGTGACGGGCGGCTTCGAGTCCATGTCGAACGTGCCGTACTACGTCCGTGGGATCCGCCAAGGCGTGAAGTTCGGCGACCAGGAGCTCCAGGACGGGCTCGTCTACGACGGCCTCTGGTGCTCCTTCGGCGAGTGCCACATGGGAGGCCACGCCGAGTACACGGCGAGCAAGGCCGGCATCAGCCGCGAGGAGGCCGACGACTTCGCCCTCCGGTCGCACCGGAAGGCGCTGTCGGCGATGGACGAGGGCAAGTTCGAGAGCGAGATCGTGCCCGTCGCCATCGAGGGCCGCAGGGGTACCACGGTCGTGGACACGGACGAGGGGCCCCGCAGGGACACCTCGATCGAGAAGCTGGGCACGCTCCGGCCCGCCTTCCCCCGGGATGCGCCGGCCGACATCGAGGACCTCGTGGTCACGGCGGGCAACGCCCCCGGCCTGAACGACGGCGCGGCGGCGGTGCTCGTCACCTCGCTCGAGTACGCACAGGCGCACGGGCTGCCGGTGCGCGCCGTGATCACCGGGTACGCGTCGGGTGGGGTGGAGCCGCAGGAGCTCTTCTTCGCTCCGGTGGTCGCAGTCCGGAACCTGATGGAGAGGGAGGGCCGCTCGATCGGAGACTACGACCTCTTCGAGGTGAACGAGGCGTTCGCGGTGCAGGCGATCGCGGACATGCGGGAGCTCGAGATGGACCCGGAGCGGGTCAACGTCCACGGTGGCGCCGTCGCGCTCGGGCACCCGATCGGCGCGTCGGGGGCGCGGGTGCTGGTCACCCTCCTCCACGCCATGGAGGACCGGGACGCGGAGACCGGGATGGCGACGCTCTGCCTCGGGGGCGGCAACGCCGTGGCTCTCGCCGTCGAGCGGCGGTGAGCCGAGCTCCGGGAACGGACGGGGCGAATCGGAACGGAACCATCGACCAGGGAGATACGACGTGAGCACCTTCACCGAGACGCTGAGGACCTGGGCGGTCCACGAGCCGGTCGAAGACCGCCGGACCCGCGTGGCGCTGGGGATGCTGGCCGCGGTCGCGGCGACGACGCTGGGCGCGTACGTGGCGATGCCGCTGCCGTGGACGCCGGTCCCGATGACGCTCCAGCCGCTCTTCGTGCTCCTGGCGGGCGCGCTCCTGGGACCGTGGGCGGGAGCCGGGGCGATGGCGCTCTACCTCGGCGCCGGGGCGTCCGGACTGCCCGTCTTCTCGGGTGGCGGCGCGGGGATCCCGTGGCTGCTGGGACCCACGGGCGGCTACCTCGCGGCCTTCCCGGCCGCGGCGTTCGTGACCGGGCTGCTGGCCGGCCGCGACGGGCGGAGCCTCCTCCGGCTCGGCCTCGCCTTCGCGGCGGGCGTGCTCGTCCTCTACGTGGGCGGCGTCTCGCGTCTCTGGCTGCTCACGGGGGGCGGGCTCGGGGGCGTGCTCGCTCTCGGCGTGGTGCCCTTCCTCGCGGGGGACCTCCTCAAGGTCATGATCGGTGTCGGGGTGGTCCGGATGGTCCGGACCTTCCCGAACGACCGTTCCTGAGGGTCCGGGCCCGGCGGAGCTCGCGAGGTCGGGGCGCCGGTGGCCGACTTCCTGAGGAACGACGCGGACCGCCTCCGGCTGGTCTGGAGGCTGGGCCTCTGGCTCCTCCTCTTCGTGGGCCTGGTCCTCCTGCTCGGCTTCCCCCTTGCCGGGCTGGAGCCGACCACGCCGGCGGCGGTCGCGACCGGAGGGGCCGTCACGCTGGTGGCGGCGGGGCTGGCCGGGTGGCTCCTCCTCCGCCTCGACGGGAGGCCCTTCTCGGCGCTCGGCTTCCACGGCGGTCCGGAGGCGCCCCGGGAGGCCGGCCTGGGGCTCCTGCTCGGACTCGCCGTCGCGATCGCGGTGGTCGCGGTCCAGGCGGCGCTGGGCGCGGTCCGCTGGAGCCCGGAGGCGGGCTCCGTTCCGGCGTGGCTGACCACCGGAGCGGTCTCGTTCGCCGTGCTCCTCCTCCCGGCGGCGGCCGAGGAGGCGGTCTTCCGGGGCTACCCCCTCCAGGCGCTCGCAGAGGCGTGGGGGTCGGGCCCCGCGCTCCTGCTCACCTCGGGCGCCTTCGCGCTGCTCCACTGGACGAATCCGTCGGTCTCCGCCATCGGCCTGGCGGGCATCGCGGGGGCGGGCCTCTTCCTGGGGGCGCTCTATCTCCGCACGGGAAGCCTCTGGTGGGCCACCGGCGCCCACCTCGGCTGGAACTGGGCCCTCGCCTTCTGGGTCGATCTCCCGGTCAGCGGCCTCGAGCTGGCGGACACCCCCTACTGGGAGGGCGTGCCACGAGGGGCGGAGTGGCTGAGCGGGGGGGCGTTCGGCCCCGAGGGGAGCGTCGTCGGGGCCGCCGGATTCCTCCTGGCAGGGCACCTGGCCTGGCGCTCGGGGTTCTTCCGTCCGGGCCGCACCGTCCGGCGAGCGGATCCGCTGACGCCGCTTCCCGGGGCCGACCGGTGAAGGCGCTCGTCGGCGCGACGACTGCGGCTGCGGCCGTGGCGCTCCTCGCCTGGGCCGCGGTGCCGCTGCTCGGGCGCCTCGAACTGCGGGGCGGGGGTGCGGCGGCCGCGATGAGCCCGACCGAGCTCTGGCTCCTGGAGGTGTTCACCGCCGGGGTGCTGGCGGTGCTGCTGGGACTCGCGGCGCTCGGCGGATGGTGGGTGAACCCCCGCGGCGTACGGGACGTGGTGGAGCGGGAGCCGGACGCGCCGGAGGACCGCGGCGCGCCCGGGAAGGAGGACGACGCGGGGGGCCCGGGGCCCGGCCAGTGGCTGGTGGCCACCGGAGGGCTCCTCCTGGGCATCTACTTCATGGGATGGCTGGTGACGAGGTGACGATGGACATCGAACGCATCGCGGTGATCGGCGGCGGCACGATGGGCAACGGGATCGCGCACGTCGCGGCCCGGAGCGGCCGGCGGGTCACGCTGATCGACGTCTCCGAGGACGCCCTCGCCGACGGGCTCTCCACCATCGGACGCAACCTCGACCGCCAGGTCGCCAAGGAGCGGATCACCCCGGACGAGAAGGAGGCGACGCTCACCCGCATCTCTCCCTCGACCTCGGTGGAGGAGGGGGCGGCCGACGTCGACCTCGTGGTGGAGGCGGTCCCCGAGCGTGCGGAGCTCAAGAGCACCCTCTTCCAGCAGCTGGACCGGGTGGCCGACGAGCGGACGATCCTGGCCTCGAACACCTCCTCGATCTCCATCACGGCGATCGCGGCGCACACCACCCGCCCCGGCAAGGTCATCGGGATGCACTTCATGAACCCGGTCCCCGTCATGGAGCTGGTGGAGGTGATCCGGGGGCTCGCCACCGACGACTCCACCACGGAGACGATCCTCGAGCTGGCGAGGGACCTGGGGAAGACGCCGGTGGAGGTGAACGATTTCCCGGGCTTCGTCTCGAACCGGGTCCTCATGCCGATGATCAACGAGGCGGTCTTCGCCCTGATGGAAGGCGTGGCCGAGGCCGAGGCGATCGACACCGTCATGAAGCTGGGCATGAACCACCCGATGGGGCCGCTCGCCCTGGCCGACCTCATCGGGCTCGACACCTGTCTGAACATCCTCGAGGTCCT